>JAGPEG010000161.1 GCA_018057165.1 Tabrizicola sp.
CTGCCCTTCCGTCGAGCCTTTCCTGAAATGCCAAGCTCCAACCAGACCGCTCAGGTTTCAGCTAACCGCTTCAATTGAAGTCGGGAACCAAACGCGACACCAGCAGATACATCAGAAGGCCACGTCGCGCGGCTTGGCCTGCAACCGCTCCACCTCGGCGCCGGGGAAATGCAACAGATGTTCGGCAAAGCTCTCGCGTCGCCCGGCCGCAACCTGCACCAGCCGTTCGTATTCCTCGACCGCCAGGACCACCACGGCCGGTCGGCCCCGCCGGGTAACTTCCTGCGGTCGTCCGGCCAGTGCCGCCTCGACCACGGCGGAAAAGCGGTTTTTCGCGTCCTGCAAGCTCCACATGATGCGGCTCCTGTCTAGCTATTTGGCTAGATATATAGACTGCGTTGGCCAGAAAGGCAACCCATGACCCCCCTTGCCCTGCCCGCCTATGCCCAGCTCTCCGCCGCCGATGAGTCCGCCTTGACCGACCTCTACCGGCGTGGCACCCCGCCGAATACCTTGCGCGCCTGGGAGCGGGACCTGGCCTATATCGCCGCCTGGAAAATGGCCGCTTTCGGCCAGCCGCTCACCTGGCCCGAGGATGAGCGGGTGGCTTTGCGCTTCATCCTCGACCATGCCCAAGACCTGACCGACCGGCCCGGCCAAGCGCAGGACAATGCCCTGGAGCTGATCGTCCTCGGCCTGCGCGTTGCGTTGACCTGCCCGGCCCCGGCCACACTCGACCGCCGGATTGCCAGCTGGCAGGCCTTCCACCGGATGCGGAACCTGACCTCTCCCTTCTCCGCCCCGCTTGTCCAGCAGGCCCGGCAGAAGGCCCGCCGCGCCAATGCCCGGCCCCGCGTGCCGAAATCCCCCAAGCCCGTCACCCGCGACATCCTTGAGGCGCTACTGGCCACCTGCGACAACAGCCATCGCGGCCTCCGCGACCGGGCGATGCTGATGCTGGCCTTCGCAAGCGGCGGACGGCGGAGGTCGGAAGTCACGGCGCTGAACGTCGAGGATATCGGGCGCGATGACTTCGCCGCCAGGGGGTTGCTCTGGGTCCGGCTCCTGGAGACCAAGACGACGAAGAAGGCGCAGGCAGCGAGGCTGCCGTTGAAGGGCCGGGCCGCGCGGGCGGTGGTGCATTGGCTGGAGGTGACGGGGCTGGCCGAAGGGCCGCTCTTCCGGCCGGTCAGCACATCGGACCGCCCCCTGCCCCGCCGCCTTGCCCCGGATGCGCTGCGAACCATTCTTCGCCATCGCCTGCGGTTGGCGGGCCTGCCGGAAGACTTCGCCACTCCGCATGGCCTCCGCGCTGGCTTCCTGACCCAGGCCGCGCTGGACGGCGCGCCGCTTGCTGCCGCCATGAAGCTGAGCCTGCATCGGTCGGCGGTGCAGGCGCAGAAATATTATGCCGATGTCGAGATCAGCGAAAATCCGGCGGCAGATCTGCTGGGGGATTAGCGGCGAGCGCCGCAGTGATCGCCCTTCGGGTTTCAGGCGAGCCCCAGCCAGGATTCCAGCTGGCTGACAAGCTGATCGACCATCACCCCGTCGACGCGCTTGCCCTCGATACGGATGTACCAGGCCTCGCCATCGTGACCCGAAACCAGCCGCACTCCACTGGAGAGATCGACCAAGCGGCCGCTTGCGGCGCGATTGGTCGGACGCCCGCCGCGCTCCGGTCTGGGCGCCGAGGGAGCCAGGCTGAAAATCACCGCCTCGATCCGTTCCATCTCTTCCTGTGCTGTCTCAGGCGCAACGTCAGCCAGACCGTCCCGGATGCGCGCCTGGTGGCCGTCACGAAGTGCGGCCGCCAGACGAAGTCCATCCTTCTCGCGCAGAGCGTGCGGGAACATCAGCATGTCGCCCAGGTCCTCGAAGATCATTGCGAAAGAGCGGATCTTGGACCGCTTGGCTTTCGAGGCCTGCGCGAACAGCGCGTCCACGGCGGCCTCGACATTGGGGAAGACGCCCTGATGCGCGGCGATCACCGATATCCGGCCGCGTTCGTAATGCGACAGGCTGGAGCGGATCTCGTTCTCTTCCACCATCGCCGCGAAGGGGCCGCCAAGGCTGGCCGGGTCGCGGATCACGGCCTTGATCGCGGTGTATTTCTCTTGCCCGGACAGCTGCCGCAGGTTCTGCACCGCCTTCAGGCGACGGTAGCCCGAGAGGAGACCAAAGCGAGGACCGTCCTGCCCCGGCTCGGCCAGGGCGAAGATCTCGATCGGCAACCGCAGCCCGTGTGCGGCAATCGAGGTCTGCAGCTCCATCAGTTCGTCAGCGTCCAGCGACATCCGGTCGCGCACCAGGGCATCGGCGTCGATCTGGTCGAGCGGGATTTCCTGGATCAGCAGGCCCGAGACTTCGGCCTGGCGCAGCCGGGCGGCATCGGCACGGTCGCGAGCTTCGACGGTGCGGTCAACCAGGGGGCGCGGGTCGATCTGGGCGGCAGTATCTGCGGCAACATGGGCGATGGGGGCCGCCAAGGGCGACCGGCCCAAGGTTTCGCGGCGAAACTCATCCTCGAACCGGGAGAGGTCTTCGGTCGAGGGAGCGACGAGGGTCTTGCGCTTTGCCATGGTCAGCCTTTCTCAGCCAGCTTCTGATCGCGCCACCAGGCCCCGAGAATGACCTGCTTCACCTCGGCCCAGGTGCGGTCGAAGGTTTCCCGGCCCCGGACATAGGTGTCCCGGTTGAAATCGCGGTAATCCGTCTCGTAGATGCCCGACACCTGTTCGCCCGCCTGTCCGACCATCGCGGTCACCTCCTGCCGGTAGGTGGTCATGAAATCACCGAAATAGGCCTGGATCACATTGGCGAGGTCGGTCTGCTGGGCGGCGTCGAACCGGGTGATCAGCGCGCGGACCGCATCCCATTCGAAGCGCATCTCGGGCAGGCCCTGCGCCCGGCGGGTGCGATTCTCGCCCTCTTCGATCGAGGCGAAGGTGGAGTAGATCATGTCGAAGAACCGCCCGGTCGAATCGAATTCCAGGAACGAGGCGCCAAGCGGCACCAGCAGGATATCGGCCGCCGACAGGGCGTTGATCGTAAGATAGCCAAGCGCCGGCGGGGTATCGAGCAGGATGATGTCATAGTCATTCACGATCCCGGTTTCAGTCAGCGCATTGCCCAGGGCGTCCCAGAGCGCCCAGTTGCGCATCTGCATCCGCCAGACCGGCACCTGGAATTCCGCCCAGTACAGGTTCAGCTGCGCGCCGATCAGGTCGATGTTCGGCCAATGCGTCTTCTGGATGAGGTTTCGCGGCGAAACCTGCAACGCTTCGGTTAAAGTTTCGTCAAGCGGGAGTTCGGCCTGACCGGCGGCGGCGCGCACGGCGTTTTCAGCCTGGACATGCATCGCGTAATCGCGGGCGAGCAGGGGGAAGACGGTCTGCCATTCATCCGTGACCTTGCCCCCCATGATCGATGTCATCGACCCCTGGCTGTCGAGGTCGATCACCAGCACCCGGTAGCCATCAAGCGCCGCCGACATCGCAAGATGCGCGGCGGTCGAGGTCTTGCCGACGCCGCCCTTGAAGTTCGCCACCGCCACCACCTTGGCGGGCAGGCCTTCCGGTCGCCAGGCCTTGTATTCGCGCCAGCCGGCACCTTCGGCGGCGAAGTGATCGCGAAGCGTCAGGACTTCCTCCAGCGTGAACCACTTCGCGCCGCTTTCGCCCGAGCCCTGCGGCAGGTCGGGATTCTGCTTCAGCACCCGGCGCAAATGCGCGGGATTGACCGGGATCAGATAACGGCAGACTTCCCAGGTGGAAAACTTGCGCAACCGCTTCTGGCCATCGGGGGCGTAGCCACGCCGGGCAAGATCATCGCGGCCACGGGCGGCGAAAGCTGCGGCCTTGGCGAATCGCGTGGTATCGATAGGCTGGGCGAGCCGACTGGCCGCGGCCTCGGGATCGATGCCGAAATAGGGGGGGAGGTCGGAAGAGCTTGTCATGCGGGAAACCGGATGTGCGTTATTTGGACTGATGTAGGCTGAATACTCGCACATCCGATACCCAAAGGGAATCGCCTAGCGAACTTCTGGCCCTGATCCCCAAAATCTTGTCTCTGCACAGGCGATGTTTGAGGAAATTTTAGAATCTATAAGAGCTTTGGCCCATAGGATCGTATTTAAAACAGATGGTTAGCCAAGGAAAGGTACCTGCCTACAGGAGCAGCGGGACCCGGACTCGGGATCAAAGGCACCCGTTTTCGGGAGGACATGTGCCGATTCGCGGGGAAAGGGCCTCTGATTCGCCGAAAACGCCCTGCAATGCTGCGGGGGAACCGACAGAAGGGCAGGGGGGTGACTCGATCATCCTGCAAACGGGTACCTTTCTATTCCGCGATCCTCCGGCAGCTTAGGGGCCTGCGCAAGCGTTGCGGTTGGGTACCTTTCCGGCTAGACTTGGGTCAAGAGGTCACCAACGACCCAAGCGCGCAGGACGAGGCATGGACGACATTCCCAAGGATCGGCTGACGGGTGCCTTGCGACGCGGGGCGGTGAAGAAGCATGTGGCGGCAATCCATGTCTCGGGCAAGCTGACACTGTTGCAGCGGCGGTTGTCGAACGTGCTCCTCCTGAACGCCTATGACACGCTGATGACCCGTGGGGTACACCGGATCGACGCGCGGACGCTGTGCCTGATGATCGGCTACAACAGCAATGACATGGACACGCTGAAAGCGTCCTTGCGGGGGCTGGCCGAGACGGTGGCGGAATGGGACATGCTGGACGAGGAGGGGCGGCAGGAATGGGGGGTGTCGAGCCTTCTCGCCTATGCCAAGCTGAAGGGCGGGGTCTGCGAATATGCCTATTCCCCGGCACTGGCGCAGAAGCTGCATGATCCCAAGGTCTTCGCGCTGATCAACATGAACATCCAGCGGCGGTTCACCAGCGGGCATGCGCTGGCGCTGTACGAGAATTGTTACAGGTTCGTGCGGACGGGAAGCACGGGCTGGTGGTCGATCGAGCTGTTCCGGCGGCTGATGGGGGTGGGGGAGAGCGACTATTACGAGCTGTTCAAGCATCTGAACGCCAAGATCATCAAGCCTGCGGTCGAGGAAGTGAACCGGACCTCGAACATCCTGGTCACGCCGGAGACGCGGAAGATGGGGCGGACGGTGACGGAGATCCGCTTCCTGATCCGCGAGAACCCGCAGCTGGCGATCCTGGATCTGGATGATGGCGAAGGGGTGCGAAAGTCGCCGATCTATGACCGACTGGTGCGGCTGGGCGCTGCGGACCGGCTGGCGCGGCAGTGGATTGCCGAGCATGGCGAGGCGGCGTTGGTGGCGAAGCTGGACTATGTGGAAGGGCAGGGGGGCGATGTGCGCAACCCGGTGGGCTACCTGACTGCGGTCTTGAAGAAGGACTTCGGGCCGCCGAAGCCGGTGGCGCCTCCAGCGGCACCGCCGGACATCCAGGCCAGGGCCGAGCAGCTGCGCCGCATCCAGGCGGCGGTGGCACGGCGGACGCCAACGCAACGGGATGCGGACCGGCGGCTGTTCCTGTCGCGGCTGGAAGGCGCAGCGGTTGGGGATTTCGAACGCTTCGGCTGGATGAGCCCGCTGAGCGCCGAGGCGATCCGCGCGTTTTGGGAAGAGATCCTCCCAGGCCTGTTCGTGGAAGAGGCTTCCGGCTAACTCACCCCACGATCATCAGAAGGGCCTCCGCCGGTCATTCCACCCCAGATCCTCTGGCCCGGCGGGGTGAGGAGGCAGCGTTTCGGCACATGTGATCGTCAGGGTCGCGAGACCCGTCGGTAGCAGCGCTTGCCGGGGTCAAGCGGTCGCGTCCGTGACACCTGAATCGAAGCTTTCACCTGGGAAGAACTTCGCCAGCCGGATGTCGGCCGAACGGGCGTGCCCCTCCATCCCTTCCAGCCGCGAGATCCGGGCGGTGGCCTCGGCCAGCGGGCGAGCGGCGGCGCGGGTGGCGCGCTGCCAGGTCACAGTCTTCATGAACTTGTGGACGGAAAGCCCCCCGGTATAGCGCGCGGCGCCCGACGTAGGAAGAACGTGGTTCGGGCCCGAGGTCTTGTCGCCGAAGGCCACGGTCGTCTCCTCGCCCAGGAACAGCGAGCCATAGGCCCGCAGCCGCCCAAGCCACCAGTCCAGGTCAAGGGCCTGGATGTGGAGGTGTTCCGGCGCGTAGCGGTCGGCGACCTGCGCCATTGCTTCCCGGTCGGTGCAGAGGATGACCTCGGCCATGTTGTCCCAGGCGGCGCGGGCGCTTTCGCGGTTCACCTCGGGCAAGGATGCGATCAGCTCTGGCACCCGGCGGATGACCCTCTGCGCCAGCGCCTCGTCCGACGTGATCAGCCATACTGGTGAGTTGTAGCCGTGCTCGGCCTGTCCGACCAGGTCATGGGCCACCAGCTCGGCATCGGCGGAGGCGTCGGCCAGTATCATGCTGTCGGTGGGACCGGCGAACATGTCGATGCCGACCTGGCCAAAGAGCATTCGCTTCGCCTCGGCTACATACTGGTTGCCGGGGCCGACCAGCATGTCCGCCCTGGGCAACCCGAAATGGCCGTGCGCCATTGCCGCCACGCCCTGAACACCGCCAAGATTGAGGATCACATCCGCGCCGCAGAGATCCATCGCGAACAGGATCGCAGGCGGAATGCCGATGTCGGGACGGGGAGGGGAGCAGGCAGCGATATGCGGGACGCCTGCCACCTTGGCCGTGGTGATCGTCATGATCGCGCTTGCCACATGGCTGTAGCGCCCGCCGGGCACATAGCATCCTGCCGCCGATACCGGAATCTGCTTCTGCCCCGCCGTCAGGCCCGGCAGGATTTCCACCGCGCAGTCCGAGAGCGTTGCCTTCTGCGCCTCGGCGAAGC
>JAGPEG010000022.1:0-14241 GCA_018057165.1 Tabrizicola sp.
GGGGATCGTCGTGTGGCCGAGGGCGCGGCAGGCGGTGAGGCGGCGGAGGCCGGAGATGAGGCCGTAGGTGTGGCCGTTGTTTGGGGTGGAGAGGCGCCAGACCTCGATGGGGGTGCGGAGGCCCTCGGTCGCAATGGAGTGCTGGGGGAGGGGGAGGGCTGACGGTTCAAGGGGGGTGCGGTCGCGGGGGGGGGCGTGGGGGGCGATCTCGGGCAGGGGGAGGTGGTGGAGGGGGTCCATGGCGCGTTTCTCCTTTGGCGGGAGGGAAGCGCGGACGGGTTAAGGCGGGGTGAGGGGCGCGGGCGGCTACATCATCCATTCGACCGGGAGGAAGGCCAGGAGGCCAAGGGTCAGGCGCTTGATCGCATTCGTGCCGGGCTCGTCGCGGATCGGGGCGCCGGTGTCCTTGCCGGTCCAGGTGAGGGCGCCGTCAGGGTCGAGGCCGACCTCCCAGGTTGCGCCACCGGCGCCACGGTCCAGCGCATCGGTGATGGCGGCGGCGAGGGAGGGGCTTTCGATCCAGAAGCCCATCTCGCAGTTCAGCCAGATCGAGCGCGGGTCGAAGTTGAAGGAGCCGACAAAGATGGCGCGGCGGTCGATGGCGAAGACCTTGGCGTGCAGGCTGGCACCGGAGCTGCCAAGGAGGCCCAGCGCCTCGCGCTCGGCCTCGGTGCGGGGGGTGCGGCGGAGTTCGTAGATCTCGACGCCGGCGGAAAGCAGCGGCTGGCGGTACTTGCCATAGGCGGCGTGGACGGGAAGGACGTCGGTGGCATCGAGGCTGTTCGTCAGGATGCGGACGCGGAGGCCCTGGCGGGCGGCGAAGGCGAGGCGTTCGGTGCCCTCGCGGCCGGGGACGAAATAGGCGGAGATCACGTCGACGGACTGCCGGGCCTGGCCGAGGAGCGGGCCGAGGGCGGTGGCGAGAAGGGTGCCGGCGGGAGCCTCGCCCAGGGCCTTGCGCGGATCGTCGGAGAGAAGGGTGACGGGCACCCAGTCAAGGTCAAGCGTCTTGGCGAGGAGTTCGCGCACAAGCCGGCTGTCGCTGACCGCCAGGGCATAGGCTTCGGTGTCCGGGTCCGCCTGCGCCTGGGCAAAGGCGGCGTCAAGGGCGGCGAGGTCGGAGGGCGGGGTGACGAGGAGGTCATGCGGATAGGCACTGGCGGCGTTCCAGTAGGCATCGAAGTCATCGGCGACCCCGGCCACCACGGCGCCGGTGGCGAGCACGTCGAAGTCGGAATACTGGACCTCGGTGTCGCGGGCGAAATAGATGTCGCCGATGTTGCGGCCGCCGACGATGGTGGCGACCCCGTCGACGGTGAAGGATTTGTTGTGCATCCGGCGGTTGATGCGCGGGAAATCCAGCGGATAGGACAGGGCGCGGGGTCGCCGCAGGGAGAAGGGGTTGAACACCCGGACCTCGAAGCTGGGCAACGTGTTCAGGGCGGCAAGTTCCGCATCCAGATCGGGGGTGCCGTTGTCGTCGACCAGCAAGCGGACGCGGACGCCACGGTCGGCGGCCGCCTTCAGCTCCTGCAGAAGCGACAGGCCGGTGCTGTCGCGCTGCCAGATGTAGTAGCGGGCGTCGATCGACTGTTCGGCGGCATGGGCCAGCACCATGCGCGCGGCATAGGCCTCGATCCCCGGCCAGAGCGGGCGGATGCCGCTGAGGCCCGGATGCGCGGCGGCCTGGGGCAGGAGGGCCTGTCCGAGCGCGGTGCCGAGATCGGGGGCGAGCGCGTGGGATTCCGTCCGCCCTTCGTTCGATGGCAGGCGCAACAGGAACCGGGCCAGGGCCAGGGCCACCAGCAGGAGGACAAGGATCACCAGAAAGCGGCGCATCAGATTTCCTCTACCGCGAGCACGCCGTGCATGGCCTTGATCGCGCCCTTGATCTGGGGGGTGACGGGGTATTGGCCGGGGAGGTCGATGTCGATCTCGCGGCCTTGCGCGTCGGTGACGCAGAGGGTGATGGCGGCGCGGGTGCGGCCTTCGACCCGTGCGAGGAGGGTGGCGAGGGAGGTTGCGGCCTCGGGCTTTGCGAGGTGGATGCGAAGGTCTTGCGCGCCAGCCGTGGCGGTGGCGGCGTCGATGGGGGTGATGCCCTGGGCGAGAAGCTTGAGGCTGTCGCCTTCCAGTTCGGCCTTGACGGTGAGGACGACATTCTGCCCGGCGTCGAGATAATCGCGCGAGGCTTCCAGCACTTCGGAGAAGCAGGTGACTTCGTAGAGCCCGGTCGGATCGGAGAGCTGGACGAAGGCGAAGCGGTTGCCGCGGGCGGATTTGCGCTCCTGTCGCGACGACACCGATCCGGCCAGCTTGGCGATGCAGGGGCCGCGTTCGGCTTTCTGCGTCACTTGGGCCAGGGTCTCGACGCCCTTCTTGCGCAGCGCGGACATGTAGTCGTCAAGCGGGTGGCCGGAGAGATAGAACCCGATGGCCTGATGTTCCTGCGACAGGCGTTCGACCGGGAGCCAGTCGTCGCGGAACGGCAGGCGGGGTTCGGGGATGTCGGCCCCGGCCTGGCCGAAGAGGGAGACCTGGGACGAGGCGGCGGCCTCGTGGATGGCGGCGGAATACGCGGAGAGCGGGTCCAGCGCCTCGAACACGCGGGCGCGGTTGGGGTCAAGCTGGTCGAAGCAGCCGGCGCGGGCGAGCATTTCGAGCGGACGCTTGCCGATGCGTTTCAGGTCCACGCGGCGGGCGAAATCGAAGAGGGTGGCGAAGGGTTTGTCGCCCCTTGCGCTGACGATCAGCTGCATCGCATCGACGCCGACGTTCTTCAGCGCGCCAAGGCCATAGACAATGGCACCGTCGCGGACGGTGAACGTGGCGAGCGAGTCGTTGACCGACGGGGCGACGGTGGCGAGGCCAAGCTTGTCGACCTCGCGTTTGTACACCGCCAGCTTGTCGGTGAGGTGAAGGTCGCAGTTCATCACCGCCGCCATGAATTCGGCCGGATAATTCGCCTTCAGATACGCCGTCTGGTAGCTGACCACCGCATAGGCGGCGGCGTGGGATTTGTTGAAACCGTAGTTGGCGAATTTTTCCAGAAGGTCGAAAACCTCTCCGGATTTCTTCGCGTCGATGTTGTGCGTGACCTTGCAGCCCTCGATGAATTTCGGGCGTTCCTTGGCCATTTCCTCGGCGATCTTCTTGCCCATCGCGCGGCGGAGGAGGTCGGCGCCGCCAAGGGAGTAGCCACCCATGACCTGCGCAATCTGCATCACCTGTTCCTGGTAGACGATGATGCCCTGCGTTTCGGCAAGGATATGGTCGATGGTCGGATGGATCGATTCCAGATCCTTCAGGCCGTTCTTCACCTCGCAATAGGCCGGGATGTTTTCCATCGGGCCGGGGCGGTAGAGGGCCACCAATGCCACGATATCCTCGATGCAGGTGGGCTTCATCCGGCGCAGCGCGTCCATCATGCCCGAGCTTTCGACCTGGAAGACGGCGACGGTTTTCGCTGAGGCGTAGAGGTCGTAAGCCGGTTTGTCGTCCAGGGGGATCAGGTTGATGTCGAAGCTGATCCCGCGCAGGGCCAGAAGGTCCATCGCGTTCTGGATGACGGTCAGGGTCTTCAGGCCAAGGAAGTCGAACTTCACCAGACCGGCGGCTTCGACCCATTTCATGTTGAACTGGGTGGCGGGCATGGTCGAGCGCGGGTCGCGGTAAAGCGGCACCAGCTGGTCCAAGGGGCGGTCGCCGATCACCACGCCTGCGGCATGGGTCGAGGCGTTGCGGTAGAGGCCTTCGATCTTTTCGGCGTAGTCCAGAAGGCGGGCGACGACCTCTTCCTTCTTCGCCTCGCGCAGGCGGGGCTCATCCGCCAGCGCCTTGGTGATGCTGACCGGCTTGACGCCCTCGACCGGGATCATCTTCGACAGCTTGTCGACCTGCCCGTAGGAGAGTTGCAGCACGCGGCCCACGTCGCGGACGGCGGCCTTGGAGAGCAAAGCGCCGAAGGTGATGATCTGGGCGACCTTGTCGCTGCCGTATTTCTGCTGGACGTAGGTGATCACCTCTTCCCGGCGGTCCATGCAGAAGTCGATGTCGAAGTCGGGCATCGAGACCCGTTCGGGGTTGAGGAAGCGTTCGAAAAGGAGCGCATAGCGCAGGGGATCAAGGTCGGTGATGGTAAGGGCATAGGCGACGAGGGAACCGGCCCCCGACCCCCGGCCCGGACCGACGGGGATGTGGTGGTCCTTGGCCCATTTGATGAAGTCGGCGACGATCAGGAAATAGCCGGGGAAGCCCATCTTCTCGATGATCGACAGCTCGAAATCGAGGCGGGCCTGGTATTCTTCCGGCGTGGCGGAATGCGGGATGACCTTGAGCCGGGCTTGCAAGCCTTCGTTGGCCTGACGGCGCAGCTCGTTCACCTCGTCATCGGCGAATTTCGGCAGGATCGGTTTGCGCTTCGATGCCGCGTAGGCGCAGCGACGGGCGATTTCGACGGTGTTTTCCAAAGCCTCGGGCAGGTCGGCGAAGAGGGCGACCATCTCGGCTTCGGACTTGAAATAATGCTGCGGGGTCAGGCGGCGGCGGGGTTGCTGCTGGTCGACATAGGCACCTTCGGCGATGCAGATCAGGGCATCGTGCGCCTCGTAAAGATCGGTCTTGGGGAAGTAGACGTCATTGGTGGCGACCAGCGGCAGGTTCAACTCGTAACCCAGGTCGATGGCGCCGCGTTCAGCAAGGGTTTCCGCTTCCGACAGCGCCCCACCGGGGCCGGGGTGGCGTTGCAGTTCGATGTAGAGGCGGTTGGGGTAGATGTTTGCCAGCCGTTCCAAGAGGGTGCGGGCCTTGGCCTGCTGTCCGGTGGCGTGGAAGCGGCCAAGCGGGCCTTCGGGGCCGCCGGTCAGGCAGATCAGGTCTTCGGCGTTCAGGGCCAGCTCGTCGAGGGTGACTTGCGGCAGGTTGGCAGAGCCGGTCATCGCGCCGTCGATGTAGAGCCGCGTGTTGAGCCGCATCAGGTTCATGTAGCCCGCTTCGGTCTGGGCCAGAAGGACGATGGGTGCGGGAAGGCGGGGTTTCTCGCCCGGCTGGGCGGGATCGTGGGCGATGGAAATCTGGCAGCCGACAATGGGTTGGACCCCTGCCCCCATCGCGGTGACGGAAAATTCCAGCGCGGCGAACATGTTGTTCGTGTCGGTCACGCCGACGGCGGGCATCCGCGCCTTGACGCAGAGATCGACCAGCTTCTTCACCGGCACCGCGCCTTCGAGCAGCGAGTGTTCGGTATGGGTGCGGAGGTGGATGAATCGGGGATTTGCGCCGGGCATGGATATAGCGTTACCCGGCCCGGCGCGGTGGGGGAAGACCCCTTAGATCGACAGGCGCGGGATCGGACGCAGGGCAACCAGCGCGGCAAGGAGGATGATCGAACCGATGCCGCCGAAGACGGCAAAATCGCTCCAGCTGGGTTTCACGACCATCAGGAAGACGATGGCGAACTGGATGGCGTAATCCATCATCGCCAGGCGCTGCACGCGGCGGAGGGGGGCGATGGCGGCCTCGGCGCCGTGGGTCTCGGCCAGTTTCAGGGCCCGCTCGTAAGAGGGGCCAAGGACGGTGGCGCCGAACCCGGCGGTGAAGACCACGCCCGCAAGGCCGAGGACAGTGAAGGGTTGCCAGCCCCAGCCGGCGGCGAAGAGCAGGGTGACGCCG
The DNA here is from genome assembly GCA_018057165.1 of Tabrizicola sp. Lineage (GTDB taxonomy): Bacteria > Pseudomonadota > Alphaproteobacteria > Rhodobacterales > Rhodobacteraceae > Tabrizicola. The sequence goes on from JAGPEG010000022.1 coordinate 5,671, forward strand.
GAAGCGAGGGTGAAGATCGAGGCGGGGATGAAAAGCCGGGGGGCGAGAAGGACGACCGCCTGCACGATGGCAAGCTGGGTCTGGGCGGTGGAGCGGCCCGCCAGGACGATGCCCGCGATGATGGTGGTAAAACCGCCGCCGACCCAGAGGACGGCGGCGAGAACGTGAGCGAATTTGAGAGTGGTTGCGAAGTCCATCGGAAAAATCCATTTGTGTGTATACTAACAGTCCGGGCTGTATAGGCCGGCGCCTGACACTCGGGGAGTAAGGGATGCCTTACCTTAACGTCACCCTGGGCGGGCGGTGGTTTTCGCGGAATTTACGGATAATCCGGGTAACAGCTTCGTCTTTTCCAGAAGAGTTTGTTCTTGCCTTGAATCGCTTGGACCTTCTTGATGGAATGATAATCAGAAGAAGGGGCGCGTGGGTCGCTTTACGCCGCATCGGGCGACCACGCAAAATGCTCCAACCGGGGAGACCGCGGCGGACAGACGAATGAACGTAGCGTTTCTGTTGAACGGAACGCCGGTTCGCATCGAAGGGGAAGCCCCGACGCGAACCCTGCTGGACTGGCTGCGCGGGCGTGGCCTTGTGGGCACCAAAGAGGGTTGCAACGAGGGCGACTGCGGGGCCTGCACGGTGATGGTCACGGACGCGGCGGGGTCGAAGGCGCTGAACGCCTGCATCCTGTTCCTGCCCCAGTTGCACGGCAAGGCGGTGCGGACGGTCGAGGGGATCGCGGGGCCGAAGGGCGAGATGCATCCGGTGCAGGAGGCGATGGTGACGCATCATGGCAGCCAGTGCGGATTCTGCACGCCGGGCTTCGTGGTCAGCATGGCGGTGGCGCATCTGAACGGCGACCGGGCACATGACGATGCGCTGGCGGGGAACCTGTGCCGCTGCACGGGCTATGCCCCGATTGTCCGGGCGGCCGAAGCGGCGGCGGGCGAGGCGGTGCCGGACTGGATGACGGCGGACCGCGCGGCGCTGGCATCTTTCGCGGCGGGCGCGGCGGATGTCTTCCGGCCCGCCGATTCCGATGCGCTGGCAGAGTGGTATGTCGAGAATCCCGACGCGGTGCTTGTCGCCGGGGCGACGGATGTGGGGCTTTGGGTGACAAAGCAGCTGCGCGAGTTGCAGCCGGTGGCCTTCCTGGGCGGGATCGAGGATCTGAAGGGCATCGAGGAGCAGGGCGGGCAGCTGCATGTCGGCGCGGGCGTGACGATTGCCGCGCTGCGCGAGGCGGTGCTGGATCGCTTGCCGTCCTTTGCCGAGATGTTGCGGCGCTATGCCTCGGTGCAGGTGCGCAATGCGGCGACGATCGGGGGGAATATCGCGAACGGGTCTCCCATCGGGGATGGTCCTCCTGCACTGATCGCGCTGGGCGCGACGCTGCATCTGCGGCGCGGGGACGAGATGCGGTCCCTGCCGCTGGAGGATTTCTTCCTGGAGTATCGCAAGCAGGACCGGAAACCGGGAGAGTTCGTGGCGGGGGTATCGTTCCCGGAGCGGGCGGACAGCTTGCGCTGCTACAAGATTTCCAAGCGGTTCGACCAGGATATTTCGGCGGTCTGCGGGTGCTTCAATGTGACTGTCAAGGACGGCAGGGTGGTCTTGGCCCGGATTGCCTTTGGCGGCATGGCAGGAGTGCCGAAGCGGGCCTCGGCGGCGGAAGCGGCGCTGGTCGGGAAGGCCTGGACCGAGGCGGTGGTCGAGGCGGCGGCGGAAGCGATGGCGGGGGATTTTGCGCCGATGTCCGATATGCGGGCCTCGAGCGGCTACCGGATGCTCACGGCGCAGAACCTGATGCGGCGCTATTTCCATGACCTGAACGGGACGCCGGTTTCGGTGCTGGAGGTGACGCCATGAGCATGGGCAAACCCCTGCCGCATGACGCGGCGCCGCTGCATGTCAGCGGACAGGCCCGCTATATCGACGACCTGCCCTTCCCGGCCAATGCGCTGCATCTCGCGTTCGGGCTGTCAACCGTGGCGCATGGCGAGATCACCGGGCTGGACCTGTCGGCGGTACGCGCGGCACCGGGCGTGGTCGCGGTCCTGTCGGCGGAGGATCTGCCGGACATGCCGGATTGTTCGCCTTCCGCGCATGACGAACCATTGCTGGCGCTGGGGACGGTGCATTACGTCGGGCAGCCGGTGTTTCTGGTCATCGCCGACAGCCATCTGGCCGCACGGAAAGCGGCGCGGCTGGGCAAGATCAGCTATCGCGAGCTACCGGCGCTTTTGACGGTGGATGCCGCACTGGCGGCGGACAGCCGGTTCGAAGCGGGGCCGGTGATCTGGGCCAAGGGCGATGCGGCGCTGGCGATTGCCAAGGCCCCGCACCTGGTCGAAGGCTCGTTCGAGGTGGGCGGGCAGGAGCATTTCTACCTGGAGGGTCAGGTCGCCGCCGCGATCCCGCAGGAAGGCGGCGACATGACCGTCCATTCCTCGACCCAGCACCCGACCGAAGTGCAGCACAAGGTCGCCCATGCGCTGCATCTGCCGATGTCCTCGGTCCGGGTGGAAGTGCGCCGGATGGGCGGCGGGTTCGGGGGCAAGGAGTCGCAGGGGAACGCCTTGGCGATTGCCTGCGCGGTGGCGGCGCATCGGTTGGGGCGACCGTGCCGGATGCGCTATGACCGCGATGACGACATGGTCATCACCGGCAAGCGGCATGACCTGCGGATTGTCTACCGCGCCGGGGTGGATGATCAGGGCCGTATCCTGGGGCTGGAGTTCACCCATCTCTTCCGCTGCGGCTGGTCGCAGGACCTGTCGCTGCCGGTGGCGGACCGGGCGATGCTGCATGCGGACAACTGCTATCACCTGCCGCATATCCGAATCGAGAGCCACCGGCTGAAGACCAACACTTGCAGCGCCACGGCCTATCGCGGCTTCGGCGGGCCGCAGGGCATGGTGGGGATCGAGCGGGTTCTGGATCATGTGGCCTTTGCGACCGGGCGCGAGCCGCTGGAGGTGCGCAAGGCCAACTTCTATCGCGGGATGGTGAGTGCGGATGCCTCCGGCGGGGATATTTCGGCCAGTATGAAAGCGCAGGGGAGTTCCAAGGGTGGAGAGGTCGATTTGACCTCACGCGGGGCGGCGGCTCCGGTCGGATCGCATGACCTGCCCACGGACGGGCAGGTGCAGACGACGCCCTACCATATGCCGGTGGAGGATTTCATCGGGCATGAGCTGGTGGCGGAGCTGGAGCGGACCAGTGGGTATGCGGCGCGGAAGGCGGAGATTGCGCGCTGGAACGCGGGGTCGCCGGTGCTGAAGCGGGGGATCGCGCTGACGCCGGTGAAGTTCGGGATTTCGTTCACGCTCACATGGCTGAACCAGGCCGGGGCGCTGGTGCATGTGTATCAGGACGGGTCGATCGCGCTGAACCATGGCGGGACCGAGATGGGACAGGGGCTGTTCCAGAAGGTCGCGCAGGTGACGGCGCATGTCTTCGGGCTGGACGTGTCGATGGTGAAGATCACCGCGACGGATACCGGGAAGGTGCCGAATACCTCGGCGACCGCAGCATCCTCGGGGTCGGACCTGAACGGGATGGCGGCGAAGGCGGCGGCGGAGACCATTCGCGGGCGGCTGGCGGAGTTCATGGCCGAGAGGCACCAGGTGGAGCCTGCGGCGGTGCGGTTCGTCGATGGGACAGTGCAGGTCGCGGGCGAGGTTTACGCCTGGGACAAAGTGGTGGCCTGGGCCTATCAGGCGCGGGTCTCGCTGTCCTCGACCGGCTACTATGCCACGCCGAAGATCGTCTGGGACCGGCTGCGCGGCACCGGGCGGCCGTTCTTCTATTTCGCCTATGGCGCGGCGGTGACGGAGGTGGTGATCGACCGGCTGACCGGGGAGAACCGGATCTTGCGGGCGGATCTGCTGCATGACACCGGGACCTCGCTGAACCCGGCCCTGGACATCGGCCAGGTCGAAGGGGCTTACGTTCAGGGCGCGGGCTGGCTGACGACGGAGGAACTGGTCTGGGACGGCAAGGGGCGGCTGGCGACGCATGCGCCCTCGACCTACAAGATCCCGGCCTGTTCGGACCGGCCTGACGTGTTCAACGTGGCCTTGTGGGGCCAGCCGAACCGGGAGGATGCGGTCGGCAAGTCGAAGGCGGTGGGGGAACCGCCGTTCATGCTGGGCATCTCGGCGCTCTATGCGCTGTCGGATGCGGTGGCGGCTTGCGGGGATGGCAGCGTCTATCCCAGCCTGGACGCCCCGGCGACGGCGGAGCGGGTGCTGATGGCGGTGCGGAGGGTCGAGGGTGTTTGACCTTGCCGCCCTTTCGCAGGCGATTGCCACGCATGGCCGGGTGGTCCGGGTGGTGATTGCCGCGCATGACGGGTCAAGCCCGCGCGAAGTGGGCGCGTCGATGCTGGTCTGGGATCAGGGCCAGTCGGGGACGATTGGCGGCGGGGCGCTGGAATATGCGGCGGCGGCGAAGGCGCGGGCGATGCTGGCGGACGGTGGCCGGGCCGTGGAGCGCGTGGCTCTGGGCCCCTCGATCGGCCAGTGCTGCGGTGGGGCGGTGACGCTGTGGACCGAGGTTTTCGAGGCGGTGCCTGAGCCGGTGGCGGGCGTGGTTGCCCTTGGGTCGGGCGCGATGCCGCTGGCGGTGAAGCGGCTTCTCGTCGCGGCGCGGGGACAAGGCTTGCGGCCTGCGGCCGGGCTGGTGGCGGGCTGGCTGGTGGAGCCGGTGGCCGAGGCGGAGCGGCAGGTCTGGATCTGGGGCGCGGGGCATGTCGGCCGGGCGCTGGTGGACGTGCTGGCGCCGCTGCCGGGGATCGCGCTGACCTGGGTCGATACCGGGCCGGAGCGGTTTCCGGAGGTGATGCCCGAGGGGGTGACTCCGGTCTGGGCGCGGCAACCCGAGGCGCTGGTCCCGCATGTGCCGGTGGCGGCGGAGCATCTGATCGTCACCTATTCGCACGCGCTGGATCTGGAACTCTGCCACCGGCTGCTGGGCCGGGGGTTCGGCGGGCTGGGGCTGATCGGCTCGGCAACCAAATGGGCGCGGTTCCGGTCACGCCTGGGTGCGCTGGGCCATTCCGGGCCGGAGATCGACCGTATTACCTGCCCCATCGGGGACGTGAGCCTGGGCAAGCATCCGCAGGCCATCGCCATCGGGGTTGGACTGCAACTGCTTAAGAAAAAACACAAATCCGAGACGGAGATCACGGATGACAGGGATGGGAAACGGCGGCACGGGCGGACGGCCTGAACTGCTGAAGGTCGGCGGCATCACCAAGGCCTATCCGGGCGTGGTGGCCAACAGCGATGTCTCCTTTGCCATTGGCGAAGGTGAAATCCATGCGCTGCTGGGCGAGAACGGGGCGGGCAAGTCGACCATGGTCAAGATGATCTATGGTCTGATCCGGCCGGATTCCGGGCAGATGACCCTGCGCGGGGCGGCGTATCAGCCCTCCAAGCCCGCCGAGGCGCGGCGGCTGGGCGTGGCGATGGTGTTCCAGCATTTCAGCCTGTTCGAAGCGTTGAACGTGGCGGAGAATGTGGCGCTGGGGATGGAGAACCCGCCGGCGATGCGGGAGCTTTCCGCACGGATCAGGGCGGTCAGCGAGGAATACGGCTTGCCGCTGGATCCTTCGCGGATGGTGGGCGACCTCAGCGCCGGGGAGCGGCAGCGGGTGGAGATCATCCGGTGCCTGCTGCAGGACCCGAAGCTTCTGATCATGGACGAGCCGACCTCGGTGCTGACGCCGCAGGAGGTGGAGATCCTGTTCCGCACGCTGCGGCAGTTGTCCTCCGAAGGGACGGCGATCCTGTATATCTCGCACAAGCTGGAGGAAATCCGGTCGCTGTGCGACGAGGCGACGATCCTGCGGCGCGGCAAGGTGGTGGCGACCTGCACCCCGCGCGAGAGGACGGCGCGGGAGATGGCGGAGCTGATGGTCGGCACGGCGCTGAAGACGCCGGAGCGGCGGGTGGCGGAAAAGGGCGAGGTGGCGCTGGGGGTGTCGGACCTGTCGGCGGCATCGCCGATTGCCTTCGGGACCAGCCTGAAGGGCGTGTCCTTCACCGTCGCCAAGGGCGAGGTGCTGGGGATCGCGGGGGTGGCCGGGAACGGCCAGGATGAGCTTTTGCTCGCCTTGTCGGGGGAGTTGAAGGCCGCCCCGGACAAGGTGCGGATCGCCGGACGTCCGGTGGGCGACCTGGGGCCGGTGGATCGGCGGAAAGCGGGTCTGGTCTCGGCACCGGAGGATCGCTACGGCCATGCGGCAGCGCCGGACATGTCGCTGGTGGAGAACGCCTTCCTGACGGCGGGGGTCCGCAAGGGATTGACCAAGAACGGATTCGTGGACTGGGCAAAGACGCGGGCCTTTGCCGAGGAGATCATCGCGGCTTATGACGTAAGGACACCGGGGCCGGACGTGGCCGCGCGGGCCTTGTCGGGGGGGAACCTGCAGAAGTTCCTGATGGGGCGCGAGTTGATGCAGGGGGCGGGCGTGATCGTGATCAACCAGCCGACCTGGGGGGTGGATGCGGCGGCGGCGGCGCAGATCCGGCAGTCGATCCTGGACCGGGCGGGCGAAGGCGCGGCGGTGGTGGTGATCAGCCAGGACCTGGATGAGCTGCTGGAAGTGTCGGACAGTTTTGCGGTCTTGAACGAGGGGCGGCTGACCAAGCCCCGGCCCACGGAAGGCCTGACCATGGACGAGATCGGGCTGATGATGGGCGGGGCGCATGGGATGGAGGTCGCACATCATGTTCAGGCTTGAGAAACGCCCGACGCCGAGCCGGTTCTGGCTGTATGCAACGCCGCCCGTGGCGGTGATCCTGACGATGATCGCGGGCGGCATCCTGTTTGCCGCGATGGGCAAGAACCCGTTCGAGGTGATCCGGACGATCTTCTGGGACCCGGTGTTCGGCGAATTCGCCTTCTATCTGCGCGGGCAGCTGCTGGTGAAGGCGGGGCCGCTGATCCTGATCGCCATCGGCCTTGCCCTTGGGTTCCGGGCGGGAATCTGGAACATCGGGGCCGAGGGCCAGTACATCATGGGCGCGATCTTTGGCGCTTCGGTGGGGCTGGCGGTGTTTCCGACCGAAAGCCGCTGGATCTTTCCGGTGATGGTCATCGCCGGGGCCTTCGGGGGCTGGCTTTGGGCGATGATCCCGGCGATCCTGAAGACGCGGTTCAACACCAATGAAATCCTTGTCTCGCTCATGCTGGTCTATGTGGCCGAGACGATCCTGGCCAAGGCCTCGACCGGGTTCCTGAAGAACCCCGAGGGAATGGGCTTTCCGGGAAGCCGCAATTTCTCCAGCTATCCGGCCGCGCAGAATTCCTACCTTTATGAGCCGCTGGGGCTGCATTGGGGCGGGGTGGCGGCGCTGGTGACGGGAGTGCTGGCCTATATCCTGCTGACACGGCATCAGGCGGGCTTCCAGATCCGGCTGGCCGGGCAGGCGCCAAGGGCGGCGCGGTTCCACGGGGTCTCGCCCGCGCGGCTGGTGGTGATGTGCATGGGCATTTCCGGCGCGCTGGCCGGGCTTGCCGGGATGTTCGAGGTGACGGGACCGGCGGGGCAGATCAGCATCGACTTCAACACCGGCTACGGCTTCACCGCGATCATCGTGGCCTTCCTTGGCCGGTTGAACCCCTTGGGGATCGTGCTGGCGGGGTTCCTGATGGCGCTGACCTATGTGGGCGGCGAGATGGCATCGACGAACCTTGGGCTTCCGGATGCGGCGATCCAGGTGTTCCAGGGGATGCTGTTGTTCTTCCTTCTCGCGGTGGATGTGTTGACGAATTATCGGTTCCGGCTGGCTGTGGGGGCGCACTGATGGACTTTGGCGGTATCAATCCGGTCATCCTGATCGCCACGCTGATGGCTTCGGCAGTGCCGATCCTGCTGGCGGCCCTGGGCGAGGCGGTGGTCGAACGCGCGGGGGTGCTGAACCTGGGCGTCGAGGGGATGATGATCATGGGCGCGCTGGGGGGCTTCGTCGTTGCGGTGGTGACGGGAAGCCCGGTGCTGGGCTTCATCGGCGGCGCGGTCGCGGGGGCGGTGCTGAGCCTGATCTTCGCACTGCTGACCCAGGTGTTCCTGGCGAACCAGGTGGCGACGGGACTGGCGCTGACGCTGTTCGGCCCGGGGGTCAGCTCGCTGGGCGGACAGGGCTACAACGGGATCAAGCCGCCCGCGACCGGGCAGCTTTTGCCGGATGCGCTGGCGGACCTGCCGGTGGTGGGTCCGATCCTGTTCGGGCATGACTGGGTGGTCTATTTCAGCATCTTCATGACGGCGGTGCTGTGGTGGGTGCTGAAGGCGACACGGGTGGGCCTGATCATCCGCGCGGTCGGCGAAAGCCATGAGGCGGCGCATGCGCTGGGGTACAAGGTCAACCGCATCCGGTTGATGTGCATCGCCTTCGGCGGGGCGATGGCGGGGATGGGCGGAGCCTATGTTTCGCTGGCAAGGGTGCCGCAATGGGTGGACGGGATCACCGCGGGGGCGGGCTGGATCGCGCTGGCCATCGTGGTCTTCGCCAGCTGGAAACCCTGGCGGGTGCTGATCGGCGCCTATCTCTTCGGCGG
>JAGPEG010000022.1:14341-23500 GCA_018057165.1 Tabrizicola sp.
CCGGTCGAGTACTTGTCCATGGCCCCCTATCTGATAACCATCCTTGTGCTGGTCATCATGTCGGCGGGACGCAAGGGCAAGGCCAACGGGGCCCCGGCCTCGCTTGGACAAAACTTTCACGCCTCGCGCTGAGGCTTGCAACTGCAGGGTCGGGACAGGCCCTGCCACCAAAGGGAGCTACAGAATGAAACGCAGAAATCTGCTGGCAAGTGCGGCGATGGGGCTGATGCTCGCCCAAGGCGCCTTCGCGCAAGGGATGGACAAGGTGAAGGCCTGCTTCGTCTATGTCGGCCCGATCGGCGACGGCGGCTGGACCTTCCAGCACCACGAAGGTGCGATGGCGGTGCAGGAGAAATTCGGCGACAAGGTCGAGATCCAGTATCAGGAAAGCGTGCCGGAAGGCGCCGACGCCGAGCGCGTGCTGACGCAGATGGCCCTGGGCGGTTGCAACATCATCTTCACCACCTCGTTCGGCTACATGGATGCGACCAATGCGGTGGCGGCGAAGTTCCCGGACGTGAAGTTCGAACATGCGACCGGCTTCAAGCGCGACAGCGCCAACGTCAGCACCTACAACGCGCGCTTCTATGAAGGCCGGGCGGTGGAAGGGCTGATCGCGGGCCGGATGACCAAGTCGAACAAGATCGGCTACATCGGGTCGTTCCCGATCCCCGAGGTGATCATGGGGATCAACAGCTACTACCTGGCGGCCAAGAAGGCGAACCCGGATGTGCAGCTTTCGGTGGTCTGGGCCTTCACCTGGTTCGACCCGGCGAAGGAAGCCGATGCCGCCAAGGCGCTGATCGACCAGGGCGTCGACGTGATCGCCTCGCACACCGATTCGACCGCGCCGCTGGCCGAGGCCGCGAAGACCGAGGGCAAGGTGATCGGCTTCGGCCAGGCTTCGGACATGGCGGTGCCGGAATACATGCCGACGCCCCGCGTGACCTCGATCATCGACAACTGGGGCCCCTATTATGTCGAGCGGGTGCAGGCGCTGCTGGATGGCACCTACGAGCAGAAAGACACCTGGGCGGGCATCTCGGGCGGCGAAGTGCTGATCGGCGAGATCACCGAGGCGGTGCCGCCGGAAGTGAAGGCAGAGGCCGAGAAGCTGCGCGATGACATCGCGGCGGGCACGGTGCATCCGTTCACCGGCCCGATCAAGAAGCAGGACGGGTCGGACTGGCTGGCGGATGGGGCGACGGCTCCGGACGGCGACCTTTTGGGGATGCTGTTCTACGTCGAAGGCATCACCGGCGACATCCCGCAGTGATCTTTCGGGCGGCGGGGGGTTCGATTCCCCGCCGTTCCCAAGTATCTGGACCAAGAGGAAGGGGCATGGGGATTCTCATGCCCCTTTCCGTCAGGGGAGGATGGGAATGGACGCGGATTTTCTGATCATCGGCGGCGGGATCGCCGGGATCTCGGCGGCGGCGCGGATGTCGGAGCTGGGCTCGGTCATCGTGCTGGAGGCGGAAGCGGCGCTGGCACATCACGCCAGTGGCCGGTCGGCGGCGCTGTTCGAGCCGCGTTACGGCGCGCCGGCGGTGGTCGGGCTGTCGATGGCGTCGGAGGCCTATCTCCGGTCGGTGCCGGGGGTGCTGTCGCCGCGCGGGCTGCTGCTGGTCGGCAAGGCCGACGGGGTCGAGGCGTTCGAGCATGATCTGGAGGCCATGGCCTTCGACCGGATCAGCGTGGAGGAGGCGCGGGGGATCGTGCCGGTCCTGAACCCGGAGACGGTGGTGATGGCGGGCTATGCCGCCCATGCCGAGGATGTGGATACCGACCTGCTGGTGCAGGGTTTCGCGCGCGAGGCCAAGGGGCGCGGGGCGCGCGTGCTGACCAAGGCGCGGGTGACGGCGATTGCGAAGGACGGCGCGGGCTGGCGCGTCGACAGCACGGCGGGCAGCTTCACCGCGCGGATGGTGGTGAACGCGGCGGGGGCCTGGGTCGACCAGGTGGCGGCGCTGGCGGGAGTGCGGCCCCTGGGCTTCACGCCCTACCGCCGGTCAATGGCGCGGATTCCGGCGCCGGGCGGGCATGATGTGACGAAATGGCCGATGATGTTCGGGCCGGGCGAGGACTGGTATGCCAAGCCCGACGCGGGGGCGCTGATCGTCTCGCCTGCGGAAGAACACCTGATGGAGCCGCATGACGCCTGGGCCGACGACATGGTGCTGGCCGAAGGTCTGGCGCGCTATGAGGAGATGGTGACGGAGCCGGTCACGCGGCTGCTGGCCAGTTGGGCCGGACTGCGGACCTTTGCGCCGGACCGGGTGCTGGTGATCGGGCCGGATGTGCGGGAGCCTTCGTTCTTCTGGCTGGCGGGACAGGGTGGCTATGGTTTCCAGACCTCGGCGGCGGCCAGCCGGTTGGCGGCGGACCTGATCGGCGACCGGGCACCGGAGCTGGAAGCAGGACTGGTGGCGCAACTGGCCCCGGCACGGTTCGGGTGATGGGGGCGGTTCAGCGGGCAGGCGAGAGAAGCGCCGCCTTTTCGCGAACGTAGTCCAGCCAGAGCCGCGGATCATGTTCCTGCCTGGCCACAGCGATGCCGTCCCTGGCTGCTTGACGCAGCGTGCTGTTGTCGAAAAGGCGATCAAGCGCGGCCTTGATCGCCTCGGCTGAACCGGGCGGGACCAGCGCGGCCACGCGGCCCTCGCCGGTGTAGTCCCTGATGCCGACGCTGTCGGTGACGATGACCGGGATGCCAAGCAGCTTGGCGGCGACAAGGGTGATATGGCCGCAGGCTGCCTTGCCATCGCGAAGGGGCAGCACCATGGCCTCGGCCCCGGCCAGGATCGCCCAGGTCTTCGCAGAGGCGAGGTTGGTGAAGACCGAAACATTCGCAGGCATGTCGACGCCCTTGAGGCTGTAGTCCCGCGCGACGACAGCGGCGGGAAGATCTGGCCGCGCGCGCATGGCTGCGGCGAAGGTTGCATAGTCGCGCGCCTCGCCCCCGATGGCGCAGATATAGGGGCCCTTCCCGGCCATCGGATTTTCGGGGCCGGGAACGGGTGTCTCCATCGTCCAGGGAAGATAGCGCATCCGGTCGGGCTCTATGCCGAAGGCTTCGGCATAAAGTTCGCGTTCATAGGTGGAGTAGACGACAAACTCGGTGATCCCGCGAAACGCCCGTGCGAAAAACCTTGCGCGCAAATCGTCGTTCAGAGTGGTGAAATTGAAGGCAAAGGCGATCTGCGGCACCGAGGGCGCAATCATACGCCGGGCCAGATTCGTGACGGCTGCCGCCATCGGCAGATGCGAGAACAGGATCGCATCGGGCCTGCGGCGCGCGGCGCGGCAGGCGCGGGCGGCACCCTGCAACCTTCCGGCAATCGGATGCGGAACGAGGGAGGCCAGTCCACTGGGTTGCAGCGACGAGAACGACTGGAAGGTCAATGCAGGATCTTGGTTCAGATCAGCGAGGAAATTCCAGTCCGGCCCCATCAGGTCGGAGGTGCTGATCACATGCATCGGGGCCTCTTCTCGGCGTTGGGTCGCGGCGACGATAGCGCGTCACCCGTCGGACGGGAAGGCATCGGCAAATCCTTGAGCATTGCCGCCAGCCTTCCCCAGATGTGGCGTGACAGTCGGCGCAAACCGGATCAGCATGGCCGGATGATCCGAATGACCCTGCTTGCTACTGTCCTGTTTCTGTCCGCCTGCGGTGGCGGTCCCCGCGAGACGGTCCGGGGGCCTGCGGCTGACGAAATCACGGTCATCAGCAGCAACTTCGACGACAGCGATCCGACCGACTGGCCGGGCCGCTCGCCCGACCGTTATGCGGTGCATGGCATCGACCTGTCACGCTTCCAGACCAGCGTGGACTGGGGCCAGGCGCGGGCCAACGGGGTGAACTTCGCCTTCATCAAGGCGACCGAGGGCGGCGATATGGTCGACCCGATGTTCGACAGCCACTGGCGTGGAGCCGGGGCGGCGGGGGTGAAGCGTGGAGCCTATCACTTCTTCTACCACTGCCGCCCGGCGGCCGAGCAGGCGCGCTGGTTCATCCGCCATGTGCCACGCACGCCGGGCGCCCTGCCCCCGGTGCTGGACATGGAATGGACGCCCACCAGCCCGACCTGCACGATCCGCCGCGACGGGGCAGTGATCCGGGACGAGGCGCGGATCTTTCTGGATATCCTGGAGCGGCATTACGGCCAGCGCCCGATGATCTATACCACCGTCGATTTCTTCCAGGACACCGAGTTGTGGCGGTTGCAGGGAGTGGAGTTCTGGCTGCGGTCGGTAGCGGACCATCCGCATGGGGTTTATGACGGCAAGGACTGGAGCTTCTGGCAATACACCTCGACCGGGCTGGTGCCGGGGATCGCGGGACGGGTGGATATCAACGTCTTTGCCGGATCGAAACAGGCCTGGGCCGGATGGCTGGCTGCCCGCGCGCAGTAGGGCGATGCCCGGAAGATTAATTCGCGCTTAAATTGTGTGGCGGAATCGGACACGGACTGTCGCCAAATGAGCGCAAACCAGACTCAGCATTTGACCTAGCCTGCCTTAGTCCTGCCGCGCTTCGACAGGAAAAGTGGGTATGACCAAAGGGACGCCTGCAATGAAAAAAACGATCATGCTGCTGAAGAAGATGGGTCTTGGCCGCGTCAAGAAAGCCGAGGTGGATGAGCCTTTCGAGAAGCGTCTGAAGAAGGTCAACCGCACCCTGGTGGTGAACCACCGCGGGTTGGGCGGGCCGGTGTTCAAAAGCCGACAGTCAGAGACGGAAGCCTGAGACCCGTGATCAAGTCACGCAATTCCTGCCGGGCCGCGATGTTCGACAGGTTCAACTGATCCACGCCGGTATCCTTGAGGTCCAGCAACGTCAGGCCACGCGGAAACAGCTCGCGGAAGATCACCCGTTCGGAAAACCCGTTCAGCACGCGGAACCCGATGCGGCGCGACAGTTCTTCCAGTGCTGCACCGACCTTCTTCTTGTTGTGCATCGCTTGTGCGCCAAGCCGGTTGCGCACGACGATCCAGTCGATCGGCTGAAGCCCCGCCTGCGCCCGCATCTGCCGCGCGCCCCAGACCATTTCGGAATAGATCGACGGCCCCTTGATCTTGCCGGTCAGCCCGTCGACGCGGGCCAGCAGGTCGAAATCGACGAAACTGTCGTTCAGGGGCGTGATCAGCGTGTCGGCCAGGGTATGCGCCACCTGGGACAGCCGCGTATGGCTGCCGGGGCAGTCGATGACGATATAATCCATCTCGGCGTCCATCGCCTCGATGGCGCGGGTCAGGCGCTGGTCCTGGGCATTCTCGCCGTCGGTGACGCTGGCGGGGTCGATCTCGGGCAGGGGGCGGTAGTCGGGGGTCGGCAGGTCCAGCCCCGCCTGGGCCAGGAAAGCGCGGCGGTTCTCGATATAGCGCCCGAAAGAGCGTTGGCGGAGGTCAAGGTCCAGCGCGCCGACCTTGTGGCCCAGCCGGGAGAGCGCGGTCGCGACATGCATGCAGGTGGTGGACTTGCCGGAGCCGCCCTTCTCGTTCCCGACGACGATGATCCGCGCCATGCTGGCCCCTGTTCCTGTCCCGGCGCTTTCTTATGCGGGGAGTTGGGCAGGGGGAAGCGGGATTTCGCCGAGGCCTGAATGGCAAAGGGCGCGTGTTGCCACGCGCCCCTGGGTTTCGAACGTCGGACGGGATCAGAAGCCCAGGCCGGCGTATTTGTTCTTGAACTTCGACACGCGACCGCCGGTGTCCAGCAGCTTGGCCTGCTGGCCGGTCCAGGCCGGATGCGCCAGGGGGTCGATGTCGAGCGACATCTGATCGCCTTCCTTGCCCCAGGTCGAGCGCGTCGTGTAGGTCGAGCCGTCGGTCATCTTGATGGTGATGGTGTGGTAGTCGGGGTGAATTTCGGTTTTCATCGTCCCGCTCCTTATTCGGCTTTGGCTTTGTAGGTGGTATCTTCCGCGATCCGGGCAGATTTGCCGCGACGCGAGCGGAGGTAGTACAGCTTGGCGCGACGGACCTTGCCGCGACGCACGACCTCGATGCTGTCGATGTTGGTCGAATAGAGCGGGAACACCCGCTCCACGCCTTCGCCGAACGAGATCTTGCGGACGGTGAACGAGGCGGCGATGGTCGCGCCCCCTTTGCGGCCAATGCAGACGCCTTCATAGGCCTGCACACGGCTGCGGGTGCCTTCGGTCACTTTGTAGCCGACGCGGATGGTGTCGCCGGCCTTGAAATCCGGGATGGTCTTGCCGAGGGAAGCGATCTGCTCCGCCTCGATCTGGGCGATGAGGTTCATGCGCCGTTACTCCAGTTTTGCCTGCGGTATTTCCGCAGAGGTGATGCCGCGCCAGAGCTTCCGGTCTTCGTCCGGGTCCCCCCTGGTTGCCCAGGAAGCCCGCCGCAGGTGGCGCCTGCCTATATGTGGTCCGCGCCCCCTGCGATGACCCTGCGGAAGAAGGCAGGCAGGCAAGGGGAATCGGGTCCGATGGGCGTTATGCCCCGGACTGGGCGCGTATAGGGGGACGGGGGCTTTTGGTCAAGAGGCGGGGCGGTTCAGCGGCCCCGTTTCTCCCACAGATCCGGGCGGCGGGTGCGGGTCAGATCTTCGGACCGGGCGCGGCGCCACCTGGCGATTTCGCCGTGGTTGCCGGATTGCAGGACGGGCGGAATCTCCTGCCCCTCCCAGGTGGCCGGGCGGGTGTATTGCGGATGTTCGAGAAGGCCGTCGGAGAAGCTTTCCTCCTCGGTCGAGGCGGCATTGCCGAGGACGCCGGGGATCAGGCGGACGGTGGCGTCAAGCATGGCTTGCGCGGCGATCTCGCCGCCGGTCAGGACGAAGTCGCCCAGCGAGACCTCCTCGACCTGGTGGTGGTCCAGGACGCGCTGGTCGACGCCTTCGAAGCGGCCACAAAGCAGGGTGATGCCTTCGGCGGCGGCGAAGCGGCGGGCGGTGACCTGGGTGAAGGGTGCGCCGCGCGGCGAGAGATAGACGACCGGCCAGCGGGCGCGATCAACGGGGGTGCCGATCCGCGCATGACGGAAAGCGGCATCCACCACATCGGGGCGCAGGACCATGCCGGCGCCGCCCCCGGCGGGGGTGTCGTCGACATTGCGGTGCTTGCCCTCGCCGAAGGGGCGCAGGTCGATGGGGTCCAGCCGCCAGAGGCCAAGGTCCAGCGCCTTGCCGGTCAGCGACAGGCCCAGCGTGCCGGGGAAGGCGTCGGGGAAAAGCGTGATGACCTTGGCGACAAAGGCGCCCTTCACCAGCCGCGGCTCCTCCATCAGGTCGCGGGGTTCGAGGCTGGCACGAATCGACAGTCGACCGTGGCTTTTCGGTTTGTCATCGGCGTCGGACATGGGCCGGGATTAGCGCGAAAGTCCGCTGCGGGAAAGCCCCGGATCAGGCCGTGCGCCGGGTTGGCGCGACGACGGGCGCGGGGTCCTGCGCCGCCACTGTCGGGGCCGTGCCACCAAGCGCCGCCTCGACCGACCGGGCCAGCGCCCGCAGGCCGTCGCGCAGATCGGTCTGCAGATGCGCGGGCAGGTCCGAATCGGGCGCGGCCTCGGCCTTGGCGGCTTCGATCAGCCGGGCGGGCGACGGGAAGTCGGCGGCCCGGTTCGGGAAGGCCGCGATCAGCGCCATGGCGCGCGGAACGTAAAGCCGCAAAAGGTCGAAATTGCCCCCGGTGATGCCGAAGGCGCTTGCCATGCTGCCCGGCACATGGCCCGGCGCGACGATTTCCGGCTCGGTCGCCCAGAGCACGAGCGCGCGGCGCAATGCGGCATGACTGCGGTCGGGCTGCGCAAGCGCGGCTGTCACCGCGTTCAGCCGCAGGTCGGCGGCGGGCACGTCCAGCGCGGCGGCAACGGCCTGGGCCACCTGGGCATCGGGCGCCGTGTCGGGCAGGTTCAAAAGCGGAATGATCGCCATCGCCGCCTGTCCGACGGCATTGTCGGCATGGGCGAAAGCGGCCTCGTCATCCAGGAAATAGCCCTGGCTGGCGGCCTCGTTCGCGTCCCAGAGCATCCGGCAGAGCGGGATGGACAGGAAGGAGACGGCCAGGGGCAGCATCGGGCTGACGACCAGCGCGCCGATGTTCGCCACCCCGCCAAGGCCGCGCCCGATGCCAAGCAGGACGCCGACCAGCAGCACCTGTGACAGGACCTGGGCCAGGGCGGCCAGCCAGGCCTGCCCGGTCAGCCATTCGCCGGGGGTTGTCGGCCATTGCTCCGGGCGCAGCACCATGAGCCAGACCACGAAGATGGCGGCAAACGGGGCGACCATGTCCCAGCCGAGACCGCAGAGCCCGGCAATCAGCGGCCCGATATACAGGAGTGCGGTGGCCCCCTTCACAAGGCGCATGCGTGTCAGCATGGTCCTCCCTCTCTGTCCAAGGCCAGCGCCCCGGTGCCCGAGGAGCGGCTATTCGCCGGATTCGTCCGGCAGGTTCACAACAATGCGGCCCGCCGCCAGATCGACATTGGGCACGATTGCCGTGGTAAAGGGCAAAAGCAGGGCCGATTTATGACGGATGGGCGATATTTCGACGATATCACCCGCCCCATGGTTGTAAATTGCGCTGACCTTGCCGATCAGCTCTCCCCCGGTGTCATAGGCCGAAAGACCGATCAGGTCGGCATGGTAGAACTCGTCATCGGGCAGCGCGCGCAGCCGGTCGCGGGAAACGTAGAGGCTGGTGCCGCGCAGGGCATCGGCCTGTTCCTTGGTCGCGACACCCTCGATCCGGGCGCCGAGGCCACCGGAGACCGGGCGGGTCAGGGTGATCTGGAAGCTGCGGCTGCCGTCTTCGGTGAAGAGCGGGCCGTAGGTGCCGATGTCCGACGGTTCGGAGCAGAATGATTTCAGCCGGACCTCGCCCGAGACGCCGAAGGCCCCGGCGATGGCACCGATGCAGATCAGGTCGGACATCAGCGCGTCTCCAGATGCAGGGTTGGTGAGCGGGTTTCCCACCCGGCGCGTTCCAGTTCGGGCATGGTATCCTCCGTCTCTGGCCAGCCGATGCAGAGATAGCCGATGAAACGCCAGCCATCGGGAACGTCAAGGTCGCGGGCAAGGCGGGTGGGGTCGAGGATGGAGACCCAGCCGAGGCCCAGACCTTCGGCGCGCAGGGCGAGCCAGAGATGGGTGATCGCGCCGACGACAGAAAAGGCGCGGGTTTCGGGCAT
>JAGPEG010000023.1 GCA_018057165.1 Tabrizicola sp.
CTCTTGTGCAGCCCAGTTGACCAGATAGGCCTGAACCTCTGCGCCATCGAAGCGACCGGCGGTCAGGTCGTCCTCGGTTATCGCGGCAGCGCTCAGGGCGCCGAAGGCCTCGCTGTTGTCAACCGAAAGCCCGGTCGTTTGCTGCAGCGCTCGCGCCGTCATGCCGGTGTCGGCCCGACAGGCCACTCCATCCACGACAAGATCCCGATCATGATCGGTAAATCCAAGCACCAGCCCATCCCGGCGCCGCACGGTCCAGGCGCGGCAAACCGTGGTGGACCCGGTTGCAAGATGCGAAAGCAGGGCTTCCTTGCTCACAGCCGCACCTCCACAACGGGAACACTGGGGACATCCCCGGCATGGAACGACGCGGCAGACGTCTGGATCGCATCCGTGTCAAAACGGACCGGCACGTCAAATTCAAACCCCGCCGTCACGCGGGTTCCCAAATCCGGCGCAAGGGTGAAAGTCACCTCACCCGTTTCCGGGTTCACCGCAAACTCAAGCGAGTCGATCTTCGGGTCGCCGGCCACGGCCACCACCACGGTGCCAAACACCGGCTTGCGGATCGGACGGGAATAGCCCTGCTGTCCCGACACATAGGTCTTCTGCAACTGAAAGACGGTTCGCTCGCCGTCGCCGGTGCCGATCAGCTGGTCGTCGGCTGCCGGTGTCGCCAGAGGCGCGCAGGACTTGAAGTCAGACCAGTCTTTCCACCGAAAACCGTGCAGCTGCCCGGCGCGGGCTCGAAGAAGGCGATCAGAGTCTCGATATCGTTCAGCGACCGCAACCCGACGCCCGCATCATAACGCCGACGGGAATGTTCCCAGGGCGTGTTCCGTTCTTCAAAGCCGTTCGCCAGCGTGACGATCTCGGTCCGCCGCTCGGGGCCACCGACCGACCCGAAACTCAGGTTCGCCGGAAAGCGTATCTCGTGGAATGCCATTGGAATGTCCTCACCGATTGCGCTGACCGCGCGACAGGGCGCGGCTGACCTGGGCGGCAACCTGGGACTGGCTGCGCTGGAAGCCCTGCACGTCCGGCGTCGTGATGTTCATCACCACGTTGACCGCCCTGCCCCCGCCTGCCTGCACCCCCAGCCGACCATCCGGCCCCCGGGCCAGCGGCATGATCGCCTCCGGACCGGCCTCGCCCATCAACCCACGCCCACCCCGCATCGGGAAAGTGGTCGGCGCGCCGACGATCCCGCCATTGGCAAAGGGCATCCCCGCGCCCATCACGCCTGCCACGCCCTGCGCTAGAAGGCCGCCCAGCGCGCCCGTCACCGGCTTAATCGCAATGGAATAGACCGTATCGACGATGGTGTTCGCCACCGACTTCAGCGCGTCGTTCAGCTTCATCCCGTCGAAGACCAGCCCATCGAAGGCTTTCCGCAGCCCGCCGCTGATCCCGCTCGACAGCGTGTTCACCTCGCGGCCGGTGAAGATCATCGTCTCCCGCATCCGCGACAGCTCCCCGTCGAACGCCGCCACCATCGACACCGATGACCCCATCTGCGCTTCAAGCGCCTGAAGCTGCTCCTGCATCGTTCCGATATCCGCCATCGCCCTGATCCTTCCTCACATCCGGGAACGCCGCCGCCAGTTCTGCCAGCCGCGCGCGTGTCAGGGGCGGGACCAAGCCCTCCCGCCCCAGCATGATCTTCAACTCCACGGGCGTAAGACGCCAGAAGACCACCGGCTCCAGCCCCAGCCCATGCAGGCCCGCCTGCATCAGCCCGCGCCAGTCGATGCCACTCATGACTCGCCCGGCAGCGAGAACGCCCGCGCCAGCAATTCCGCCGCCGCCCGCGCCGCCTCGACCGGACCACCGCCGATCTCGACCCGCAGAAGGTCCGAGGCCGAACCCTGCCAGCCACCGCCACGAAGGCCCGCGACGATCAGCGCCAATACGTCCCGCGTCGAAAACTGCCGCTCCTCGAACCGCTGCACCAGATCCAGCAGCGACCCCGTCTCCAGCGCCTCCTCCAGCTCGGCCAAAGCGCCAAGCGTCAGCTTCGCCGCATGACGCTGGCCATCCAGCCAGATCGCGACCTCGCCTGCCCAGGGGTTCGCCATCTCAAAGCGCCGTAAAGGTCATCGCCCCCGCCGAGGCCATGGCCATCTCGTAGCTCGCCTCGTCGTTGTGGCTGCCGGAATACTCGATCGAGGTGATCTGGAACGGCCCCTCGATCACCCCGAAACTCGGGATCACCACCTGGAAGTCCGGGATCTCGCCGTTGAAGAACACCTGCCGCGCGCGCTCGTCGGTGTTCTCGTCCCGAAACACCCCCGACCCCGAGATCGCCGCCGACTTCACGCCCGCCCCGGCAAGCAGCTCGCGCCAGCCACCCTGGCTTTCCAGGCTGGTGACATCCACCGATTCCGTGTTGAAGCTGATCCGCGTCGCCCGAAGCCCCGCGATGGTGACGAACTGGCCGTCCCCCGTCTGGTCGATCTTGATCAGCAGATCCTTGCCGCTTTGCACAGCCATGTTCGCTCTCCGTGTGAAGGGTGTTGGGCGGGCGCTACAGCTGCACGCGCGCCCGGAAAGTCAGGTCGATCCGCCGCGTCTCGCCTTCTTCGATCCGGCGCGCCGAGGCCCGGACGAAGAACAGGCTCACCAGCTGTCCCCGGTTCAAGCTCAACGGCGCCCCGATCAGCGCATCCGAAATCTCGGCGGCGATGGTCTTGATCGACAGAAACCCGGTCGCATCGGTGATCACGCTGATCACCAGCTGATGCTCGGCCCCCGCGCCCGACTTGTCGGACTGGTCGCGCGCCTCCTCCGGGCCGATCAGCACGAAGGTCCCGGTGACGTTCGGCGGCACTGCGTCGTAGATCGCCACGCCCGTCAGGGCAGGCCAGCCCGACAACCGCTGGAAGACCGCCGTCTGCAGGGCGGGTGCTGCACCATAGCTCATTTCGGCACCTCCTCGCGGGCAAAACAGGTCAGGTAGCGGCCGAACTGGTCGCGCTCGGTCACCGCCTGGATCAGGAACAGCCGCGTTCCTTCCCGGAACCGCTGTCCGGCCTTCGGGCGGGACGGAGACCCCGTCGGTGTCCCCCGCACCGTGATCCGGTAGGGCACCGCCGACAGCATCCGCTCCTCGCCCAGAGTATCGCTGCCGGAACCTGGCAGAACCCTCAGCCTCTAGAATGAACCGCAACACCTGAGGATGGAGAGGGGGTTGCGATGGAGAGGCGGGGGCGGCATCTGGACGGTGCGGAGCGGGCGGTGCTCTTTGCGGAGCATCGTCGGGGCGCGAGCCAGCGGGAGATCGCGCGGCTTCTGGGCCGGTCGGCGAGCACGATCTGTCGGGAGCTGGCGCGGGGGCGGGTGTCACCCGGTTCGGGGGGCGGATGGGGGTCGGGGTACTGTCCGCAGGCGGGCCAGCGCGCCTATGCGCGGCGTCGGCGGCGCTGCCGACCCCGGCGCAAGCTGGTCGCGGGCGGGGCGCTGTGGCGCGTCGTCTGGCATCGGCTCGTCACATTCCGCTGGTCGCCCGAGCAGATCGCCGCGACACTCTCAGCCATGCACCCCGATGACCGCCTCGCCCGCGTGAGCCACGAGACCATCTACGCGATGATCTACGCCCAACCGCGTGGCGGGCTGAAGGCGGCGCTGGTGGAGGCCCTGCGCCAGGGCAAGCACCGGCGCGGTGTCGGGCGGGGGATCGGGCGCAAGCCGGGGGGCGGCAGTGCCATCGTCCCGGAATCCTTGAGGATTATCCACCGGCCCGAGGAGGTGGACGCCCGCCTGGTCCCCGGCCACTGGGAGGGCGATCTCCTGAAGGGCGCCTCCAACCGCTCCTCGGTCGGCACTTTGGTCGAGCGCAAGACCCGCTTTGTCACCCTGGCGAAGATGGAGGGCAACGGCGCTGCAGCGGCTCTGGAAGGCTTTACGCGGCAGATGAAACACCTGCCCGCCTTCCTGCGCAAAAGCCTGACCCCGGGGCAGGCCCGGGGCAGGCTCTACGACCGGGGCGTCGAGATGGCATGCCATCCCGAGCTGGCGCGGCGCCTGAAGATCGATATCTGGTTTTGCGATCCCCATGCGCCCTGGCAGCGTGGGTCAAATGAGAACACCAACGGCCTCCTCCGCCAGTTTCTGCCCAAGGGCGCCGATCTGCGACAGTTCAGTCAGCGCGATCTCGACCACATCGCAAGACTGATGAACAACCGCCCCCGCAAGACCTTGGGATGGAAAACTCCGGCCCAAGCTCTCGCAGAGGAAATCGCAAGGGCTACCGCAGGTGTTGCAATTGGAACTTGAGTTAACCAACTCTGCCCAAAGTGTCCCAAGTGCCGCCCAGGCCTCGGTAAAGCCGCCCGCGCCATCCGGGGTCCTGACGACCCCCTCCAGCACCAGCGCCCGGTTCAGATGCGGCGCGGTCATGTCTTGCCTCCGCCCAGGATGCGGACCGTCCGCCAGCGTTCGATCAGCGTCACCAACCCGAACGGCAGCCTTCTGGCGTGGCCCCCTTCACCGACGCATCCTCCAGCACCACGGCCTTCCAGTCCTGCGGCTCCCCCCGCGTATCCGCACCCACCACGACAATCCCGCAGGCATCGCTCGACTTCATCGACGTGACCGGAGGGTCCACCGCCACCACCACCCGGTTGAACACCGGCACCTCGTCCACCCGCGCCGCCTCCAGCATCTCGGCCGTCCAGAGCGCCCCCTCGGCCTCCTCGACCAGCACGCCCTCCAGCTCCTGCCGCCCGAACCGGGTGCCGCCATAGCGCGCCTGCACTTCCGCCAGGAAGCTCTCCGCCAGATAGGCCCGGTTCGCCTCGGTCGGCGCATGCGTCACCACCGAGGACGGGTTCTTCAGGATCGCCTTCAGCACCCCCACATTGCGCGGCGTCGTCGTTACCACCGCCTGCGGGTTCCGCCCCAGCCGCAGCGCGAACTGCAACTGGTCCCAGGCCTCGCCGCCCTTCTTCCATTTGCCCAGCTCATCCGCCCAGGCCGCATCGAACTGTGGCCCGCGCATCGCCTCGGGCTCATGCGCCGAAAACACCTGCGCCACCGCCCCGTTCGGCCACACCACCTGCGACTTCGACGCCTGCCACTCCGGCTTCCGGTCGGGCGGCGAGCAGGCGATGATCCCGCTTTCGCCCAGCACCATCACATCGCGCACCTGATCCACGGTCTCGCCCACCAGCGCCACCCGCCTGGCGCGTCCCGCATCCGCAGGCCCCGCGCCTTCCACCTGCGCCCGCACCCATTCCGACCCCGCGCGCGTCTTGCCTGCACCGCGTCCACCCATGATGACCCAGGTCTTCCAGGCCCCCCGAGGCGGCAACTGATGCGGCAGCGCCCAGAACTCGAACACCCAGGGCAGCGCCAGCAATGCGTTCTGGCTCAGGCCCGACAGAAACTCATCCACCTCCTCCGGCGTCGCGGAGGCAAGCCAGGCGGCGCCCGATTTCAGCTCGGGCCTCGTCAAGATCGAGCGCCCCTCCGGCTCCGACGTGGCCGGCAATCTGCTTGCGGAGTTTGTCAACTTTTCCCCTTTCCTCCAGCACCTGAACCGCCGTCGCGCGAAGATCGCGGATCGCCGTCTGCGCTGCCTTTACTTCATTGAATTCCCCGGCCCTGATCGCGCTGATGGTGCGTTGCAGCTCCATCACGGTCAGTTCGTAAAACGTCTCCGTCGCCCCCAGCAGCTCTTCCGCTGTGGGAGCGTCCCCCGTGAACCTCACTGTCATCTAGATCCGACACCCCTCATGCTGCCCCCGCACGAAGGAAATGAAAAAGCGGCCAACGGGGTGCCCCCGGGCCGCTTCGACACTTCTTCTAGCATGCCAAAAGGTCTACATCAGACCGCGCGGCAAGTCAAGGTAAAACGCAGCAACATCAAAGGCTTGCCGCGCGCCGGTTTCACGATTCGTTAACCGTCACTCGCCCTGCACGCCGCCTTCTTCCGCCGCCCCCTGCGCCGCCTCGATCTTGCGCCAGGCCGCCACGTTGGCGTTGTGCTCATCCAGGGTCTTGGCAAAGGCATGCCCGCCGGACCCATCTGCCACGAAGAACAGGTAGTCCGTCTGCTCCGGGTTCACCGCGGCCTTGATCGCCTCGGCTCCGGGGTTCGAGATCGGGGTCGGCGGCAGCCCGTCGATGACATAGGTGTTGTAAGGCGTCTCGCGCCGCAGCTCGCTTTGCCGCAAGCCGCGCCCCAGCACGCCCTCGCCCTTGGTGATGCCGTAGATCACCGTCGGATCGGTCTGCAGCCGCATCCCTTGCTGCAAGCGGTTGATGAACACGCTTGCCACCCGACCGCGTTCCTCGGCGATCCCGGTCTCCTTCTCGACGATGGATGCCATGATCAACGCCTCTTCCGGTGTATCATAGGGCAACCCGTCCGACCGCTTGGCCCAGGCCTCGGCCAGGATCGCAGATTGTTTCGCGGTCATCTGGCTGATCAGCGCCCCGCGTTCCATCCCGCGCTCCACCTCATAGCCCCCCGGCGCCAGCGATCCCTCGGGCGGCACCGTCTCCAGCGGTCCTTGCAGGAAGTCCGCCTTCTTCAGCGCATCCACGATCTGCCAGCTGGTCACGCCTTCGGCCACCGTCACCCGAAGCACCAGGGCCGGGTCGTCCGACACCTCCAGGTATTCCGGCGGCAACGGGTCCGCCCCCGCGTCAAACCGCGCGACCTCGGCATAGGTGTTCGTCGTCAGGTCCAGCGCGCTCAGCACCACATCCGACTTCGTGACCCTGATCCGGTAGTTCAGGTCGCGCCCGCAGGTCGACTTGCCCGAGGCGGTGATCGCCTCCAGCACCTCGGACATGCTGGCCTTGGCCGGGACCATGTAGCTCCCGAACTTCAGGTTATCCGCCCGGTCGGCATATTCCGCGCCGATCCGGAAGATGCGGGCATCGGTGATCGCCCCGCGCTCTTCCAGGTTCCGGCTGATCGCCGAAAGGCTGGCCCCGCGTTCCACCTCCAGACAGATCGGTCCGGCCAAGGGCCCCGCCGCGAAAAACTCGTTCCGCCCCCAGGCGACCAAGGCCGCCATCGCGATCAAAAGCACGATGAACAGCGTCAGCGCGTTCGAGGCGACGGACCGCCACATGGCCTAGCGCACCTTGCCGAGGACGAGGCTGGCGTTGGTGCCACCGAAGCCAAAGCTGTTCGACAGCGCCACGTCGATCTTGCGCTTCACCGCCTTGTTCGGCGCCAGGTCCAGCTTCGGCTGCACCGCCGGATTGTCCAGGTTGATCGTCGGCGGGGCGATCTGATCGCGCAGCGCCAGCACGCAGAAGATCGCCTCCACCGCCCCGGCCGCCCCCAGCAGATGCCCGATCGACGACTTTGTCGAGGACATGGTGGCGTTCGGGGCATGGTCGCCCAAAAGCCGCTCCACCGCGCCAAGCTCGATGGTATCGGCCATCGTCGAGGTGCCATGGGCGTTGATATAGTCGATGTCCTTGGCTTCCAGCCCGGCCCGCTTCAAGGCCGCCGCCATGCTGCGATACCCGCCGTCCCCGTCTTCCGACGGCGCGGTGATGTGGTAGGCGTCGCCCGACAGGCCGTAGCCCAGGATTTCGCAGTAGATCTTCGCGCCGCGGGCCCTGGCGTGCTCGTATTCCTCCAGCACGACCACCCCGGCGCCCTCGCCCATGACGAACCCGTCGCGGTCGGCGTCATAGGGACGGCTGGCCTTCTGTGGCTCGTCGGCCCGCTTCGTCGACAGCGCCTTGCAGGCGTTGAACCCGGCGATGCCGATCTCGGAAATCGGGCTCTCCGTCCCACCCGCGACCATTACGTCGGCATCCCCCCACATGATCAGCCGCGCCGCATCGCCGATGGCATGCGCCCCGGTCGAGCAGGCGGTGACGACGGCATGGTTCGGCCCCTTGAACCCGAAGCGGATCGAGACCTGCCCGGAGACGAGGTTGATCAGTGCGCCCGGAATGAAGAAGGGCGACACCCGCTTCGGCCCCTTCTCCTTGATCAGCACCGCCGTCTCGGCAATCGAGTTCAGCCCGCCGATGCCGGAGCCGATCATCACCCCGGTCCGCAGCTTTTCGTCCTCGGAGATGTCATCCCACCCGGCGTCCCGCACCGCCTGCACGGCGGCGGCCATCCCGTAGATGATGAAATCGTCGACCTTGCGCTGTTCTTTCGGCTCCATCCAGTCGTCGGCATTGAAGGTGCCGTCGCTGCCGTCGCCCATCGGGATCTCGCAGGCGTATTGGGTCACGACGTTCGAACTGTCGAACCGGGTGATCGTCCCCGCGCCGGACTGGCCAGCCAGCAGGCGGGACCAGGTCTCTTCGACCCCGCAGGCCAGCGGAGTGACCATTCCCAGACCAGTGACCACGACACGACGCATGCTCTTCCTCCCACGGATCAGGCTTTTCCGGGTGATACACGGCCCCCCTTCGTCGTGCAACCATGGGGGTGGTTCATCGGCGGCGGGCTGATGCGTCCACAGTGGACAGATTTTCAAAGCAAAATGAAATCAATCACTTGTCCGCGGCTGTTCAGAAATGGTTAACTTCTATCCCTGCCGCGCGACGATGCCCATCACGGCGGCCAGCAGTTGCGCCGCAAGGGCGGCCCCCTGACCGTCAATGTCGCGGTCCGGCATGAACTCCACCATGTCGAAACCGACGATCCGCGCCTTTTCGGCCACGCCGGCGATCAACTCCAGCACCTGCCAGTAGCCAAGCCCCCCCGCCGTCCGCCCGATCACCGCCGGCATCACGCTGGGGTCGAGCGCATCGAGGTCGAGGCAGATGATCACCTCCGCCCCCTCGGCAATCAGATCCAGCGCGCGGGTGATGCCATAGCGCGCGACCTCGCCCGCCGGAACGAACCCCACGCCCCAGGCCTCGGCCTCCGCCACATCCTGCACCCTTTCCGAGCCGATGCCGCGCTGCCCGACCTGGATGATCGCCTCGATATGGCCCATCTCGGAGGCCCGCCGCATGGTCGAGGACAGGCCCAGCCTTTCGCCCTGCACCTCGTCGCGCCAGTCGATATGGGCGTCGATCTGCAGGATGGTGAAACCCCGCCCCCGCGCGCCATAGGCTTCCAGCATCGGGATCGGCAGGCTGTCGTCGCCGCCAAGCAGCATCGGCACCCCGCCCCGGTCCAGAACCTGGCTGACCGCCCCGAAGATCCGCGCCCGGTTGCCGCCCGGATCGGTGATGTCCTGCGGCAGGTCGCCCGCATCCACCGCCGAGACACCGCCCGGAAACACCGGCCCGCCAAGGTCGAAATTCATATGCGCCAGGTTCGCCGCATAGGCCGCCCCCGCCGCCCGGATCGCCGCCGGACCACCTGCGCAGTAGAAACCGACAGTCTGGTAAGGCGTGCAGCCATCCGCCCCGATCAGCGCCATCTTCGCGGACAGCCGGGACAGGTCGCGGCAGCGCGGCAAGCCCATGAATGTGTCCACGGACGCAGCGCCGAACATCGTGCCAAGGGCGGTGTTGCCGGTCATATGGGACTTCCTCCACTATCCTCGGGCCAGAGTGGCCCGCACCGACACCTCTGTGCAAGTCGCGGCGCGGGCGCTCGGCATTCAAGCGCCGCAGGCGGGACTGACCTCACGCGCGCAAAGGGTAACGGTCCGCTTCCTGAAAGACGTCGACGACCCGCGTCCCCGCCTTGATCCGGGCGCCATGCTGGATACCGGCAGGAATGGAGTAACTGTCGCCGGGCCGATAAACCCGGGTCTCGTCGCCGATGGTGAAGGTGATTTCCCCTTCGATCACCGAGCCCCACTGCGCACCGTGGGCATGCATCGGCAGCACCATATCCTTGTGGAAGGTGAAGAAGACCACCAGGCCCGCGTCCGAACGGATGGCCTGTGTGCCGACCACGTCGTCGGGAAAGGGCACGTCCAGCGCCGGAAAGGCGCGGAAGAAATCGGGGAATGCCATCGCCTGTCCCTTGTGACCAGAGGATCAGGCCAGACTATACACCCGCAAACGCAAAAGGCACCCCGAAGGGTGCCCTGTGGCCCCGCGAAGGGACGAATGCGTCAGGCGGCTTCCGAGATGAACTTCACCGCGTCGCCGAAGGTCTGGATGGTTTCGGCGGCGTCGTCCGGGATCTCGATGCCGAACTCTTCCTCGAAGGCCATGACCAGCTCGACCGTATCAAGCGAATCCGCGCCCAGGTCGTCGATGAACGATGCCGATTCCGTCACCTTGTCTGCTTCGACGCCCAGATGTTCGACGACGATCTTCTTAACGCGATCAGCGATGTCGCTCATGTCCGTTCCTCTATCTGCGGCAGGGGTTCCACCCGGCCTTTTTCGTTCTGCCCGGTCCGGGCGTCAATCTGCGCGCCTATACCAAGGGTCGCGGCGCATGGCAAACGCTTTAACCTGACTTGCGCAGGTTCGGTTTCAGACCATGTCCATGCCGCCATTCACATGCAATGTGGCCCCGGTGACATAGGCCGCTTCCGGCGAGGACAGGAACAGCGCGGCGGCGGCGATTTCCTGCGGGCTGCCCATCCGGCCCGCCGGGACCGAGCCCAGGATCGCCGCCCGCTGCGTCTCGTTCAGCTTTTCCGTCATCGCGGTCTCGATGAAGCCCGGTGCCACGCAGTTCACCGTGATGCCCCGGCTGGCGACTTCCGCGGCGAGCGATTTCGACAGGCCGACCATCCCGGCCTTGGAGGCCGCATAGTTCACCTGCCCCGCATTGCCGGTGGTGCCGACCACCGAGGAGATATTGACGATCCGGCCCCAGCGCGCCTTCATCATGCCCCGGATCGCGGCCCGGCAAAGCCGGAAGGTGGCGGTCAGGTTCACGTCGATCACCGACTGCCAGTCTTCGTCCGACATCCGCATGGCAAGGCCATCCTTGGTGATCCCGGCGTTGTTCACCAGAATGTCCACCGCCCCCATCGCCTCGGTGGCGCGTTTCACCAGGCCTTCGACATCCTCGGGGTTGGAAAGGTTGCAGGGCAGCACATGGGCCCGGCTGCCAAGCTCTGCGGCCAGAGCTTCCAGCGGTTCGACACGGGTGCCCGAAAGCCCCACGCTGGCCCCGGCGGCGTGAAGGGCACGGGCGATGTCGGCACCGATGCCGCCGCTGGCGCCGGTGACAAGGGCGGATTTGCCGGTCAGGTCGAACATGGGGGTTCCTTTCACGCCTTGAGGGCGGCGATGTCGTCGGGCGTGCCGATGGCGCGGGTGGTGGCGCCGCTTGCGATGCGTTTGATCATGCCGGACAGTGCCTTGCCGGCGCCGATCTCCCAGAATTCGGTGACGCCGGCCTTTTCCATCCAGAGGACAGATTCCCGCCAGCGGACCGACCCGGTGACCTGGGCGATGAGCAGGTCCATGATCCGGTCGGGTTCGGTGACGGCCTCGGCGCGGACGTTGACCACGACGGGGAGGCTGGGCTTTGCGATCGGCACGGCGGCCAGCGCCTCGGCCATGACATGCGCGGCGGGCTGCATCAGGGCGCAGTGGAACGGGGCGGAGACGGGCAGGAGCAGCGCACGTTTCGCGCCCCTGGCCTTGGCAATCTCGACCGCGCGTTCGACGGCGGCCTTGTGACCCGAGACGACGACCTGTGCGGGATCGTTGTCGTTCGCGGCCTGACAGACCTCGCCCTGCGCTGCGTCACGGGCGACGGCGATGGCGGTCTCGAAGTCAAGGCCAAGGAGGGCGGCCATCGCCCCCTCGCCCACCGGCACCGCCTCTTGCATCGCCTGGCCGCGGATGCGCAGAAGCCGCGCGGTGTCGGACAGGGTCAGCGAGCCGGCGGCGCAGAGCGCGGAATATTCGCCAAGGCTGTGCCCGGCGACAAAGCTGGCCTGGTCAAGGCCGAAGCCTTCCGCCTCCAGCGCCCGCAGCGCGGCGATGGAGGTTGCCATCAGCGCGGGCTGGGCGTTCTTGGTCAGCGTCAGCTCGGCGATGTCGCCCTCCCAGATCAGGGTGGAGAGCTTTTCGCCAAGGGCTGCATCAACCTCGTCGAAGACGGCTTTCGCCGCCGGATAAGCCTCGGCCAGGGCCTTGCCCATGCCGATGGTCTGGGCGCCCTGCCCCGGAAAGACGAATGCGCGGCTCATGTTGCCCCCTTTGTTGTCACGGGGATAGCGCGGCAAGCCCGGTCATGCAATCAGGTCAGACGCTGCGGGTGACGCCACCGTCAACCCGCAGGTTCTGTCCGGTGATGTAGCCCGCGCCCTCGGAGGCCAGGAAGGCGACCGTCGCCGCGATTTCCTCGGACTTGCCATAACGCCCCATCGGCACGCCCTGGCGGCGCTCCTCGGTCGCGGGCAGGCTGTCGATCCAGCCGGGCAGGATGTTGTTGATGCGGATGCCCTCGGGGGCATAGGTGTCGGCGTAGATCTTGGTGAAGGCCGCAAGCCCCGCCCGCGCGACCGCCGAGGTCGGGAACATCGCCGCGGGTTCGAAGGCCCAGGCGGTCGAGATGTTGATGATCGACCCGCCCTTCTGCGCCTGCATGATCGGCGTCACCAGCCGGATCGGCCGGATCGCCGACAGGAAATAGACATCCATGCCGCCCTGCCAGTCGGCATCGGTCAGTTCCAGGATCTGCTTGCGGGGACCGTGGCCCGCACTGTTGACCAGCCCGTCGATCCGGCCCCATTTCGTCATCACCGCCTCGACCACGCGGGCCACGTCCTCCGCGTTCTGGTTCGACCCGGTCACGCCGACGCCCCCCAGTTCCGCCGCCAGCGCCTCGCCCTTGCCCGAGGAGGACAGGATGCCGACCCGGTAGCCATCGGCCGCCAGCCGCCGCGCCGCCGCCGCCCCCATGCCCGAGCCGCCCGCCGTGACCAGCGCCACCTTTTCCGTCGCCATCGCGCATCCTCCCTGCCGCACCGGGACTGCACCCGCCCCGCGTCACTTCGGGGATAGCACCGAGCCGAAAGCCGCGCCATGGCGAAAGGGACGGCGGGGCCGGAGCTGTCAGGGGGGCGCCACTGTCGGCGGGCGGCCACACCGCCAAAGCCTGCGCAACCCTGAAAATACCGCAGGCATCGCCGCTCGACCCAAGGCCCGCTTCGGGCTTTGCGCACTGCGGACCAGTGCCCGCGCGCCACTATCTCCGGCAACTTGTTGACGACGGGCAGAAAAAAGCGTGAAGCCGACGCGGCCTGCGGCTATAGTGCCGCAAAGCAGAAGAAAGGCGCCGGGCAAGACGGGCGGTCCGACCGGGCAAGGCAAGACCGCCCGGCTCCGCACCGGCCCAGGTGGCGCAAAGCTGGAGGCGGCAGTGGTCGGCAAATTCCTTCTTGGCGTGGTCACGGGTGGCCTGGTGGTCACGGGCGGTCTGGTGGTCGGTTCGCTCCTGTTCCCGACACGCCCCGCGAACGACAATCTCCCCTCCGCCGTTGCCGAAGCGCCGATTGCCGCGCCAACGGCAACCACCCCCGAGGCAGGCGCGACGGCTGCCGTTCCCGAACCCGCCGCCCCGACCCCGGTGCCCGAGGTTGCGGATGCGACCGCCAATGCCGCCGCACCTGCGCCCGAACCCGACCCTGTGGCGAAGGTGGACGAGACCGAAGCCCCTGCGGTGACAGTGGCGGAAACCGCCCCCCCCGTCCCCGAGGCCGCGCCCGAAGGCAATCTCACTGCGGCCACGCCCGAAGCCCCGGCGTCCGAGGTTGCCCCGCCGGAAACCGGGACCGAGCCGTCGAAACCGGCTGCGCCCGAGGCCGATGCCGCCGCCACCCCGGACCCCGCCACAAGCGAGGGGGCCGCCACTGAACCCGCAGACCCCAAGCCCGCCGACGCCACCCAGATGACCGAACCCGCCGCCGAGGCCCAGGCACCTGCGACGGAAACCGCAGCCGCCGAGCCTGCTCCCGTCGAGCCTGCCCCCGCTGAGCCTGCCGCAGCCGAACCCGCCCCCGTCGAACCGGCCCCCATCGAGCTTGCCGCCAACGAAGCCGCGCCGGAAACAGCCGCGCCGGACGCCGGGGTTGCGGTAGAGACCGCCCCCGCCGCCGAGGCTCCGGTCGAAACAAAGGCCCCGGACAGCGCGCCCGCCCCAGCGGCGACCGAACCGGCCACGGAAGCCGCGACACTGTCCCCGGCGCTCGAAGCCGCCACGACTGACAACGCACCAGCGACAACGCCTGCACCGGAAGCCACCGCTGTAGAAACCCCGGTGCCGGAGACGCCCGCAGCCGCCGAAGCCCCGGCCACCGAGCCGCTGCCTGCGGACCTTCCTGCCACCGAAGCCCCGCCACCTGACGCCCCGGCTGTCGAAGCCCCGGTCACAGAGCCCCCCGCCGCGCCACTGCCGGACGCGACCCCGGCACCCGAGAGCGCCGCCGAAGTCTCGCCTGATCCGGTGCCGGGCACCGCTGTCCCGGCAATGCCGGGCAGCAAACCCGCTGCCCTTCCCGGCACAGCCGAGCCCGATGCCGACGGAGCTGCGACGGCTGAGGTTCCGGGCAACGGCTCCTCTTTCAAGCCCGCACCCGGCCTTGTCCGCGCGGGGGAAGGCGTGATCATCGGACGGGACAAGCCGACCGACGCCGCCGCCGCCGATCCTGCCGTCACGCCCGAGGACCCGCGCCCGATCGCGCAGTTCGCCGTGCCGTTCGAGAACCCCGAGGCCAAGCCGCCCTTCGCCATCGTTCTGGTTGATCCCGGAACCCCGGACCTTGACCGTGCGGGGCTGGCCGCCCTGCCCTTCCCGGTCAGCTTCGCACTTGATCCGCTGGACCCCGCCACGCCCGAACGCGCCGCGATCTACCGTGCGGCGGGCAAAGAGGTGCTGATGCTGGTCACGGGCATCGCCGAGGGCGCGCAGGCCTCGGATGTCGAGGTGGCCTTTCAGTCGATGGAACAGGGCCTGCCCGAAGCCGTGGCGGTGATGGATCTCGCCGATCCGGCCTTCCAGAACAACCGCAGCCTCGCCAGCGCCGTGGTGCCGATCCTCAAGGCCGAGGGTCGCGGGCTTCTGAGCTGGGACGAAGGGCTGAACGCGGCCGACCAGATCGCCCGGCGCGATGACCTTGAAGCCGCCGTGATCTTCCGCAATCTCGACGAGGGGCATGGCGACAAGGTGGCCCTGCGCCGCCTGCTGGACCGCGCCGTCTTCAAGGCCGATCAGGCGGGCCGGGTCAGCATCGTCGGGACCGCCGATCCTGCAACGGTGGCGGCACTTCTGGAATGGACGGTCGAGGGCAAGGCCGCAACGGTGGCGCTGGCCCCGCTGACGGCGGTGCTGAAGGTCGACTGAACCGGCGCAACCGGAGGCCCGTCGATGACGTCCTCACATCTCGCCGGGCTTCTCCGACGCGGCGACGCAGTCGAACAAGGAGGAACGCTCAGCCGTTCCCGCGCCCGGCGAAGCGCCCGGCATCCTCGGCCGCACGGCGCAGGGCGTTGGATTTGTTGACGGTTTCCTGATACTCGGCTTCCGGGTCGCTGTCGAAGACCACACCCCCGCCCGCCTGGATATACAGCGTCTCGTCCTTCAGCACTGCCGTGCGCAGCGCGATGCAGAAATCCATCTCGCCATTGGCGGCGAAATAGCCCACGCCCCCGCCATAGACACCGCGCTTTTCCGGTTCCAGCTCGTCGATGATCTCCATCGCGCGGACCTTCGGCGCGCCGGACACCGTGCCCGCCGGCAAGCCCGCCAGCAGCGCCGACAGCGCGTCCTCGCCTTCGCCGATCTCGCCGACCACGTTCGACACGATATGCATGACGTGGCTGTAGCGTTCGATGATGAAGGTCTCGGTCGGGCGCACCGTGCCGACCCTTGCCACCCGGCCCACGTCGTTGCGGCCAAGGTCGAGGAGCATCAGATGCTCGGCCCGTTCCTTCGGATCGGCCAGGAGATCGGCCTCCAGCGCGCGGTCCTCTTCCGGCGTCGCGCCCCGCTTGCGGGTCCCGGCGATGGGGCGCACGGTCACTTCGCCGTCACGCAGACGGACAAGGATTTCGGGCGAGGCCCCGATCACCTGGAAACCGCCGAAATTGAAGAAGAACATGAAGGGCGAGGGATTGGTGCGCCGCAAGCTGCGATACAGCGCGAAGGGCGGCAGCTCGAACCGCTGCGCCCAGCGCTGGCTGGGCACCACCTGGAAGATGTCGCCCGCGCGGATGTAGTCCTTGGCCTTCTCCACGGCGGCCTTGTAGCCCGCATGGGTGAAGTTCGACGTTGCCTCGCCCACGGGGGAGGTTTCGCCCAGATCCCGCGCGGCGGAGGGCGCGCGGTCCAGATCGCGCAAGCTGTCCATCACCCGCTCCGCCGCCTGGGCATAGGCCGCCCGCGCCGAAAGCCCCCCGGCCACCCAGGCCGGGGCGACCACCGTCACCTCGCCTTTCACCCCGTCCAGCACCGCGACGACCGAAGGCCGGATCAGTTCGGCATCGGGCAGGCCCAGGGGATCGGGGTTCACGTCGGGCAGATGTTCGACCAGCCGGATCATGTCATAGCCGAGATAGCCGAACAGCCCCGCCGAGACCGCGGGCAGGCCTTCGGGCATCTCGATCCGGCATTCGGCCAGAAGATCGCGCAGGGTTTGCAGCGGGGGACCGGGCAGGTCGGTGAAGGACTGCCGGTCGAAGCGCGCCTCGCGGTTGATCCGGCTTTGGGTGCCGTGGCACTGCCAGACCAGGTCCGGTTTCATGCCGACGATGGAATAGCGCCCGCGCACCTCGCCGCCCGTCACCGATTCCAGCATGAACGTATCGGCGCGGGCGTCGCCCAGCTTCAGCATCAGGCTGACGGGAGTATCCAGGTCCGCCGCCAGCCGGGCCCAGACGATCTGGTTCCGCCCCTGGGTCCAGCCCGCCTCGAACTCGGCAAAGGACGGCTGCAACTGCATCAGGGCAGGCTCGTGTGGACGGCGTTGATCGCGGCCTGGTCCAGCGTGATCCCGGCCCCGGCGGTCAGCGCGGCGGTATAGGCCGCGAAGGCATCCTGCGAGATCGCCTGCTGCGCCTGCGCCTCGAGCGAGGCTTTCAGCGCCTCGGCATCCTCCCCCTCGGTGGCGGCGGGCAGGATCCTGTCAAGCTGCACCACGGCGGTGAAACCTTCGGCCTCGGTGATCTCGACCGCCCCTTCCGCCATTCTGAAGACATCCGCCAGCAGCGTCTCGGGCGCATCTGCGACGAAGCCCGACCGCGCGGTTTCCGGCGTCACGTCGACAATGCCGAAAGTTCCGATCTTGGCCCCGCCCTCCAGCGCGGCCTTGATCTCGGCGGCCCGGCCCGACAGCGCCTTGGCCACTTCTGCCTTGCGCCAGTCCTCGGCCACCTGCTCTTTCGCCTCGTCGAAGGGGATCGGAGCGGCGGGCACGATCTCGTCCAGCCGCAGCGCGACAACGCCGCCGTCGTCCAGCACGATGGCCTCGGAGAAATCGCCGTCCTGCACGGCATCGGCGGCCGTGCGGAAGGCCGGATAGCCCTCGATGGTGGTGTCGCCCTGCAGGCCCGGCACATAGTCGAGCGTCGCGAGCGCAAGGCCTGCGTCCTTCGCCAGATCCTCCAGCGTCGCGCCGCCAGCCAGAAGATCGTCGATCTCCTCGACCCGCTCGCCGATGGCCCGGCGCGCGGCGTCGGTCTGCATTTCGGCGGCCAGCGTCTCATGCGCGGCCTCGAAGCTTGTCTCTTCCGCCGCCAGAACCCCGTTCACCCGGTAAAGCGCCGGGCCAAGGTCGGTGTCCACCGGCCCGGCCACGCTGCCCTCGGCAGCAGCAAAGACCGCCTCGCCCGCAGCGCCCAGATCTTCCTTCGACACGTCGCCCTGGTCGATGGCATCCAGCGTCAGCCCGCGTTCGGCGACCAGCTCCTCGAAGGTCGTCCCGGCATCCAGCCTGGCCTTCGCCGCTTCGGCGCTGGCCTGGTCGGGGAAGACCAGCCTGTCGACGATCCGGCGCTCCGGGACCACGAACTCGCTGATGCGGTCGTCATACAGCTTCTTCAGCGTGGCCTCGTCGACCGGCTGATCCTTGGCAATCGCTTCGGGCAGCAGCGAGGCATAGGTGATGCGCTTGGCTTCGGGCTTGGTGAAGCGGTCGATATGCGCGTCGTAATGCGCCTTCAGCTCGGTCTCCGTCGGCTCGGCCACCGGGGTGGTCAGGTCCGCCTCGGTCAGCCGCAGCATGGAAAAGCCCCGCCGCTCGGCCACCCAGGCGTAAAGCGTGTCGGTCATCGGTTTCGGGGCCGCAAACCCGCCCCCGACCGCGCCCTGCAACAGCTCTCGGCTGATGTCGCGGCGCAGATTGGTCTCGAACTCGGCCTCGGAAAGGCGGTTGCGGCTCAGCGTGAAGCGATAGGCCTCGCGGTCGAAGCTGCCCGAGACACCCTTGAAGCTGTCCATCTTCATGATCTCGGCCGCCACAACCTCGTCGCCGACCGAAAGCCCGACGCGGCCCGCCTCGTTGTCCAGCGCGGCGCGGGTGATCACGCTTTGCATCACCTGCTTGTCGATCCCGAAGGACAATGCCTGCTGCATCGTGATCGGCTGGCCCAGCTGCTGCGAGAAGGCGTTGACCTGGGTCTTCAGGGCACGGGCGTAATCGTCGGTGGTGATCTCGATGTCGCCGACGCTGGCGATCTTCGACACCCCGCCCGAGAAACTGGTGACGCCAAAGCCGCCCAGTCCCAGGATCAGCATCCCCATCAATGTCCAGACCGCCGCCTCCTGCGCCTTGCCGCGCGGGCGTTTGCCGTCTTCGGTCGGGGTCTTGGCCATGGCTCTGCCTTTGGGTTGTTCCGCGCAAGGTGAATAGTGGGAACCCCGCAGGGGGGCAAGATCAAGATCGTCCGCTTTGCCGCCGGCTCACGCCGCTGTCAGGGCCGGAATTCCGCAAGCCGCCGGATCACCTCGGCGATGCCCTGTGCGTCGACATTGGCAAAAGCGATGCGGATCTGCCTGCGCCCCGCCGCCGAGCCCTCGGGCTGGAACATCGTCCCCGGCAGCATGAGGAGCGAGGCCTCGGCCACCAGCCGCTTGCAAAGCGCGTCGGACGCCATGTCGAACGGATGCTCGACATAGGCGAAATAGGCGCCGCACCCCAGAAGCTTCCAGCCCGGCAGGGACTTGAACCCTTCGGTCATCGCCTTCCGGCGCGCGAGGATTTCGTCCCGCTCCCCCGCCAGCCACTGCCCCAGGTTCCGCATCCCCCACAAGGCGCCGATCTGGCCCAGCTGGCTTGGGCAGATCGCCACGGTGTCGAGAAACTTTTCCACTTCCGCCAGCCGGGCCTGACTGGCGACAACCGCCCCGACGCGGTGGCCGGTCAGCCGGTAGGCCTTGGAGAAGCTGTAAAGCTGGATCAGCGTGTCGGCCCAGTCCGGATCGGCGAAAAGGTCATGCGGCGCACCCGTCCGGCTGTCGAAATCGCGGTAGGTCTCGTCCACGATCAGCGCCAGGCCCCGCGCCCGCGCCAGGTCACGGAAGGCCGCAAGCGTTTCCGCCGGATATTCCACCCCGCCGGGGTTGTTCGGGCTGACCAGCACGATGGCCCGTGTCCGGTCGGTGATCAGCTTCGCCGCCGCCGCCGCCGAGGGGATCAGCGTCGCGTCGGTCTCCAGCGGCACGGTCGTGACCGAGGCCATGTCGAGCCACATCTTGTGATTGAAATACCAGGGCGTCGTCAGGATCACCTCGTCCCCCGGCCCGGCCAGCGTCGCCATGACGGTGCAGAAGGCCTGGTTGCAGCCTTGCGTGATCGCGACCTGCGCGGGCAGCACAGTCCCGCCATAGGTCGCCGACCATTGCGTCGCGATTTCTTCCCGAAGCGCGGGCAGCCCCAGCACCGGGCCGTAAAGATGCGCGTTCGGGTCGTTCAGCGCAGCATCGGCCAGCGCCTGTCGCAAGCCCAGGGGCGGGCTGTCCACCGGGGCGGCCTGGCTGATGTTGATCAGCGGGCGGTCGGCCGGGAAGGTCACTCCCTCGATCCAGCGCCGGGCCTCCATCACGGGCGGCGGTTCAGTGGCGGCGAAGGCGGGGTTCAGGGGCAGGGTCATTCGGTTCATCCTTGGCGGGTTGTGCGAAGTGTCCCCGGATGACGGATACTTGCAAGCCCCCTCGTCTCTGCCGAGATATTGAATATTGGTATCTGTTGGTATAGCGTACCGCGACCAAAGGAAGGACCCTGACCATGCCGCGTAACACCTCGGTTTCCCTCGGCGACCACTTCACCACTTTCATCGACACCGAGGTCAAGTCGGGCCGCTATGGCTCGGCCAGCGAAGTGGTGCGGGCGGGCCTTCGGCTATTGC
The DNA here is from genome assembly GCA_018057165.1 of Tabrizicola sp. GTDB lineage: Bacteria > Pseudomonadota > Alphaproteobacteria > Rhodobacterales > Rhodobacteraceae > Tabrizicola. The sequence continues at coordinate 20,211 of JAGPEG010000023.1, forward strand.
AAGAACACGAAGCCAAGGTGAAGGCCCTGGAAGCCGCGCTGATCGAGGGCGAGGAATCGGGCGAACCGCAACCATTCGACAGCGAGGCTTTCCTTGCACGGATGCATGCGAAGTACGACGCCAAACATGGCAGCTAAGCCCTTCCACCTTTCGCCGAAGGCCACGCAAGACCTTGAAGGCATCTGGTTCTACACATTCGACAACTGGTCGCGCGCGCAGGCGGATCGCTATCACCACGACCTGATGGCTGAGATTGCCGTCCTTGCGTCAGGCAAACGCAAAGGGCGGACGGGCACAGTGCGACCGGGTCTGATGAAACGCACCTGCGGCTCGCATGTCATCTGGTATCGCGACCTTCCCGACCGTCTGGAGGTCATCCGGGTCCTGCACAGCGCGCAGGATACCGAACGTCACCTGCACGATTGATCAGTCGGCCCCGCGCATGGGTTGGACGTATTGCAGCGCCATGTCCCAGGGGAAGAAGATCCAGGTGTCCTGGCTGACGGAGGTGATATAGGTATCGGCCTGTTTTTCGCCCTCGGGCTTGGCATAGACGCAGGCGAAATGTGCGCGTGGATACAGGCCGCGGATCAGTTCCAGCGTCTTGCCGCTGTCCACCAGGTCATCGACGATCAGGATGCCGGTGCCGTCGCCCATCAGCTCGGCCTGCGGGGCCTTGATCACCTGAGCCTCGCGCCGCTGGTCAGACTTTCCGCCGCCCGAATGGTAGGACTTCACCGAGATGGAATCGACCATGCGGATGTCAAGTTCCCGGCTGACGATCATCGCCGGGACCAACCCGCCCCGCGTGATCCCGACCACGGCCTTCCAGGTTCCCCCTTCGCCCGGCCCCTTGCCATCCAGCCGCCAGGCCAGCGCCCGCGCGTCGCGGTGGATCTGGTCCCAACTGACGTGAAATCCCTTTTCATGCGGCAGGCGGTCGGCGGACATGGGTCCCTCCTTCAGGTGGCGACGATCTTGACCCCCAGCAGGGCGAGCATCGCGCCGAAGCTGCGGTCGATCACGGTTTTCAGGCTGATATACCGCGCCCGCGTCCGGTCGAGAGAGAAAATACGGGCGACAAGGACGTTCCAGCCCGTCTCGGCGGCGAAGATCACCGCAAGCAGCAGGGCCAGCACCCAATAGGGCGTCGTTGCGTTCAGGGTGCCGAGGAAGATCGAGGAGAACATCACCGCCGCCTTCGGGTTCGACAGGTTGGTCCAAAGTCCCAGCCGGTAGGCCGCGAAGGCCGAGCGCGGCACGGGACGGCTGTCTTCGGTGGTGAACGGCGTCTTCGCGTCGCGCCACAGATGCCAGGCCATCCAGAGAAGATAGCAGGCTCCGCCGATCTTCAGCGCCCAGAGCAAGGAGGGGGCCGCATCGAAGATCAGATGCAGCCCGAACATCGCTGCCAGCGCCCAGACCACCGCCCCGCTGGCGATCCCCAGCGCCAGCATCACGCCCGTGCGGAAGCCTTCCATCAGCCCGGTGCGGGCCGACATCAGCACCGCAGGGCCGGGAGAGACGGCGGCAAAGATCACCAGCCCGGCAAAGACCAGGAAGGCCGCAAGGCTCATGCCGGAAGGCGGCTCACTGGCCGCCCTCCTTCTTGCCGGTCACGATGTCGATGTCCGGCGCGTCGATCGCCTTCATGCCGACGACATGGTAGCCCGCATCGACATGCAGGTTCTCGCCCGTCGTCCCCGACCCGAGGTCGGACAAGAGATACAGCGCCGCCTTGCCCACCTCTTCCTGCGTCACGTTGCGGCGCAAGGGCGAGTTCAGCTCGTTCCAGCGCATGATGTAGCGGAAATCGCCGATGCCCGACGCCGCCAGCGTCTTGATCGGCCCGGCCGAGATCGCGTTGACCCGGATGCCGTCCTTGCCCAGATCCTCGGCCAGATATTTCACCGAAGCCTCCAGACCCGCCTTGGCCACGCCCATCACGTTGTAATGCGGCATCACCCGTTCCGCGCCGAAATAGGTCAGCGTCAGCAGGCTGCCCCCCGGCCCCATCATCGCCGCCGCCCGCTGGCTGACTGCGGTGAAGGAATAGACCGAGATGTCCATCGCCAGCGCGAAGCCCGCCCGCGAGGTGTCGACATACCGCCCCCGCAATTCGTTCTTGTCGGCGAAACCGATGGCATGGACCAGAAAGTCCAGCTGCCCCCATTCCGCCTTCAGCGCGGTGAAGAGCACGTCGATGCTCTCGTCGCTCGCCACGTCGCATTCGTAAAGATGCGGCTGGCCCAGGCTTTCGGCCAAAGGCTCCACCCGCTTCTTCAAGGCCTCGCCCTGGTAGGAGAACGCCAGTTCCGCCCCCTGCGCCGCGACCGCCTGCGTAATTCCCCAGGCAATCGACTTGTCGTTCGCAAGGCCCATGATCAGACCACGCTTGCCTTGCATAAGTCCGGTTGACATTCCTGACCCCTCGCCCACTTTTCGTTTTCCGACGTGTAGGCGATGCGGGGCCAGCCTTCAAGGCAGGTCCTTCGCGCCAGGGAAAGGAGTCGCGCATGGACCGATCCGGCATCTTCGCAGGCAGCGATCCCTTCGCCATCGCCCAGGCCTGGCTGACCGAGGCCGAAGCGCAGGAACCGAACGACGCCAATGCCATCGCGCTGGCCACCGTCGATGCGGACGGCCTGCCCAACGTCCGCATGGTGCTGCTGAAAGAGATCGAGGCGGCAGGCGAAGGCGGGGGTGCCTTCGTCTTCTACACCAACTACGGTTCGAAGAAGGGGCAGGAGATCACCGCCTCGGGCAAGGCCGCCTTTGTCCTGCACTGGAAATCGCTCCGCCGCCAGATCCGCGTGCGCGGCATTGTCACCCGCGAGGAGGGCCCCCAGGCCGATGCCTATTTCGCCAGCCGCAGCCTGAAATCCCGCCTCGGAGCCTGGGCCAGCCAGCAGTCGCAACCCCTCTCCTCGCGTGAGGCGTTGCTGGCCGAAGCCGCGAAGATCGCCCTCACCAAAGGCCCGAATCCGGCCCGCCCGCCCTATTGGGGCGGCTTCCGGATTCAGCCGCTGGAAATCGAATTCTGGGCCGACGGTGCCTTCCGGTTGCATGACCGCTTCCGCTGGTCCCGCGCTGACGCAAAGGCAAACTGGACCATCACCCGATTGAATCCCTAGGCTCAGGACTCATTGATCATATCCAGAAGATGACGATTGCGGCGATTGTGATGGCGGACATGAATGTGTGTGCGCAGCGGTCGTAGCGGGTATGGATGCGGCGCCAGTCCTTGAGCTTGCC
>JAGPEG010000162.1 GCA_018057165.1 Tabrizicola sp.
GGACATAACTCGCGGCAAGGATCACCACGCTTGCCGAAACCACCGCCGATTTCGTCGCACCCCCCACACCCTGCGCGCCGCGGGCGGAATTCATGCCGTGGTAGCAGCCCATCAGCGCCACGATGAAGCCGAAGACCGCGCCTTTGACGAGGCCGGAGCCGATATCCCAGCCTTGCAGGAAATCCACCGTGTTCTTCAGATAGGCGGCAGAGTTGAAATCCAGCCGGGTGATCCCGACCAGCCAGCCGCCCATGATCCCGATGGCATCGCCCGCCGCGACCAGAACCGGCATTGCCAGCGTTGCGGCGACCACGCGCGGAACGGCCAGGTACTTCAGCGGGTTGGTGGACAAAGTGACCAGGGCGTCGATCTGTTCCGTCACCTTCATCGTGCCGATCTCCGCCGCGATGGAGGAGGCCACCCGCGCGGCGACCATCAACCCGCCCAGCACCGGCCCCAGTTCCCGCGTCATGCCGATGGCGACGATGGAGGGCACGACGGATTCGGCGTTGAAGCGCGATCCGCCGGCATAGATCTGCAGCGCCAGCGCGCCTCCGGTGAAGATCGCGGTCAACCCGACGACGGGCAGCGAATACCAGCCGATCTGCAGGATCGAGGTGCCAAGCTCGCGCAGGTAGAAGGGCGGGCGGACCAGATGGCCGAGGATCTGCGCGGCGAAGAGGGCGACCCGGCCCACGGCAGTTATGGCTTGCAACACCGGGCGACCCAGGCCGCCAAGGGTGGCCGTGATCATGCCGGACGTTCCTGGTAGCGACGGGTGTAGCGCGGGCCAAGCGCCGTCAGCAGTTCATAGCCGATGGTTCCGGCAATGTCGGCCAGAACATCGACCGGCTGGTTCGGACCCAGAATATCCAGCTCGCGCGGGATTTCGGGCAGGTCGGTGATGTCGACCGTGATCATGTCCATCGAGACGCGCCCGACCAGCGGGCAGGCGATGTCGCCGTCCCACAGCTGCGCCCGGTTCGACAGGGTGCGGGGCAGCCCGTCGGCATAGCCCGCCGCCAGGGTGGCGATGATCGAGGGCCGTTCGGCCACCCAGGCAGAGGCATAGCCCACGGTTTCGCCGGGGCTTACCTCGCGGGTCTGGATCACCGGCAGCGACAGCGTCAGCGCCGGGATCGCCGCCTCATAGGGGCGTCCGCCGAACAGCCCGATGCCGGGACGGGTCAGGTCGAAATGATAGCGTGCGCCAAGAAGGATGCCCCCGGTCGCCGCCAGGCTGCGGGGCAGGCCGGTGCCGTCGGTCATCTCGTGGAAGACCTTGAGCTGCATTTCGTTCATCGCATGGTCCGGCTCGTCGGCACAGGCGAGGTGGCTCATCAAGAGTTCCGGCCCCGCATCGACGATGATCGGCGCGACCGCCTGCCATTCCAGCAGCTCGACCCCAAGCCGGTTCATGCCGGTGTCCAGCTGCACCCCAAACGGATGGCCGGGCAGCGATTCGAGATGCCGGGTGATCTGCTCCAGGCTGTTCAGCATCGGCGTCAGGTCGAGATCGTGGATCATCTCGGTGTCGCCCGCCATGTGCCCGGACAGGACCGCGATCTGCGGCCCCGGTCCCAGCGCCTGACGGACGGCGGCACCTTCCTCGGCGGCGGCGACAAAGAAGCGCCGTGCCCCGCCATTCGCCAGCGCACGCGCCACGCGGGTCACGCCGAGCCCGTAGGCATCGGCCTTGACCACGGCGGCGGTCTGCACGCCCGCGCCGGACTGCCGGTCCAGCGCGCGCCAGTTTGCCGCAATGGCGTCGAGATCGATGGTCAGGGTTCCAGTGGCCATGCGGCTGTTTCGACCGGGGCGAAGCCTTGGTCAAGGGAAAACCTGCGACAGGGCGGGCGCTTGCCCTTTCCCGCCCGCTGCGCGACGGTGGGGCACTGGCAGGAGAGACCCGGTGAGCACGCAATCCCACGACCATGATGACGACGAGGATGCCGGGCTCTATCTGACTCTGCTCTGCTGGATTGGCCTCGGGCTGGCGACGCTGGACGCCTTCCTGCAACCCTTGCCGCAGGGGCTGGTCTGGGCCGCCCTTGTCCTTGCCTATCTGACCGGCGGCCTGCCGCCCCTGCGCACGGCGATGGTCGAGTTGTGGCATGAGTGGCGGCTCGACATCGACCTTCTGATGGTGGTGGCGGCGATTGCGGCGGCCTCGGTCGGGGCGGCGCTGGAGGGGGCGGTGCTGCTGGCACTCTTCTCGCTGTCGCACACGCTGGAGCATCGCTCGATGGGCAAGGCGCGGCGCGCGGTCGAGGCGCTGATGCAGCTGCGCCCCGAGACGGCTTTGCTGGTCGGACCGGACGGGGTGACAGAGGTGCCGGTTGCCGATCTGGTGCCCGGCGACCGGGTGATCCTGCGGCCCGGCGCCCGCGTGCCGGTCGATGGCCGGGTGGCCGAGGGGACGGGGCATCTGGACGAAAGCACGGTGACGGGCGAATCCCTCCCGGTCCGCAAGGTGCCCGCCGATCCGGTGCATGAGGCGACGGTGAACCTTGACGGCATCCTGACGGTCGAGGTCGTGCGTGGCCTTGCCACCAGCACCGTGGCGCAGATGATCAAGCTGGTGACGGAAGCGCAGGCGATGAAATCGCCGTCCGAGCGGTTCTCGGACTGGTTCGGCCAACGCTATACCATCGCGGTCTTCGTCGGGTCGTTCCTGTCCTGGTTCGCCTTCCGCTTCCTCGGCCATCCCCCCTCCGAGGCGCTGTACCGCGCCGCCACCCTGCTGGTCGCGGCCTCGCCCTGTGCCGTGGTGATCTCGGTCCCGGCGGCGATCCTCTCGGCGCTGTCTGCCGCCGCACGGGGCGGGGTGCTCTTCAAGGGCGGGGCCGCGCTGGAGGGGCTGGCCGAGGTGAAGACCTTCGCCTTCGACAAGACCGGCACGCTGACCACGGGGTTGGCCTCTGTCACCAATGTGATCGCGCTGGCGGGCGACGAGGCACCGTTCCTCGCGCTCGCCGCCGGGCTTGAGGCGCATTCGGAACATCCCATCGCCGCGGCCATCCGGCGCGAGGTGGCGGAACGCGGGCTGGAGCCGGTCCCGGTCCGCGATGTGCGCGCCCATCCCAGCGAGGGGATCACCGGGCAGGATGCGGAAGGGCAGGTCTGGGCCGGGAATGCGCATATGCTGGCAGCCATGGGCGCGGGGTTTCCCGAGGCGCTCATGGCGCTGGCCGACGGCGCCGAGACGCTGGTCCTTGTCGGTCGCGGGCCGCGCGTGCTGGGCGGCATCACCGTTGCCGACGAACCCCGCCTCAGTGCCGCCGCGGCGCTGCGCGACCTGAAGGCGGGGGGCCGGACCGATATCCTGATGATGACCGGCGACCGCGCCCCGGTGGCGGCCCGGATCGGCGAACGGCTGGGCCTTGCGCCGGACGAGATCCATGCGGGTCTCTTGCCGGGCGACAAGGTGCGGCTGGTCGACGGCGCCACGAAGCGTGGCAAGGTGGCCTTCGTCGGCGACGGGGTGAACGATGCCGCCGCCCTGGCCCGCGCCGATGTCGGCGTCGCGATGGGCGTCGCGGGCAGCGAGGTGGCGCTGCAAGCCGCCGATGTGGCGCTGATGGCGGACGATCTGAGGAAACTCGCCGCCGCGCGGGCCCTGTCCCGTCGGGCCACCGGCGTGATCCGGCAGAACCTGGCCATTTCCATCGGCGCTATGGTGATCCTGGTGACGGGCAGCCTGTTCTTCGAGCTGCCGCTGCCGCTGGCCGTCCTGGGTCATGAGGGCGGCACGCTGCTTGTCGTGCTGAACGGGTTGCGCCTCCTGGCCGACCCGATCCGCGCGCGGAGCTGACACCGGGAGGGAGAACCGCCCTCGGGGGCATCGAGCCCCCTCGGCCGGTGCTGCCGCGGTGTGACTTGCGGCGGCACGCCCTGCACGGGCCGGGGCGCCTCCGGCGGGAGTATTTGGAAAAGAGCAAAACCTTGGGGGGTCTGCCTCAGAACCCCACGTCCGGCCCGCCCGACCCCTGCCAGGGCCGCGCGAGGTTGCCGAAGCGGGTGAAGCGGCCCTCGAACGAGAGTTCCACCGTGCCGATCGGACCGTGGCGCTGCTTGCCGATGATCACTTCGGCCTTGCCGTGGACCGATTCCATGATCGCCTGCCACTGCGCCATCTTTTCCAGCTCGTGATCGCCGGGCTTTTCCCGTTCCTTGTAGTATTCGTCGCGGTAGACGAACATCACCACGTCGGCGTCCTGCTCGATCGACCCGGATTCGCGCAGGTCTGACAGCTGCGGGCGCTTGTCCTCGCGGCTTTCCACCGCGCGGGAAAGCTGGCTGAGGGCGATCACCGGGATGTCCAGCTCCTTGGCGATGGCTTTCAGGCCTTGCGTGATTTCCGACACCTCCTGCACCCGGTTTTCCTTGGACGTGCCTTTCAGGAGCTGGAGATAGTCGATGATCAGCACATCCAGCCCATGCGTCCGCTTCAACCGCCGCGCCCGCGCCGCGACCTGGCTGATCGGCAGGGCAGGGGTGTCGTCGATATACAGGGGGCAAGCCTCCAGCGCCTTCGCGGCCTCGACGAAGCGGCGGAATTCCTGTTCGGTCATGTCGCCGCGCCGGATCTGTTCCGAGGGCACTTCCGAGGCCTCGGACAGGATACGCGCGGCCAGCTGCTCCGCACTCATCTCCAGCGAAAAGAACCCGACCACGCCGCCTTCGACCGAGCCGTCGGCCCCATCCGGCAACCGGCCGCGCTTGTGCGCCTTGGCGATGTTGAAGGCGATGTTGGTCGCCAGCGAGGTCTTGCCCATCGACGGACGGCCCGCAAGGATCAAGAGGTCGGACGGGTGCAGCCCGCCCAGCTTCTTGTCCATGTCGATGAGGCCGGTAGAAATCCCCGCCAGCCCGCCGTCGCGCTGATAGGCGGCGTTTGCGACATTCACTGCATCGGTTACGGCCTTGAGAAAGCTTTGAAATCCCCGTTCTGCGACGCCCTGTTCGCCCAGCTTGTACAGCCGCTGTTCCGCCTCGATGATCTGGTCCTTCGGCTCGGAGGCCACCTCGACCTTCGCCGCCTGCGAGGCGATATCGCGACCCAGCTGGATCAGCTCGCGCCGCACCGCCAGATCATAGACCATCTGCGCATAGTCGCGCGCCGCATAGGCCGAGATCGCCGCCCCGGCGAGGCGCACGAGGTAAGCCGGCCCGCCCAACTCCTTCAGGCCCGCGTCATCCTCCAGGAAGGCCTTCAGCGTGACGGGCGAGGCGAGCGCATTCTTCTGGATGCGGGCCGCGGCGATTTCGAAGATGCGCTGGTGGACCGGGTCGAAGAAATGCTCGGCCTTCACCAGCGAGGAGATGCGGTCGAACACGTCGTTGTTGGTCAGGATCGCGCCCAGCAGCTGCTGCTCGGCCTCGATGTTGTGCGGCAGGACCTCGGCTTCGGACGCCGTCGGGGCTGCGGCCGGAACCATCGGCCTCAGTGCGGTAATCTCGGTCATCTCTGCCCCCTGCCGTCTTTGTCGGTTTTTTGCTGCTACCGCCTAGCACATCCGGCGGTGGAATGGGTTGGGGGAAAGCTGTGCATAAGCCGCTTATCCACAGGAATGAGCCTACCACATCTTGCCCATTGGATGAAGCGCCAAGCTAGCCCTTGGAATCGGGGCAGGCGATAGTGGGCCGATCAACCGTGGGCGCGATGCTGACTTGGGGGAATCAGGCCTTCCGCGCCTCCTGCCAGTCGCGCGGGGCTTTCAGGAAGCTTTCCACCTCGGCCAGCGTGTCCGCATCGAACGACCCTTGCGCCCGCGCCTCGGCCAGCACGTCCCACCAGGTGCAGAGGTGATGCAGTTTCACCCCATGCGCGCCCAGCTTCGCCTCGGTGTCCGGGAAGATGCCGTAGTAGAAGATCACCGCCGTATGGCCACAACTGGCCCCGGTCTCGCGGATCGCATCGACGAAGCTGAGTTTCGAACCGCCGTCCGTCGTCAGATCCTCGACCAGCAGCACGCGCTGGCCTTCGCTCATCGCGCCCTCGATCCGGGCGTTGCGGCCATAGCCCTTGGGCTTCTTGCGGACGTAAGTCATCGGCAAAGCCAGCCGTTCCGCGACCAGCGCCGCGAAGGGGATGCCCGCCGTCTCGCCGCCCGCGATGTTGTCGAAGGCCTCGAACCCGGCCTCGCGCATCACGGTCACCGCCAGGAAATCCATCAGCGCAGACCGGATGCGCGGGTAGCTGATCAGCTTGCGGCAGTCGATATAGGTCGGCGAGGGCAGGCCGGAAGCCAGGGTGAAGGGCGTTTCCGCATTGAAATGCACCGCCTTGATCTCGAGCAGCGCGCGGGCCGTCAGGCGGGCGATTTCGTCCTTGGGCGGGAAGGCAGAGGGGATCATGGCAGTCCTTTCGGGGATCTGAAAATTTTCGCGAAACTTTTCAGATTTGTCAGGTCACAACGTGCCAATGCACGGGGAAGCCGGGGTTGAAGACGGTGACGGGACCGGGCTCGGCCTGGATCTTTTCGGGCCAGGTGCAGGGTTCGGCGCGCTTTTCCAGCGTGATCGTACCCGCGTTGACCGGCAGCCGGTAGAAGGCCGGGCCATTGCGCGAGGCAAAGCCTTCCAGCTTGTCCAGCGCGCCCTCTTCCTCGAAGACATGCGCCAGCACGGACATCGTGTTCGTCGCCGTGAAGCAGCCCGCACAGCCGCAGGCATGTTCCTTCAGCGCATCCACATGCGGGGCACTGTCCGTCCCCAGGAAATACCGGGGCGAACCCGAGGTCGCCGCCTTCCGCA
>JAGPEG010000163.1 GCA_018057165.1 Tabrizicola sp.
CCTCGGCGCAGATCACGAAACACTATACCCTTGAGCAACTGATAGGTAGGCAGGTGCTGGCGGTGGTGAACTTCCCAGCCCGGCAGATCGGGCCGGTGATGTCAGAGGTTCTGGTGCTGGGGGTCCCCGACGAGGAGGGTCAGGTCGTGCTGATCGGGCCGGGGCATGAGGTTCCGTTGGGAGGAAAACTGTTCTGATGCAAAGGCTTCTGATCACCCGCCGCCTGCCCGACCGCGTGCTGGAAGCTGCCCGCGCCCGCTTTGACGTGACGCTGCGCGACCGGACCGAGGTGCTGTCGCCGGAGGAGTTGCGGGCCGCGCTGCGCGACTATGACGCGGTGCTGCCCACGCTGGGGGACCGCTTCCAACCCGATGTTTTCGCGGACGTTTCTTCCCCTCGTGCGAAAATCCTTGCCAACTTCGGGGTGGGCTACAACCACATCGACGCCGGCGCCGCGAAGGCCGCGGGATTGGCGGTGACGAACACGCCCGGCGCGGTGACGGATGCGACGGCGGACATCGCACTAAGCCTGATCCTGATGACCACCCGGCGGTTGGGGGAGGGGGAGCGGCTCCTTCGCGCCGGGGTGTGGGAGGGGTGGCACCCGGTGCAGATGCTGGGCACCCATGTCACCGGAAAACGCCTGGGGCTCATCGGCTTCGGGCGGATCGGCAAGGCGATTGCGAAACGCTGCCATTACGGCTTCGACATGGAGGTGGTGTTCCACAACCGCTCAAAGGTCGGGGATCCCGGCCTGCCCGCCCGGCAAGTGGGGATGGCCGAGGTGATGGCGGCGGATTTCGTGGTAGTGGCAGTTCCCGGATCGAAGGAAACCCATCATCTGATAAATGCCAAGGCTTTGGGAATGATGCAGAAAACCGGCATCTTCGTGAACATCAGCCGGGGTGATGTGGTCGATGAACACGCGCTGATCGACGCCTTGCAACAGGGCCGGATCGCGGGCGCTGGCTTGGATGTCTACGAGTTCGAGCCGAAGGTTCCGGTGGCGCTGATGGCGCTGGAGAATGTCACGCTGCTGCCGCATCTGGGCACCGCCTGCCTGGAGGTGCGCGAGAGCATGGGGATGATGGCGGTGGCGAACCTGGTGGCCTGGGCCGAGGGCAAGCAGCCGCCGAACCTGGTTAATCCGTAGACGGATCAGCGGCGGATCGGCATCTGCGATCAGTGTGGAGTCCGTATGGACTCCATCCATACGCGCGTATGGATGGAAACCCATTAACCTTGTCCGCAAGAGCAGGATGGGCGGCAGTGCCCACCCTGCGTTTGCACCTCACGCCGCCGCCTTCTCGCCCCCGAACCGGCCATAGAAGGTCTCGCCCGTCTCGGCCATCTCGCGCAGCAGCGCCGGGGCGTGGAAACGGGGGCCGAACTGCGCGGTCAGGCCCCGACAGATCTCCACCGCCCGGCCTGCGCCGAGGATGTCGAGCCAGGAGAACGGCCCGCCCGACCACGGCGCAAAGCCCCAGCCGAGGATCGCCCCCACATCCCCTTCGCGGATGTCGGTCAACACGCCGTCTTCCAGCGCGCGGACCGCCTCCAGCACCTGCGCGAACAGAAGCCGGTGCTGCACGTCGGCCAGCGAAGGCTGCGCCTTGTCGAGCGGAAACTTGTGGTCCAGCCCCTCCCACAACCCAAGCCGTTCGCCCTTGTCGGAATAGGCGTAGAAGCCCGCATTGGCCTTCTTGCCCAGACGGCCCTGGTCGGCCATCCAGAACAGCACATGATCCACCGCTTCGTCCGGATAGTCCTTGCCCATCGCCGCCCTGGTCGCCTTGGCGATCTTCACCCCAAGGTCGATGGAGGTTTCATCGACCAGTTGCAGCGGGCCCAGGGGCATCCCGACCAGCTTCGCGGCATTTTCGACCAGCGCCGGTTCCACCCCTTCGGCGACCATGCGGATGCCTTCGTTGATGTAAGGAATGATGCAGCGGTTGGCGTAGAAGAAGCGGGCGTCGTTGACGACGATCGGGGTCTTGCGGATCTGGCGGACGAAATCCAGCGCCTTGGCCACGGCGCGGTCGCCGGTCTTCTTGCCCCGGATGATCTCCACCAGGTTCATCTTGTCGACCGGCGAGAAGAAGTGGATGCCGATGAACTGCTCGGGCCGTTTAGATGCCGCCGCAAGGCCGGTGATCGGCAGGGTGGAGGTGTTGGTGGCGTAGACGCAATCGGTCACCGCCTCGACCTTGGCGGTCACGTCGGCCTTGACCTTCGGGTCCTCGAAGACGGCCTCGACGATCAGGTCGGCCCCGGCAAGTGCGGCATAGTCGGTCGTCGCCGTGATCCGGTCCAGCACCTCGGCCTTCTTCTCCGCCGTCACTTTCCCGCGCTTCATCCCCTTGTCGAGCAGGCCTTCGGAATGCGCCTTGCCGCGATCTGCCGAGTCCTGCGCGCTGTCGATCAGCACCACTTCGATCCCGGCATTGGCGGCGACATAGGCGATCCCCGCCCCCATCATCCCCGCGCCGATGACCCCAAGCTTCTTCACCGCCTGGTCTTCGACCCTGGGCCGGTTCGCGCCTTTCTCCAGTGCCTCCTTGTTGATGAAGAGGCTGCGGATCATCGCCGAGGAGGAGGGGTTCATGAGGACGGAGGTGAAATGCCGCGCCTCGATCTTCAGCGCCGTGTCGAAGGGCACCAGCGCGCCTTCGTAGACCGCCGCCAACAGGGCCTTCGCCGCCGGATAGACGCCCATCGTCTTGCCATGCACCATGGCCGAAGCGCCGACGAAGGTCGGGAAACCGGGGGCAGAATAGGGCGCACCACCGGGCATCTTGTAGCCCTTGGCGTCCCAGGGTTTCACCAGATCGGCCTCGGTGGCGGACAGTACCCAGTCCTTCGCGCGTGTCAGCAGGTCTTCCGGGGCGACAACCTCGTCGATCAGGCCCGCGCCCTTGGCGTCCCTGGGCGAGGAGAGCTTGCCTTCCAAAAGGAAGGGGGCCGCCATCATCGCGCCCAGCTTGCGCGAGAGCCGCGTGGTGCCGCCCGCGCCGGGGAAGATGCCGACCATGATCTCGGGCAGGCCGATCTTGGCCTTCGGGTTGTCGGCGGCGATGATGCGGTGACAGGAGAGCGGGAGTTCCAGCCCGATCCCCAGCGCGGTTCCCGGCAGGGCCGCGACGATGGGCTTGCCGCCTTTCAGGGTCTTCGGGTCCATCCCGGCGCGTTCGATCTTGCGCAAGACTTGGTGCATCTGCATCACCCCGTCGAAGATCGCCTGCGCGCCGCCCGCCCGCATCTTGGCGATGACGTTCAGGTCCATCCCCCCGGCGAAATCCTTCTTTCCGCTGGTGATGATGATGCCCTTGACGGAAGCATCCGCCAGCGCCGTGTCGATCAGGCCGTTCAGCGTGGCGAAGGCCTCGGTCGACATGACGTTCATGGATTTGGACTTAACGTCCCAGACGATGCTGGCGACGCCGTCTGCATCGGTGGTCATGGTGAAATCGGTCATCTCAAAGCTCCTCGGGCGGCCATGGGTCGGTTGCAAGTCGTGTCAGCAGAATTGGCCAACGCGAATCATTGGTGGTGTTGTGGGTCTTGGTTGCCTTCCAGACGCCATCGAAGTTGGTGATCCACATCTTCGAATAATAGTCAGGCAGTACCTGATGAGCCCCATCCATCAACTTGGCCTGATGAATGCCGACAATGCAGTCATTCATCTCGAAGGCTGCATACTTGACCGTCTGGACGATCTTCGTGACGCCCCGGCTCAGCACCATATCGGTGAACTCGTCGAAGCCATCTTCAAGGTCGTCGATGGTGGTGACGTTCAGGCTGGCGGCCGAGGTGAGGATGCTGAACGGCAGCTGAATTCCGGCGCTGTAGATTTCGAACCGGCCTGACACGACTGCGTCAGCCATGCGGGTCACGAAGTTCTGCAATATCTCCGATGCCAACATACCAGCTAAGACCCTTTTGCCGGTGCAACGGGCACGCCGACCAAAGGGGAAGGCAATACGCGCACTTCCCAATGAGTGAGCGCCAAGCGGACCACATCTGGCAGCACAACGCAAGGGGGCTATCCTGGCGGCGCTATTCAACTTTCCCGTGCAATTCGTGACTTGACGATTCTGGATCTGGATGGCCGGTGTCATCGGACCACCGCCTTCGGCCAGCCGGGGTAGGGGGTGCCGTCCTTCATGGCGAAGGTGCGAAGCCCGTTCCGGCGCGAGTAATGCAGGTCGATGTCGGGGTAGTGGCAGGCGTCCTCCGCAAAGCGCGAGCCGGCGATGAACAGGGTGGCAGGTTCGGTGCCGTCATTGCGCAGGCAATGGGCGTTCGGCACCCCGGCGGGCCAGCAGACACAGGTGCCGGAGCCGATCTGGCGGGGGCCGTCGTTTTCCAGAAGCGTGACGGTGCCGTCGAGGACGTAGAGGAATTCGTCCTCCGCCTCGTGCCAGTGCCGCAGGCTGGTCTGGCCGCCGGGATGCAGGATTTCAAGGAAAGCGCCGAACTGGGTCAGGCCCCCGGCATCGGACAGGGCCATGTCCTCGGCATTACCAAGATCGGCGAACCGGGCCGGGTAGGTGTTGGCGCAATAGGTGGCGGGAACGGTTCCGGCGCGGATGACAGTCGGGCGGGGCGTGCCGTCGTAGGGTTTTCCCCAAGGGGGGCGCAGGTTCAGCAGCTCGTCCGGCAGGGGGCCGCCTTTCAGGACGCTGCCGTCTGCGGCGACGATCCGCCAGTCGGTCTCGCCGTTGATCTGGTGGCGGCCATCGTCGGGATAGGTGCAGATGTCGCCCCTGGCGCGGCTGCCGACGATCAGCCAGCGGGCCGGCACGTCGCCCCGGTTGGTCAGGTGGTGGCCGTTCGGCTGACCATGCGGCCAGCAGACGGCATCGCCGGGAAACAGGTCGGTGAGGCCATTGTCATCGCGCAGGGTGGCAGTGCCGGAGAGGAGGTAGATGAATTCATCCTCGGCCGAATGCCAGTGGCGCTGGCTGGACCAGGCGCCGGGGTCCAGCGTGTCGAGATAGGCGCCGAACTGGGTCAGCCCGCCCGCGACCGAGAGGTGGAGCGTGTGCATCCCCGTCTCGCCGCTGGTGGGCGCGGTGGCGGGATCGACGATCATGGCAACCCCCGACCGGGAACGGGGGCCGCGCGGGTGGAAAACATCGTCGCATCATCCACCGGCCAGCCTGACTTGAGCTGGTAGTGCGCCTCGGAGAAGAGCCAGCGGTCGCCGCGATTGACGATGGTCTCGCACGAGGCATGGGGGTAGGCGATATGCGCGCCATTCGCGATCATGTGGGTGTAGTGCAGGCCCTCGATCCGGTCGCGCGCCGCAAACTCGGCGGTTCTGGCGATGCGCTCGTAATGTGTGACCCCCCGCTTGGCGAGGCCCTGCGACAGCGTCTCGAAAGTTGCGCGCAGGTCTTCGGCACGGGTGATCAGATGCCGGGCGGTTTCGTGGTGGACAAGGTAGGGCAAGTCGATCTGCACAACGAAAGTTTCGAAATCACCTGCCAGCACCGCCTTTGAAACGGTATCGAGCGCGCGTTGGTATTCCGTAAGCGGGTTCATCGCGGCCCCGTCCAGTCGCTGCCGTCCCTGTAGGTGAAACGGGCTTTGCCGGCCTCCATCTCCACCCGCAGGTCCACGTCGGAATAGGTTGCCACCTCGCGCGGGGCCTTTGACCCGATCACCAGGAAGCGCGCCATCCGGTCGGTGCGGTTGATGAAATGATGGCCGTCCGGGCTGCCCGCCGGAAAGGCCGCGCAGTCGCCGGGCCGCATCACGGTTTCGCCCGCGTCCTGCACCAGGGTGCATTCGCCGTCCGTCACCATGACGAATTCGTCTTCGTTCAGGTGCCAGTGCCGCAAGCTGGACACGGCTCCCGGTTCCAGGCTGACAAGGTTCGCGCCGAATTGCGTCAGCCCGCCAGCCTCGCCCAGCCGCAGGGAGGATCGTCCCCGCATCATGCCGGCATAGGGTTCCGGGTAGATCGAGCCGGTCTTCACCGGGACTTTGGCGGGGTCGATCACGGGCATCGGGCGCTCCTTCGGATCGGCGGGTGCCCGGTCGAAGCGCGCCCCGGTCTCAGGCGGACAGGGCGAGCGCCGCGAACTGGCGATCCAGCTCGGGCATCGACAGATGAGTATAGTTCAGCATCTCGATCCGAAGGCCAGGCTCGGTTGCCCGGCAGTAGTAGATCGCCTGCGAGATGCGCGTCGCCTCGGCCGGGAAGCCGATCTCCTGCCAGTCGACCCAGACCCGGAACCGTCCCGCCCGCGGCAGGTCGATGGCCGAGATCTTTGGCCGCAGCGCTACCACGCCCCGTTCGACCAGCGCCGTGCGCAGGTGATCGAAGATCATCCAGGCATGGTTGGGCGAGGTGATCACCAGTTGGCTGGACTGCATGAAGAGCGGCAACGGATAGATGAAATCCGCCGACAGGCGGTCGATCTGGCCGGAAAGCAGCAGCTCTCCTCGCTGCCGCAAATGCTTTGAAATCTGCGAATACCGCATGAAACTCGTTCCCAAAATGTTTTGGATGTCCTTTCATCTTGGAAGAATCACCTCTCGCGCGACGTAGGATTGCGACATCGGACCGCCTGAAGGCGACATCAACGCGGGGTTGCACCCAACGCATGACAGTTGCGCCCCTTGGCACACGGTCCGGCATCACACCCGCTCGATGATCGTGGCCGCGCCCATGCCGCTGGCGATGCACAGCGTGGCAAGGCCCATCGCCTTGTCCTGCCGCTCCAGCTCGTCCAGCAGCGTGCCGATG
>JAGPEG010000164.1 GCA_018057165.1 Tabrizicola sp.
GCGCTTGGCGGGCTGGCGGCGGCGCTGCTGGGGGCGCTGGCCGACCGGATCGGTCTGCACGAGGTCTATGTGATCTGCTCGTTCCTGCCGCTTGTCGGGCTTGTCACCTGGTTCCTGCCGAAGACCGTGGTCTGAAAGCGACGGGCCGCCGGTTGGTCCGTGGGTTGACCTGCCCATCACTCCGCCGGGTGACAAGATCGACGGGCTTCGGACGGCCACAACCGTGGGCATGAAAACGGCGCGGCCAGTGGAAATAGAAAACCCCGTGCCGGGAAGTGTCGAGACAGGTCGCTGGACACATGGCTGTGTCGCACCGCTGCATCGCGCCAGCAGGCCTTGCGTCGTAAGCACTTGGTATGTCGGGAATTGGTCGGATCGAGAGGATTCGAACCTCCGACCCCCTGCTCCCGAAGCAGGTGCGCTACCAGACTGCGCTACGCTCCGACCGTGGGCGGGGGGTTATCCCGTCTCTCCGGCTTTGGCAAGAGGCCTCAGGCCTGATCGCCGCCCCTTTCGGACCGCTTCAGCCAGCTTGAGATGCGGGGCAGGGTGCCGATCTCCCAGCGGGAGCGATTTTCAAGGACCGGACGGTTCTGGCTGACCGAGGGCGTGCCCTCGCGCAGGACGATGTAGATGCCGGACAGGATGATCACGGTCGAGCCGACGGCGGTGTAGAAATCGACGCCTTCGTTGAAGAACAGCCAGCCGTAGATCGCGGCCCAGATGATCTGGGAATACTGCATGGGTGCCACGATCACCGCCGGGGCGATCCGGTAGGCGGCGATGCTGCCAAGCGCGCCCAGGGTGCCGAGAAAGGCCATCACGGCGGTCAGTGCCAGATGCGACACCGGCATCGGCTGGTAGACGAACGGCATCAGCGCGCCGGTGGCGATGAAGGTCAGCACCATCGGATAGAGCATCAGCACGACCGAGCGTTCGTCGCGTCCGATCTTGCGCACGATGATCGAACTCAGCGAGCCGGCGGTCGCCGCCCCGAGCGCGGCAAGATGCCCGAGCGAGAAGCTGTCACCGTTGCCGGGGCGCAGCACGATGATGACGCCCAGAAGCCCGACGGCCACCGCGATGCCGCGCCGCAGGCCGACCTTCTCGCCCAGCATCGGGATCGCCATCAGGGTGATGAGGAGCGGCATGGCGAAGAAGATCGCGTAGCAGGTCGCCATCGGCAGGACGGAAAAGGCGTAGAACCCCATCGCTCCGGTGAGCACGGCGCTGACGGTGCGGATCGCCGTCCACCAGGGATGCCGCGGGATCAGCGTGCCATCGCGGCGGTCGCTGAGCAGAAGGATGGTGACAAGCGGAAAGCCCATCAGCCCGGCGAAAAACATGGTCTGGAACGAGGAATAATACCCGCCCAGGAACTTCACCACCACGTCATGCGTGGCGTAGGCGGCGAAAGCGGCAAGCGACAAGAGGGCGCCGCGCAGGGTGGGGGACATCTGAAATGGTTCCGGCGCTGGGCGCGACGCCGCGCCGCGTTAGCGGAAACACTGTCGCGCGGAACGCCACCGGATGCAAGGCCGCGCCAAGCTGGTTCCGGCGCCCTTCCGCCCGCCACCATCCGCCGCCCCGGCAAAGGGCTGCTTCGCCGGGAATGCGGCAGAGGCGAGCCGTGATCTCTGCGTCGGGGCCAGGATGACGGACGGGGTGACACGGCAAGCGCTGCTGCGGTGGCGAAGATGCACGTGGGCATCTGCGGACAGGCCGCGCATTTCTTGCCGAGAGGCCGGGATTTTGGGTTAGGTTTGTCCCGGAGCAAACCGGAGGATGCAGATGCCTGATCTGACCTACAATCCGAACGAGCAGGAACATGTGAATTTCGCCGATACGCTGGGGACCCTGCAGGGCCGGGTCGTCAAGGGCACCGTCAACAAGAACAGCGCGAACGCCTATTACATGGGGGTGGAGCTTCTGGCGAAGTTTCCGGGGTCAAAAACCGGCGGCGAGTATTTCCTGAAAATGGACGCGACAGGGCATGGTTCCGGCAACAGTCAGCGCAGCAAGAATCGCCTCATCGTCAAGGTCACGTCCTCGGGCGGCCTGATCGAGGGCGAAGCCTGGGTCTGGCGGCACGACAACCGGATCGAGAAGCTGGGGTCGGGGTTCTTCACGCGCGCCAAGATGTTGCGCAGCATGGTCTGACCCCGACCCGGACGCTTACAGGCTTGCGTCCAGTGCCGCGACCACGGCGTCGCCCATCTGGCTGGTCGAGACCGGGGTGCCGCCTTCGGGGCCCATCAGGTCGGCGGTGCGGACGCCGTCGGCCAGCACCTTCTCGACCGCCTTCTCGACGCGGGTGGCTTCCTCGCCCAGATCGAAGCTGTAGCGCAGCGCCATCGCGAAGGAGAGGATGCAGGCGATGGGGTTGGCCTTGCCCTGGCCCGCAATGTCCGGCGCGCTGCCATGGACGGGTTCATACAGCGCCTTCGGACGCCCGTTGGCCTGCGGCAGGCCAAGGCTGGCCGAGGGCAGCATTCCAAGGCTGCCGGTCAGCATCGCGGCCATGTCCGACAGAATGTCGCCGAACAGGTTGTCGGTCACGATCACGTCGAACTGCTTGGGCCAGCGGCACAGCTGCATGGCACCCGCGTCGGCATACATATGCGACAGCTCGACATCCGGGTATTCCTTGTCGTGGATTTCCTGCACCACATCGCGCCAGAGGATGCCGGATTCCATCACATTGGCCTTCTCCATCGAGCAGACCTTGTTGTTGCGTTTCCGGGCCAGTTCGAAGGCCGACCGGGCGACACGGGCAATCTCGGATTCGGTATAGCGCTGGGTGTTGATCCCCACCCGCTCATTGCCTTCCTGGAAGATGCCGCGCGGCTCGCCAAAGTAGACGCCGCTGGTCAGTTCGCGGACGATGACGATGTCGAGGCCCGCGACCACCTCTTTCTTCAGCGAAGAGAAATCGGCCAAAGCGTCGAAGCACTGCGCCGGGCGCAGGTTCGAAAACAGATCCATCTCCTTGCGCAGACGCAGAAGACCACGCTCGGGTTTGACGGAAAAGTCCAGCTTGTCGTATTTCGGTCCGCCCACCGCGCCAAGAAGGACGGCGTCGGCTTCCTGCGCCTTGGCCATGGTGGCATCGGTCAGCGGCGTGCCGTGCGCGTCATAGGCGCAGCCGCCGACCAGATCTTCCGACACGTCGAACCGGATGCCGCGTTTCGCGCCCATCCAGCCGATGATCTTCTTCACCTCGGCCATGACTTCCGGGCCGATGCCGTCGCCGGCGAGGATAAGGAGGGAAGGATTTGCCACGCGCGTGCTCCTGGGAAAGGTGTCGCGGTTCGCCTAGCTTTTCGGCGCGAAAACTTCAAGCGGGGAAGGCTGCGCGCGGGTTTCAGGGCAGGGCGATCTCCACCCAGACCGGGAAATGGTGCGATGCGGCGGCAAGGTCGGGCAGGGCCGGGTCGCCCGTGGCGGGCCACATCACGCCTGCCGCCGTGACATCCAGCCCCGCCGAGGGCAGCACATAGTCCAGCCGCAACCCGCCAAGGTCGGGGTAAAGCACGGTATCAAGCCGTGCGTCGCCCGCCTGTCCGGGGTCGGCCCGGTCGTGCTGCCCTTTCGGCGCGGGGTCTTGCACCGCAGGATGCGCCAGAAGCCCCGCGATCCCGTCGCGCAGCCCGTCGCCATCGGCGGGGTCAAGGTTGCCGTCGCCGAGCAGGACGAAGGGTGCTTCCGGCGGTGGCATCGGCAAGGCACCCTCCAGCAACAACCGCCAGAACACAGCCTCGTCATGGTTGCGGCGACCATTGCGGTCCTCCGGCCCGTCGAAGACCGGTGGCGTCGCGTGCCAGGCCAGAAGATGCAGCGGGCCAGCGGAGGTTTCCACCGGCACATCCCAGAAGCCGGTTGTTGCCAGCCGTTGTTCCCCGGCCAGTTGCGACGGGTCTTCCGAAAGCCCCCCCGGCAGGTCGCGCCACAGGAAGCCGGAGAAATCCCGCGCCGCCCCTTCGTCCACCGGCAGCCGTGACAGCACCGCCATCCCGCCCTGCCCGGAGAACAGCCCGAACCCCTGCGCATCGCGCGGATCGCCCGTCCGCCCGTTGCCATCGACATCGAAGCCGGTCTGCGCGCCGGTGTTCGGACGGAAGGCGAAACGATAGGGATAGTCCACCCCCGCCGCCGCCAGCCCTTCGGCCAGAAGCCGCAGCGCCACGCCGCCCCGGTCATAATCGACCGAGGTCAGCAGGATCACATCGGCATCAAGCTGTGCCATCACGCGGATGATGGCGGCGATCTGCGGATCTTCCCCCTTGGCCAGATCCTGCACCAGAAGCCCCGGCCCCTTGCGATCCAGCCCGACATTCCAGGTGGCAATGCGCAGCGTCTCGGAGGCGGCAGGCGCGCCGTAGAGCAGCGCCAGCAGGAGGAAGCGGTTAAAGATCGTCGTCCTCGTCGTCGTGATCCAGCTTCGACGGCTCGATCGCGCCGAGGACCGCAAGCTTCGCCGCCCGCTTGATGCGGATCATGTCGGCGATCCGCGCCATGGCGACGGCCCGCATGATCAGCGCCGCCGGCATGTAGGCCCAAAGCGCCATGGTCCAGATCAGGGTCTGCGGCGAGGTCAGCGTCTCGGCCGGGATGCCCGAGGTCAGCACCGCCACCACCGCCGGGATCACGAAGGGCAAGAGGAACCCCACCGCCAGATTGGCATGCGAATCGCGCACCAGCCGGTCGACGACATCGCCGCCCGCCGTGGGCTCGAAAGTGGGCAGGTTCACCCAGACGTTGAACGCGGTCTTGGTCGAGGGCCAGCCGACCAGCTTCAGCACGATGACGAACAAAGCCAGCGAAAAGAGCGAGATCAGATAGGCCGTCCCCGCCGCGACCTTGATCTGCACGATCTGGGCGGCGGTGGCGGTGTCGTCCAGCATGTAGCTGGCCAGGCGGACCGGCGAATAGGGGAAGTCGAACGAGGCGCCGACCAGCAGACCGAGCGCATGGAAAAAGCGCGAGACGGTGGTGGAAGCCTCCCGGTCGGCGACGATCGAGGACAGCACGACCACGATGGTCAGCATCATCAGATAGCGGATGCGGTTGTAGGGCGCGCCGTCGCGGAATTCGATCAGGCTGGGATAGATGGCATGGTATTCGAAGAACACCAGCGCGCCGCCGAACAAGGCCAGCAGCGCGACGATCTGCTTGGTGTCAGAGCCGATGCCGGGCAGGATCACCGACGGGGCCACGATCAGGATCATCACCAGAAAGGCCCGCACCGCCGCCGCGATCGCCCGCGAGGCCCAGGTCCGGGCCCAGCCGTCGGTCGAGGTGACGGCGGTCAGCCGCAGCTTGGCGCGCAGTGCCTCGATCCATGCGGTTCCGCTTGCCACAATTCCGCCCAATTCCGCACCGATTCCCGTGAACACTTTCTGGTTGTGCGTATCTAGCCCAAGCTTTGTGGCCATTTAAGGGTCAGTCTTGGCCCAATGGGCGGCGTCGTGCAGAAACTCCGCACAATCCAGCGGCCTGCGCCCCAGAACCTGCACCCCAGAGACCTGCGCCGGGATCAGCTTTCGCGGAAGGCATGGGCGAAGTAATCGGTGAAGGGCTTGACCAGATAGGCCAGCGGCGTGCGCCGTCCGGTTTGCAGGAAGACCTCGACCGGCATTCCCGGCACCAGCAGGCGGTCGCCCAGCCGGGCGCGTTCGCCCTCGGCCAGTTCCAGTTCGGCGGTGTAATAGGTGGCACCCGATTGCGGGTCGCTCAGCGCATCGGCCGAAACCAGGGTCACGCGGCCGGTCAGATGCGGGGTGTCACGGGCGGAAAAGGCCGAAAACACCAGTTCTGCCGTCTGCCCGACGGAAACCTCGTCAATGTGGATCGGCGCGATGCGGGCGGTGATGACCAGTGGCCGGTCCTGCGGGATGACGTAAAGCACGGGCTCCGCCGGGCGCAGAACCGATTGCGGCGTGGTGACCTGCAGACCCAGCACGATGCCGGCGACGGGGGCGCGAATCTCCAGCCGGTCGATCCGTTCGCGCAGCGCACGGCGGCGTTCGGCCAGCTCCAGAACCGACGGCCCGACCTGACGCAACTCGGTTGTGGCCTCTTCGCGCCGGGCGGTGTCAAGGCTGGACATCTCGATCTCGATCTCGATCACCTGGCCTTGGCTGCGCGCCAGATCGGCCTGCAACTCACCGATCTGGCCTTCAAGCCGGGCCTGTTCGCGTTGCAGGGCCAGCACCGCCCCGGCTTGCGCGAGGCCCTTGTCCAGCAGGCTTTGCTGCGAGGCGAGTTCCTGTTCGATCAGGTCAAGCTGGCGGGTCAGGGCCGCGCTTTGCGCCGAGATTCCGTTCGATTGTGCAGTGATCTGATCGATCCGCCGGGCCAGAAGCTCGCGCTGTTCGGCCAGAGTCGCGGCGCGCGCCTCGAACAGGCGATGCTGGCCGTCGAGTTGCGCTGCGACCTCCTCCGAGGTCCGGGCCAAGGCCAGGATGTCGGCCGGAAACGCCAGGCTGGTCAGCCCGTCACGCTCGGCGGTCAGCCGGGCCGCGCGTCCGGTCAGCTCGGACAGTTGCCCCTCGACGATGGTCAGTTCCGACCGCAAGGCCGCCCCGTCCAGCCGCAGGAGCACCTGCCCCGCCTCGACCCTTGCACCCTCACTGACCAGGATTTCGGCGACGACGCCG
>JAGPEG010000165.1 GCA_018057165.1 Tabrizicola sp.
CGATCTGCTCGGGCGACCAGCGGAATGTGACGAGACGGTGCCAGACGACGCGCCACAGCGCCCCGCCAGGCTCCAGCTTGCGCCGGGGTCGGCAGCGCAACCGACGCCGGTCATAGCTGCGCTGGCCCGCCTGCGGACAGTACCCGGACCCCGATCTGCCCCCCGAACCGCCCCCGAACCGGGCGACACCCGCCCCCGCGCCAGCTCCCGACAGATCGTACTCGCCGACCGGCCCAGAAGCCGCGCGATCTCCCGCTGGCTCGTGCCCCGACGATGCTCCGCAAAGATCACCGCCCGCTCCGCACCGTCCAGATGCAGCCCCCGCCTCTCCATCGCAACCCCCTCTCCACACTCAGGTGTTGCGGTTCATTCTAGAGGCTGAGATTTCTTAAGCCGGACGGGAGTGGAAAAACGGGGCGCTCGGGCGAGGGGATGGGGGTGAGCGAAGGGCAGGCAGGGATGCAGGCCAAGGGGCCGGGGGCGGTTGCAGGACCAGTGGCCGCAGGCAAGTATGGGCGGTGGGCGCGTTTGCACAGACCTGATCAGGAGCGCGCTGTCGGTGCTAGACGGTGCGCGCTGACGATGATTTATGCTGCAATGCAGCAATTCCATGCGCGACTGTAAGATCGGGTGAAAAGCTATTTCAACGGTGGCACTTGTTGACGCTGTCGGGCATCAGGGCCTAGCATGACAGGGTCTGAAACAGGTGAGGTCGGGGAGGTTGACCCGGCCCCTGCCGCGAGGCGGGACCTTCCGGCGTGTTGGCGTCGGCCCAGGGCTGTCGAGGTGCCTTTCACATGGGGGTGCCGATGGGGGATATGGACATGGAAGCACGGATATCATTGATTACGTTGGGAGTTTCCAACCTGGAACGCTCGGTCGCCTTCTACCGCGACGGGCTGGGCCTGCCGACCGGGGGCATCGTCGGGCGGGAATTCGAGCATGGGGCGGTCGCGTTCTTTCCGCTGTCGGGCGGCTTGAAACTCGCGCTTTGGGCGCAGGCCGATCTGGCGCATGACACGGGGCTGGACGCGGCGCCGGTCAGTCCGACCGGGGTCGCCTTGGCGCATAACGTGCGGGAGCGCAGCGAGGTTGATGCGGTGATGGCCTCGGCGCAGCGGGCCGGGGCGTCGGTGGTCAAGCCGCCGCAGGACACGTTCTACGGTGGCTATGCCGGGTATTTCCAGGACCCGGACGGGCATCTTTGGGAAGTGGCCTGGAACCCGGCGATGCTGCCGGAGTGAGGCGGGCGGGTGCGCAAGGGAGCGTCGGGGCAGGCTCCGACCTGCATGCCCGCAAGGTTGACCCCGCGCCGGATCGCGGAAGTGCTGGAGGCGGGGTCGGGAGGGGCTGGCGGCGGAGCTGGCGGGCCATCTGCCAGCGTTCAGTGCGATGGCGCTACGGGTGAGTGACACCCGGTTGCGGGTGATCGGGTCGTCGAAGGAGAGTCGGGGTGAACCCCGACCTACAGGTGGGGGGCGAGCTTTGTCCAGACGCGCGCCGCCACGGTGTCGGGTTCGCCGTCGGCGTCGATGATGCGGAAGCGGGGGTGGGTTGCGGCGAGGGCCAGGAACCCGGCGCGGGCTTTCTGCTGGAAGGCGAGGCCCATGTCCTCGAACCGGAGTTCGGTTCCGGCGCGGGCATTGGCGCGGGAGAGGCCGAGAGCGGGGTCGAGGTCGAAGAGGAGCGTCAGGTCGGGTTCGACCCCGATCATCAGGGTATGCAGGCGGTCGACGGTGTCGGAAAGATCGCCGCGGGTGATGCCCTGGAAGATGCGGGTCGAGTCGGCGAAACGGTCGGTGATCACGATCTCGCCCCGTGCCAGGGCCGGGCGGATGGTCTTTTCCAGATGGTCGCGGCGGGCGGCGGTGAAGAGCAGGATCTCGGTTTCCGCCGACCAGCGGTCGGTGGCACCTTCAAGGACGAGGCGGCGGATTTCCTCGGCCCCCGGAGAACCGCCGGGCTCGCGGGTCAGGGTGACGCTGCGGCCCTGTGACCGCAGCATTTCGGCCAGGCGGCGGCCTTGCGTGGACTTGCCCGAGCCGTCGATGCCTTCGAGGCTGATGAAAAGGCCGGGCATTCAGCTGGCCGGGGACCCGAGATACTGGCCGTAAAGCACCTTGCCGGCGGTCGCGACCCGCTTGAGGAACCCGGCCTTGCCGACATCGGCCTCGGCCACCAGCGGGACGCGGCGGTCGGGGAGATCGGGGGCGTGGATGATCAGCTCGGCGACGGCACTGCCCTTGGTGACGGGGGCGACGAGCGGGCCGTTGTAGACCACCTCGGCGGTCAGCTTGTCCTGCACCAGGGCGGGGACCAGCAGCTTGACATCCTCGGCCGGGACAAGGCCCACGCTGTCGGCATCGCCCAGATGCACCTCGGCCTCGGCGATGCGGGTGCCGCTTTTCGCGACGGTCTTTTCCGAGAATTGCCGGAAGGCCCAGCCGACGATGCGTTCTGCCTCTTCGGCGCGGGCCTTGTCGGAGGGCAGGCCGGTGATCGCGAAGATGATCCGGCGGTCGCCCTGCTTGGCGGAGCCGACGAGGCCGTAGCCCGCCTCGGAGGTGTGGCCGGTCTTCAGCCCGTCGGCGCCGATGCCGAGATCAAGCAACGGGTTGCGGTTGAAGCGGTTGTCGGGCGAGCGGCCCTTGTAGCTGTATTCGGTCTGGGCGAAGATCGGATAATAGTCCGGGAAATCCTCGATCAGGCGCTTGCCGAGGATGCCAAGGTCGCGCATCGACATGCGGTGGCCGTCTGCGGGCCAGCCCGAGGCGTTGATGAAAGTGGACTGCGTCAGGCCGATGGCCGGGCCGCGCTTGGTCATCAGGTCGGCGAAGGCCGCTTCGGTGCCGGCAAGGCCTTCGGCGACGACGACGCAGGCGTCATTGCCCGAGTTGACGATCATGCCGTGGATCAGCTCCTCGACCGTGGGGCGGTCGTCATGTTGCAGCATCATGGTCGAGCCGCCGTCGCGGGTCATCTGCACGGCACGGTCCGAGACGGCGAAGGTGGTGTCCATGGTGACACGGCCATCCTTCAGCGCCTCGAACAGCATGTTGATGGTCATCAGCTTCGACATCGAGGCCGGGGGGACCGGCTGGTCGGCGTTCTTGTCCATCAGCACGGTGCCGGTCGTCATGTCATAGACCCAGGCGGCGGTGGCCGCCGTTTCGAAGGCGCGGGCGGGCAGGGCGGCCAGCGCGACGGCGACAAGGATCAGGGCAAGACGGAGACGGTTCAGCATGCGAGGGTCTTCATTTCTGGGCGGCCTTCATTTCAGGAAATAGGCGTCGGCGAACCCGGCGTCCTTGATCTTCTTCAGCATGGCGTCATCGCCCATCACCACGACGCCCCAGACCGCCTTGCCGCCCTTGTCGGACTTCTGCGGGGTGGCGGTGACGCCGATCTTGGCCAGCGCGGCGGCGGCGCGGGTGGCGTTGTCCTCCTTCGAGAAGGAGGCGACCTGGATCGGCCGGGCCGGGCCGGTGGCGGCGGGGGGCTCGAGCGTTGCGACTGCTGCGGCAGCGGGGGCAGGGGTGTCGCCCACGGTCTTGCGCTTGGTCTTCTTCGTCTCGACCGGCGCGGTCGCGTCCGGTTTGCGGGCGTCGAGCGGCGCGGCTTCGATCGGTGCCATGGCGGCTGCGGCGGCGTCGGGGGTGGTGGTCGGGGCCTCGCCTTCGGCAGCGACGGCGCTTCCGGCGGCGGCTGCCGCAGCGGCGGCCTTGGCGTCGGCGGCGGCCTTCTTCTTGGCCTCGCGCGCGGCCTTCGCCTCGGCCCGGCGTTCCTTCCAGGTCTTCTTCTTCGGCGTTGCGTCGACCACGGCGGCGGCACCATCAGCGGCACCTTCGGCAATGACGGCGGCGGTTCCGGCGGCGGCGGCGGCGGCTGTCGCATCCCCGCCCTTGGCGGCAGGGTCGGCGGTCTTGCCGGTGGTCTTGCCCGCATCAACCGCATCCAGCGCGGCCGAGGCGATGGCGGCGGGATCGGCGGGATCGGTCGCGGCTGCGGGGGCAGCAGGCGCGGCGGTTTCTTCCTTGCGCAGCGCCGTCACCCGGATCTCGGTCGGCTGGCCGGCAAGGATGCCAAGCGCCTCGGCGGCATCGGAGGAGAGTTGCAGGCGCGGGCCGGGGTTGTCACGTTCCCGCTTGAAAAGCGCGCCGGTGATCGACTTGCCGGTCGCGGGGTTGAACATCACCACCCGTTCGGGGTTCTCGACATCGGGAGAGGCGACCCAGATGCCACCCAGCGAGGGGCGACCGTCCCAGAGCGCGCTGTCGGTGGCCTGGAAGACATCGGGGGCCTCGACATCCCTGGCTCCGGATTTCTTGCCGGGCGCGGCGACCATGCCGGACCCGCCCGCATCACCGGCCTTGCCGCCACCTTCGACGCAGCCGATCAACAAACCCGTTGTCGCCAGCCCGAAAACGATATCCCGGAGAACCGCTCTTGCCATCTTCCGCCCTCAGAACCGCGCGGTCTGAAATGCCGCGCTTTAGAATGATCTTGCCCGTGGTTCGGGCCCCATCGCCCTGGGCGTTGTCCGCCCTTTTCCCCATCGGGTCCGCCTGCTTGTGTGTCAGCATACGCCCTTGCGCAAGCGGTGGGAAGGGCGGAGGCGATGACGCCCCCTCACGATCAGCGGAAATCGCCCGTGGTGCGTCGGAGGACGGCCTTTCAGAATCGCTTTGCCGCAGGTATGCGGGCCGGGTTGTCTTCGGCAAACACCGAAGCGGCATGGAAGTGTGGCCGAGTGGTTTAAGGCTCTGGTCTTGAAAACCAGCGTGGGGGGAACTCCACCGTGGGTTCGAATCCCACCGCTTCCGCCAGTAAATCATTGATTTTATTGTATAGAAGCGCGCGTCAGCACCGATGTCCCTTGCTGATCGGGCGAGAATCCCTGGCCTGGGCAAGCTGTCCGTTCGATCCATCTGCCTCTGGCAACGCACCGGCATGGCAGCTATGGCTTCCAGGCCATGCGAAGCTTCCCTCACACAGTAACCCCTGGCCCAGGAAATGCCGGGCGTGCCGTCTTCCGCAAGCTGCTCTGCATCGTTGCGGCGCTGCTGCTCGTTTTATCAGGCTCGCAGGTTGACTTCGTCGGGGCGTCGGGCGGGCATCGGCTTCTGGACCATCAGTCCGGTCTTCAGGCGATCCAGCCCAAGCTGGTCGCGGTCAGACCAATCCGGCACCTCTCGGATGATGGCGGGGCGACACCGGCCTTGCCGGTTGAAGCAGATATGCTGCCGGAACCCGGTGGCCGTTTCGCAACCCTCGTTCCGTCCGGCCAAGGCATCATTTTCCTTGCCCAATTCATTGGCTGGCAGGCCCGTGCGCCCCCGGTGTCCCTCATGCGTCACTTGATCTGAACCGCCGTGTGCCTTTCGGGGCATGCGGATGCATGTCTTTATGAGGGTTACACAAAATGACAGACGACGAACCGACAGATGACGATCCGCAGAGCGAGTCCCAAAAGAAGGAGCCGATCCTGTTCAACTGGATCGTCACCCTTGCAGGGCTGGGAGCGATTACTCTGGTCGCGGTCCTGTGGGCGAAATGAAGGCGGCCTTGGTCTGAGGACGACTTGAAAACGGATCGGCCAGGTTGACCTCTGGTCTCCTGGCCGAACCACACTTCAACCGGGCGAAGCGCCAGCGCGAAGGGCGACTGCGCCAAAGCGGTTGCTTCGGGCCGGGATTGCGCGCGGTCAGGCCGTCGCCGCGAAGATCGCACGCAGCCGGTCATGGTCCAGCGCCCGGCAGGTCCGGCCCGGCGGCTTGACTGTGGGCACGTCCTCTCCGGCGACCATGGCGTTGACCACGGCTTCTTCGACGGACTGGACGGCAGCGAGGTAGAGGTCGTCGAGCAGGTCGATGTTCAGTTCCGTCCGCGCAATCAGGGCGGGGGCGAATTGCGGCATCGGGCCGGGGTTGGCGGTGGAGAAGGCGAGGAAGATGTCGCCGGAATTGTTGCCGCCGGGCGTGCCGCCGCGTCCGATCCCCAAAGCCGCGCGCTTGGCGAGCTGGCGAAGCGCGAGGCCCGACAGCGGGGCGTCGGTGGCGAGGATCACGATGATCGAGCCCATTTCGGCCTCATAGAGCGCGTCTTCGGGGATCAACTGGCCCACGGGTCGGCCAAGGATCGTCAGCCAGGGCCGGATGCCGTGGTTCGCCTGCACCAGCGTCGCCACGGTGTAACCCTGCCCGCCGAGCGTGATCCGACGTGAGGCGCTGCCCATCGTGCAGACCGCGCGCGGTCTTGGGATGCAGGTCGTGGTGGTGACGGACGAGTTGAACACCTGGGCCGGTCCGGAGACCCCCTTCGTGTTCCATGTCGTCACCAAGGTTGACGCCTTCCTGGAAAGCACCGGCCCGATGACCACGCTGATGAACGTGATGATCCACGAGATCGCCGGGCGCGCGCCGGACAAGGCCCGCAAGCGGATCAAGGACTGGCCGCCGATCATGCGGGGGCTGGGGCTTTACTAGCACCGGCGGAGGGTCGACCGCCGGTCCGTACCGTCACTGTCCCTCGCGGCTTGAGTTTGCCGTGGGACGCACATACACCTTCTGGGACCAAGGAAGGACCGCACCGCATGCGCATTCATCAGGATCTGGCCGACACGATCGGGAACACGCCGCTTCTCAAGCTGAAGA
>JAGPEG010000024.1 GCA_018057165.1 Tabrizicola sp.
GATCGTCCTTCACCGACTGGATGAAGCAGGCGTGGGGCTGCGGGTGTTCGTAGGCGCTTGCCGATTTGGTCAGCTTGCCCGACTGGTGGTCGACATAGAAGTGGCCCTGCGAGGGGCCGTCGATGCCGTAGGCCCAGTGGAGGCCGGTGTTGAACCACTGGGGCGAGTTCGGGGCGGCCATCTGGCGGGCCAGCATGAAGCGCATCTCGTCGTAATAGGCGCGGGCGTCGGCTTCGGTGGTGAAATAGCCCCCCTTCCAGCCCCAATAGGCCCAGGCCCCGGCGAGGCGGTCGAAGACCTGCTTCGCGGAGGTTTCGCCCAGCATGCGCTTGTCTTCCGGGAGTTGGGCAAGCGCATCCTCATCGGGGACCGAGCGCCAGAGGAAGTCGGGCACGCCCTTTTCCTTGACCTTTTTCAGAACAGCCGGGACGCCTGCCTTGCGGAAATACTTCTGGGCGAGCACGTCGCTGGCGACCTGGCTCCAGCCATCGGGCACTTCGACGGCCTCGTTGCGGAAGACGATCTTGCCGTCCGGGTTGCGGATTTCCGAGGTGGTGATGGCGAAGGCCATCGCGCCGTAAGCGCCGGTGGCTTCGGTGGTGAACTTCCGCTCGATCTTCATGCCCCTGAACTCCTGTTTTTATGCGCCTGTAAACCAGGCGTTGATGTTTCAAATCACCCGATGACCACCCCCGGATCGCAGCTTCCGGCAAAACTCCACCCGTCCTGACGGCGCGTGCCGCCAAGAGGTCGCACCCTGTTGGATGCCATTTGTGTGGGTCGTCTTGCCTGTCCCGCCGCGACACAAGATTTAGTGGTCTTCGTCGCTACCCCATCAAACTGTCGTAATCCACCGAGCCGATCAACGGGAAAATTTACCCATCCGCAAGATTTTCGGCTTGACGTTTTTTCGGTCACATCACGGGCCGGAGGACGGGAAAGTCAGCGCATTGGACCGGGGCGTGTGGACAGGTCTGGGGACAAGCTTCGCGCAGTTTGTGAAGAGTGACGGATTTGCCAGCGTTGCGGCGTGTTTGGCGGACGGCCTTCACCAGCCCACAGAAAGGGCCTGGTGTTACCGAAGCGATTCCTCTGGTCCCGAACTCAACGCGGGGTGGCGGCGGGGCGGTTGATCAGCACGATCCCGGCGGCGGCCAGCGCAGCGGCGAGGAGAATCGCCGGGCCGATGGTTTCGCCGAAGAAGAATGCGCCCAGGAGCAACGCAAGGATCGGGGTCAGGAAGGAAAACGAGGCCACCGTCGAGGCGGGATAGACCGAAAGAAGCCAGAGCCAGGCGATGAATCCCCCCGCCACGACGACCGAGGATTGGAACACCAGACCCGCAACATGCATGATGTGCAGGTCGCGGATCAGCGGGCCGAAGAAGGGCGCGGCGAAGAGCAGGATCGGAGCCGAGACGAGGACCATCCAGAAAAGCTGCATCTCGGGACCTTCCGCCCGCATCACCGGACGGCGTGCGATATAGGCGGTCAACGCCCAGCCCCAGGCGGCGCCAAGCGCGCAGAGATCGCCCGCAAGGCTGGCCTCGCCACTGGCGGGGCGTGACAGGATCGCCACGGCGCAGCCCGCGAAGGCCAGTGCCAGGCCTGCGGCCTTCATCCTGGTGATCCGTTCGCCAAGACCGAAATGGGCGAGGAGCGCGAACCAGACCGGCATGGAATACATGATGAGCGAGGAACGCCCGACGGTGGTGAGGTCAAGCGCGAGGAAGAGGAACAGGAATTCGGCGGCGAAGAGTGCGCCGAGGAGAAGGCCGGCGCCCCAGGCCTTGCGCCGCAAGCGCGGAGGGCGGCCTTTCCAGACCAGCCAGGCCCAGACGAAGCCCACGGCGAGGAGCGAGCGGAGGCCGGCGAAGAACACCGGCTGCAGCCCGGCATTCACCAGCTTGATGATCACCTGGTTGACGGCGAGGAGGCCCTGCACGCCCAGAAGCATGACGATCCCGGCCCCGTCGAGTTTCGACTTGCGCATCTTTCCCCCCTGCCCGGCCCCCCTTTTGCATTGACCGGGCGGTGACGGCAAGGAAGGCTGTCAGGGACGCCAGAACAGTGAGGTGCGTGATGGGTATCGGCAAGACGTTGTTGAAGGTGGCAATCGGCGTGGTGATCGCGAAGGGCGTGGCCAGCCTGACCAAGGGGTCTTCGGGGTCGTCCGGGACAGTCACGGCGGGGCGCGGCTCGCGGATCGACACGGGCTCGAAAGGCGGGCTGGAAGACATGATGGGCGATGTGTTGAGGAGCGGCCGGTCCTCGGGCCGGACCTCGGGTGGCGGTCAGTCGGGTGGCGGTCTGGGTGATCTCTTGGATCAGCTTTCCGGGCAGAAGCGACAGACACCCCGCGCAACCGCCCCGAAGGGCGGGCTGGAGGATCTGCTGGGCGAATTGACCGGACGGGGCCGGACCACCGGGCAGACCCGGTCCGAGGTTCCAACCCGGCGCGACGTCGGGGGCGGCGGGGTCGGCGACCTGCTGGATCAGGTACTGGCCGACAAGCCGGGCGGCAGCGGAACCTTGCGCAGCGGGCCGATCACCCTGCCGGAACCCGAGCGCGAGGAGGAACTGTCGGCGGCCTTGATGCTGCGGGCGGTGATCCAGGCGGTAAAATGCGACGGCGAGCTGGATGAAGAGGAACGCGCCCGGCTGATGCAGGCGATGGGCGAGGCCGACCAGAGCGAAGTGCAGGCGGTGCAGGCGGAACTGCGCCGCCCGGTCGATGTGGCGGGGCTGGCGCGGTCGGTCCCGGCGGGGCTGGAGCCGCAAATCTACATGGTGTCGCTGATGGCCCTCGACCTCGACCAGAAGGCCGAGGCGGACTATCTGCACCAGCTGGCGGGCGCGCTGGACCTCACGCCGGACCAGGTGAACGCGATCCATGACAAGGCGGGGGTGCAGCGGTTGTATCGGTAACAAATCAGGCATTTCGCAGGGTTTTCTTCCCGGTGTCGGCATTGTAGGCCTTGGCGCTGTTCTTTCGTCAGGAGACTGCCATGCCCACCGCGGCCCAAGCGAGCGACAACACCCGCGCCGCGCTGACAATGGTCGCCTCGATGGCCTTCTTCGCGGTCGAGGATCTGTTCCTGAAGCGGGCCGCCGAGGCCTTGCCGCCGGGGCAGGTGCTGGCGCTGACCGGGGCGGCGGGGGCCTGCGTGTTCTGGTTGCTCGCCGCGGGGCAACGCCAGCCCATCCTGTCACGCGAGGCGCTGTGGGGGATGCCATTGGCGCGGACCCTGGCCGAGGCAGCGGCGGCGGTGCTGTATATCCTGGCTCTGGCGCTGGCGCCTTTGACGTTGACCTCGGCGCTGTTGCAGGCCTCGCCGCTGGTGGTGGTCGCGGGCGCGGCGCTGTTTCTGGGCGAAACGGTCGGCTGGCGACGGTGGGCGTCGATCCTGATCGGATTTGCGGGCGTCCTGGTGATTCTGGAGCCCTGGGATGCGGCCTTCGACCCGACCGGGCTTCTGACCGTGGCCTGCGTCGTTGTGCTGGCGGTGCGCGATCTGGCGACACGGGTGATGCCGGCGCGGATCGGGACGTTTCAGGTCGCGACCTGGGCCTATCTGGGGCTGGTCCCCGCAGGCATGGCGCTGATGGCGGGGATGGGACAGGGCTTCGTGCCGCCGACACCGGGGCAATGGGCGGGGTTGGGCGGGGCGCTGGTCTCGGGGCTTTTCGGCTATTACGCGGTGGTCGCGGCAATGCGGCTGGGCGAGGTCTCGGTCGTGGCGCCGTTCCGCTATGCCCGTCTGGTCTTCGCGATGGCGATTGCCATGATCTTCCTGGGCGAACGGCCCACCGGATCGACCCTGCTGGGCGCGGGTATCGTCGTCGGTTCGGGGCTTTACGCCTTCGCCCGCGCGCGGTCGAGGAAACGCGCTTCCCCTATGGCGTGAGCCGAGGTAAAGGGGCCGGGAGAGCATTCCTTTCGGCCTTGAGGGACACCCATGAGCACGATCATCGACATTCACGCCCGCGAAATCCTGGACAGCCGGGGCAACCCGACAGTCGAGGTGGACGTCACCCTGGAAGACGGCAGCATGGGCCGGGCGGCGGTGCCTTCGGGCGCATCTACCGGCGCGCATGAGGCGAACGAGCGGCGCGATGGCGACAAGGCGCGCTACAAGGGCAAGGGCGTGCTGGAGGCGGTGGCCGCGGTGAACGGCGAGCTGGCCGAGGAGCTGGTGGGGTTCGATGCGACGGAGCAGGTCGGCATCGACCGCACGATGATCGAGATGGACGGCACGCCGAACAAGTCGCGGCTGGGGGCGAATGCCATTCTTGGGGTGTCGCTGGCGGTGGCGAAGGCAGCGGCGGAGTTCACGGCGCAGCCCTTGTATCGGTACGTCGGGGGCACTTCGGCCCGCGTGCTGCCGGTGCCGATGATGAACATCATCAACGGCGGCGAACATGCCGACAACCCGATCGACATCCAGGAATTCATGATCATGCCAGTCGGCGCCTCCGACATCCGCGAGGCGGTGCGGATGGGGTCGGAAGTGTTCCACACGCTGAAGAAAGAGCTGCAGAACGCGGGCCACAACACCGGGATCGGTGATGAGGGCGGCTTCGCGCCGAACCTGAACTCTGCCCGCGACGCGCTTGATTTCATTCTGAAATCCATCGAGAAGGCGGGCTACAAGCCGGGTGAGGATATCTATCTGGCGCTGGACTGCGCCGCGACGGAATACTTCAAGGGCGGCAAGTATGAGATGAAGGGCGAGGGCAAGTCGCTGAGCATCGAGGAGAATGTCGAGTTCCTGGCTGGGCTGGCGGCGGATTATCCGATCATCTCGATCGAAGACGGTTGTTCCGAGGATGACTGGGCGGGCTGGAAGCTGTTGACCGACCGTCTGGGCGGCAAGATCCAGCTGGTCGGCGATGATCTGTTCGTCACCAACCCGCGTCGTCTGGCCGAGGGGATCAAGGCCGGTTGTGCCAATTCCATGCTGGTCAAGGTCAACCAGATCGGCACCCTGACCGAGACGCTGCAGGCCGTCGATATGGCGCACCGGGCGGGCTATACCAACGTGATGAGCCACCGCTCGGGCGAGACGGAAGACAGCACGATTGCCGATCTCGCGGTGGCGACGAACTGCGGCCAGATCAAGACCGGCTCGCTGTCGCGGTCGGACCGCCTCGCCAAGTACAACCAGCTGATCCGCATCGAGGAACTGCTGGGCGAGACGGCGGAATATGCCGGGCGGAGCATCCTGAGGGGATAAGCGGAATGCGCTTGGGGCTGGCAGGATCGGTATTGGTGCTGGCAGCCCTTCTGCCCCTACAGGCGGTAGCGCTTTCCTGTGTCGAGTACAGTATCCGTGGAGCCTTCTGGTCGCATCAGCACCGCGAGGGAACCTATCTGCTGGTCAGGGGAGAATTCCTTGACATCCGGCCGGCCTTTCCGGGCGACAAGACGCGCGCCGACTGGTTTCGCGTCCGCGTCAGCGGCCACACCGCATCGCGAAAAGCTTTCGACCAGCCGTTCGAGGCAGATGTCATGGCCGACTTCAGTGATGCCACTGTGATCACCGGCGACATCCGTCTGTCAGCCGAGCGTGCCAGCGAACTCGCGGGGATGGTAGGTCTGATCTGGCTTCGCAAGACCGAGACGGGATATGAGGCAAAGGACAGCCTGTGCTGGCCGCTGGTCGACACCGATCCCGCAAGCGTGAAACCGGCGCTGCGGTGCCTGAGGGGCAGTTACTGCCCCAGACCCCGCTGAGGCTGACAGGCTGGTTCCGGCGCGCGCAATACCCCGATCCCTGCACAGGCCCGAATACCGCAGCAAGGGCTGATCGGCCGCCGGTCCTCCTCTTTCCTCAGGCGAACCGCGCGGGGCGGAATTCGGCCAGAAGCGGGCTGTCCGGTGCCCCGGCAATCTCTTCCGCAAGCAGTTCGCCAATCAGCGGTGCAAGCGTCGCGCCGGAATGCATGACGGCGATCCAGAGACCGGAGAGCGGCCCCTGCCCCACCACTGGCAAGCCGTCGCCGGGAACCGGGCGCATCGCCATGGCCTGATGGGCGAAGTGGATCTCCTGCGCCGGGAACAGCGCCCGGAGGCGGGTAAGGGTGGCGTTCACCACCACCGGGAAAGAGCCCAGCGTCTCGGCATGGTCGGCCTGATGCCCGGCTGAGGCCGGGGCGATCAGGCGGCCCTTGTCGTCCTGCCGGACCTCCTGTTCGGGGGTGGCGAGGACCACCGGACAGATCGGCGGCAACGGGTTGGTCGCGATCATCAGGCCGGGGCGTTTCAGCATCGGCAGGCTGTAGCCGAAGGGGCTCAGGAGTGCCGGGGTGCCGGTTCCGGTGGCGAGGATCACGCGGTCCGCAGCCAGGGGCCCAAGGTCGGTGAGAATCCCGGTCGCCCTGCCCTTCTCTGCTTGCAGCGCGTCGACCGTGGCGCGGATGACCTTCGCACCCGAGGCGGTGATCAGCGCACGGGCGAGGATGGCAGGGTCGGACACGCCTTCGTCTGGGAATAACAGCGCGGTTTCGGGGACCGGACCCAACGCGGGCAACCGTTCGGCCGCTTGCCTGCGGGTCAGGCGGTCGACCCTGTAGCCGAGGGCCCGAAGGTCGCTGGCGGTTTCCTCCTGCGCGTCGCCGGTGGCTTCATACCAGAGGCAGCCGGGCCAAGTCGTCGGCAGGCCGGGCAGAGATCTGGTCAGGCGGCGGTGGGCGGCAAGGCCTTCATGGCGCAGGTGGTAGTGTGGGTGGTTGAGGAAGTAGGAGGCATTGAGCCAGCCGAAGCTGGCCGCCGAGGCCAGGCCGCCTTCGGCATGGGTGGAGACGATGGTCACGGCCTCGCCGCGCCGGGAGAGGTGGAAGGCCAGCGCCGCGCCGGTGATGCCTGCGCCGATGATCAGGGTCTGGGTCATGGGCGGAGGCTGGCATGACGGGCGGGCGGATGTCCATGCCGCGCGACGCCCCCCGGACTTGATCCGGGGCCTTGGTGGATGAGGAGGCCCCGGATCAAGTCCGGGGCGGGGTTTCGGGACGCTTGAACGCTTTCCCCCTGCCTCGGCTTTGCGCTAGGTCTTGGCCATGCTGATCCTCCTCAACAAACCCTACGACGTACTCTGCCAGTTTTCCCGCGAGGGCGAGCGGGCGGTGCTGGCGGATTTCGTACCCGTCAAGGGCGTCTATCCGGCGGGGCGGCTGGACCGGGATTCGGAGGGGCTGCTGGTCTTGACCGATGACGGCAAGCTGCAGGCGCGGATCGCGGACCCGAAGCACAAGCTGGAGAAGACCTATCTCGCGCAGGTCGAGGGCGTGGTGACAGAAGGCGCGCTGGAGCGGTTGCGGTCTGGGGTGGAGCTGAACGACGGCCCTACCCTTCCGGCCAAGGCGACGGGTATGGTGGAGCCGGAGTGGCTCTGGCCCCGGACCCCGCCGATCCGGGTGCGGAAGTCGGTGCCCGACGGCTGGATCGAGCTGACGATCCGCGAGGGGCGGAACCGGCAGGTGCGGCGGATGTGCGCGGCGGTGGGATTGCCCTGCCTGCGGCTGATCCGCTGGCGGGTCGGGGACTGGACGCTGGAGGGGTTGGCCCCCGGCGCATGGAGGCAGGCATGAGCGCCAAGAAGATCATCCGCAGGGTCGAACCGGCCTTGCGGGGAAGGGATTGCGAGACATGACGGATCACAAGGCCTTCCTTTCCGGCCTGCCCGCCGACCTGCGCGAGGCGATGACCGCGCGGTCGGACGGGCCGGGCCTTTGGCATCTGGCGGGGCATCTGGGGGCGATCCTGGGATTGGGGGCGCTGATCGCGACCGGGGTGCCGGGCTGGTGGCTCCTGCTGCCGGTGCAGGGGGTGCTGATCGTCTTTCTGTTCACGCTGGAGCATGAGGCGACGCATCGCACGCCGTTCCGCACGGTCTGGCTGAACGACTGGGCCGGGCGGCTGGCGGGGGTGCTGCTGGTCCTGCCCTTCGAATGGTTCCGCGCCTTCCACATGGCGCATCACCGCTGGACCAACCTGCCCGGCAAGGACCCGGAGCTGGCGGGGTCGACGCCGGCGACATGGGCTGAATGGGTCTGGCATGTCTCGGGCCTGCCTTACTGGTGGTCTGAACTGCGGTTGATGGCGCGGCTGATCGCCGGGCGGGTGACGGAAGATTTCGTGGCGGAGGGCGCAAAGGGGCGGGTGGTTGCCGAGGCGCGCTGGATGATGGTGCTTTACGGGCTGGCGGGGGCAAGCCTTTTCTGGACGCCGCTGCTGCTGTGGGTCTGGGTGGTGCCGGTGCTGCTGGGCCAGCCCGCCCTGCGGCTTTACCTGCTCGCCGAACATGGCGACTGCCCGGAGGTGGTGAACATGTTCGAGAACACGCGGACGACCTTCACCACGACGGGAATGCGCTGGCTGGCCTGGAACATGCCCTATCATGTGGAACACCATGTCTGGCCGACGGTGCCCTTCCATCGGCTGCCCGAGGTGCATGGGCTGATGAAGGATGAGCTGCGGATCACGGCGGAGGGCTATGCAGCATTCACGAAGGGTTATCTGGCGCGGCGGCGCTGAAGCCGCGGCCGGTCGTGCGGCGGATGCCTCTGGCGGGATATGGGCAGGGATGAAAGGCCGTGATTGTGCGGGGCACAAGATCGGGGTGGTTGTTGCAAGGCGGTTTCGATAGGGATTGCACATGAGCGACACGCCCCCCCTGCCCCGTCCGGCTGCGACTAGCGGTGACAGTCTCTCCGGCTTTTTCTATGCGCTGGTGGCCTATCTGCTCTGGGGTTTCCTGCCGCTTTACATGAAGGCCCTGGCGCATATCCCGCCGCCCGAGGTGATTGCGCATCGGGTGGTCTGGTCGATCCCGGTGGCGCTGGTGGTCCTGTGGTGGACGGGACGGACGACGGATCTGCGGGCGGCGCTGACGAGCCCCCGGATGCTGGGCATGGGCGCGATGACGGCGGCGCTGATCAGCGTGAACTGGGGCATCTATGTCTGGGCCATCGGCTCTGGTCATGCTCTGGATGCGGCCCTTGGCTATTACATCAACCCGCTCTTTTCCATCTTCCTGGGGGCGGTGCTTCTGGGCGAGCGGATGGGGCGGTTGCAGATGGTGGCGATTGCGCTTGCCGTGCTGGCGGTCGGCATCCTGACCTGGGAGGCCGGGCGGCTGCCGGTGGTGGCGCTGGGGCTGACGCTGACCTGGGGGTTCTATGCCTATCTGAAGAAGCGGCTGCCGATCGGGCCGAACCAGGGCTTCACGCTGGAGGTTGCCATCCTGCTGGTCCCGGCGCTGGCCTATATGGTCTGGCTGGAGTCGCAGGGAACATCGCATTTCCGGCAGGGCGTGGCCTGGGACGATGTGCTGCTGATCGGCTGCGGGATCGTCACGGCGGGGCCGTTGATGATCTATGCCAACGGGGCGAAGCGGCTGACGCTGTCGACCATCGCGATCATGCAATATATCGCGCCGACGATGATCTTCCTGACCGCGGTCTTCGTCTTCGACGAGCCGTTCAGCCAGGTGAAGCTGATGGCCTTCGGGCTGATCTGGGTTGCGCTGGTGATCTATTCGGCCTCGATCCTGGCGGCGCGGCTCAATCGGGGCGGCTGATCTGGCCGCCGCCGACAAGGGCGGGCGCGCCGGTGGTGTCGGGGCCGGAGGTCGCCATCTTGCGCAGCACGCGGACGGCAAGGAAGGCGAAGGCCTGGGCTTCCAGCATGTCACCGTCCAGGCCGACATCCTCGACCGGCACGACCGGGCAAGGGATGCGGCGGCGCAGCCCGGACATCAGCGTGGGGTTGTGACGCCCGCCGCCGGTGACAAGGATGCGGGTCACGGGGGCGGGGAAATGGATCTGCGCGGCGGCGACGGCGGCGGCGGCGATGGCGGTCAGCGTCGCGGCGGCGTCTGCGTCCGAGAGCATCTCCAGCCGGTCGATCAACCCGTTGAAATCGTTGCGGTCGAGGGATTTTGGTGGCGTGGCGTCGAACCAGGGGTCTTTCAGGACCGAGGCGATGAAAGCCTCGTCCATCTCGCCCCTTGCGGCGAGCGCCCCGTTTTCGTCATGGGCAAGACCCAGCCGGTCGCGCATCAGGTCGTTGATCGGCGCGTTGGCCGGGCCGGTGTCGAATGCCAGAAGTGCGCCGGGGCTTTCGGGGCCGGGGGCGGTGGGGTCGATCCAGGTGATATTGCCGACGCCGCCGAGGTTGAGGAAGGCCAGGGGTTCGGTCGCGCCGATGTGACGGGCGAGCGCGTAGTGGTAGAAGGGTGCAAGCGGTGCCCCCTGCCCGCCGATGGTCACGTCGGAGGAGCGGAAGTCCCAGACCGTCGGCAGGCCCAGAAGCTGCGCCAGCAGCGCGCCATTGCCGCATTGGTGGGTGCCCCGACCCTTGGGGTCATGCGCAAGCGTCTGGCCGTGAAAACCCAGAAGCTCGGCCCCCGAGAAGCGGGCCAGCACCTCGGCATGGGCGGTTTCCACCACTTCGGCGGCGGCCACGACCTGCGGCGCGCCGGGCCACTGGCCGAGGGCGGCGCGCAGGATGTCCTGTTCGTCTGCGTTGTAGGGACGGTAGGCCGAGGGACCGAAGGCAAAGATCGCGTGGCCGTCGGTCTTGATCATCGCGGCATCGACGCCGTCCAGCGAAGTGCCGGACATGGTGCCAAGTGCCCACAAAGCCCCGTCCTTCCGCATCTTCCCTTGGCACCCTCGCGCAGATATACCGCCGCCATATCCTAGACCGAGGCGGCCATGAACTACCATCCGAAATCTGACTTCATGCGCGTGATGTTCGAGCGCGGCTTTGTTGCCGATTGCACAGATTATCAGGCGCTTGACGAAGCATTGATGAAGGATGTGGTGCCGGCCTACATCGGCTTCGATGCGACGGCCACGTCCTTGCATGTCGGAAGCCTGATCCAGATCATGATGCTGCGCTGGCTGCAGAAATGCGGCGGCAAGCCCATCGTGCTGATGGGGGGTGGCACGACGAAGATCGGCGATCCGTCCTTCCGGGCCGACGAGCGCCCGCTGCTGACCGATGCGCAGATCAACGCGAACATCGAGGGGATCAAGCGGGCATTCTCGCCTTATGTGACCTTTGGCGACGGGCCGACCGATGCGGTGATGGTCAACAATGCCGAATGGCTGGACGCGCTCAACTACATCGGCTTCCTGCGCGACATCGGGCGGCATTTCAGCGTCAACCGGATGCTGTCGTTTGAATCGGTGAAGTCGCGGCTGGATCGTGAGCAATCGCTCTCGTTCCTGGAATTCAACTACATGATCCTGCAGGCCTACGATTTCCTGGAGCTCCACCGGCGCTATGGCTGTCTGTTGCAGATGGGCGGGTCCGACCAATGGGGCAACATCGTCAACGGTGTGGACCTGACGCGCCGGGTGATCGGGGGCGAAGTGTTCGGGCTGACCACTCCGCTGCTGGCGATGAGTGACGGGCGGAAGATGGGCAAAAGCCAGCAGGGTGCGGTGTGGCTGAACGGTGACCTCTTCAGCTCTTACGAGTTCTGGCAGTTCTGGCGGAACATCCCGGATGCCGATGTGGGCCGGTTCCTGAAGCTTTACACCGAGATGCCGGTGGCGGAGTGCGACCGGCTGGGTGCGCTTGGCGGGTCAGAGATCAACGGGGCCAAGATCCAGCTGG
Organism: Tabrizicola sp.; assembly: GCA_018057165.1. Taxonomy (GTDB): domain Bacteria; phylum Pseudomonadota; class Alphaproteobacteria; order Rhodobacterales; family Rhodobacteraceae; genus Tabrizicola. The sequence continues at coordinate 11,629 of JAGPEG010000024.1, forward strand.
CCAACGCGGTGACGACCCTTCTGCATGGGGCCGAGGCGGCAGCGGCGGCGGAAGCCACGGCGCGGGAAGTGTTCGAGAAGGGCGGGATCGGGGAGGATCTGCCGACCGTGACGCTGGAGGCCGGGGAACTGGCCGAGGGCGTCGGGATCGTGCAGCTGTTCGTGCGGGCGGGCCTTGCGGCCAGTGGCAAGGATGCCAAGCGGCTGATCCTGGAAGGCGGGGCAAAGGTGAATGACGAGATCGTCACCGATACGGCTTTGCGCTATGGGGCGAGCCACCTGGTCGAGCCGATGAAGCTGACCGCAGGCAAGAAGCGGCATGCGCTGGTCGTGCTGGGATAGCATGAGGGGTGGGCGAAGACGCCCACCCGAACTTCGGTCACTCCTGAACGGTGACTTTCGTCATCACGTCCGGCGTGGCGGGCGGTTCGCCGCACTGGATCGCGTCCACGACCTCCATCCCCGAGACGACGTTGCCGACGATGGTGTACTGGCCATCAAGGAAGCTGGCGTCGCCGAAGGTGATGAAGAACTGGCTGTTGGCAGAATTCGGGTCCTGGGCGCGCGCCATACCGACCACGCCACGCTGGAAGCTCAGATTGTTGGTGAACTCTGCCGGAATGTCGGGCTTGTCCGAACCGCCCATACCGGCCATTGACAGGTCGCCCCCTGCCTTGCCGTACTGGATGTCGCCGGTCTGGGCCATGAAGCCGTCGATCACGCGGTGGAAGACCACGTTGTCATAGGCGCCTTCCTTGACGAGCGCGGTGATCTGCGCGACATGCTGGGGGGCGACATCGGGCAGAAGGTCGATGACGACGGTGCCGTTGGCGGCGCCCGCGACTTCGATGACCAGGTTCGGACCGGGGCCGTCGGTGGCCTGCGAAAACGCCGGGGCGGCGAGGGCCGCGAAAGCAGCGGCGAGGATCAGCTTACGCGACATCGGCAGCCACCCGGACGGTGATCATGCGGTCGGGGTTGGCCGGAGGCTCGCCCTTCACGATCTTGTCGACATGCTCCATTCCGCTGATCACCCGACCATAGACCGTGTACTGGTTGTTCAGGAAATGGTTGTCGCGGAAGTTGATGAAGAACTGGCTGTTCGCCGAGTTCGGGTTCTGCGAGCGCGCGGCGCCAAGCGTGCCACGGTCATGCGGGAGCTTGGAGAATTCGGCAGGCAGATCAGGGTATTGCGACCCGCCCGTCCCGGCCCGGCGGGGGTTGTAGCCGGGGCTTTCCATGTTGGCGTTTTCCACATCGCCGGTCTGGGCCATGAAGCCGTCGATCACCCGGTGGAAGGCCACGTTGTCATAGGCCTTGTCGCGGGCAAGCTGCTTCATGCGCTCGGCATGTTTCGGGGCCACGTCGGCGAGAAGTTCGATCACCACTTCGCCGTCCTTCAGCGTCAGGATGATGGTGTTTTCGGGGTCCTTGATGTCGGCCATCGGTGCCTCTTACGGTTTCAATCGGGCGTGACCGTAATGGCGGCATCCGCCCAAGGAAAGGGCAAAGAACGCTAAGCGGTTGACGTGGGCGTGATCCCCGCGCCAAAAGCGAAGAGGCCCTGAAGGATGGAGAACGCGATGCCCTGGAAAACCCTGGACGACATGGACCTTGCGGGAAAGACGGTGCTGGTGCGGGTCGATATCAACGTGCCGATGGAGGCGGGCCGTGTCACGGACATGACCCGGATCGACAAGATCAGGCCGACTGTCGATATGATCGTGGCCAAGGGGGGAAGGACCGTGCTGCTGGCGCATTTCGACCGCCCGAAAGGCAGGGTCGTGCCGGAGATGAGCCTTTCGCATGTGGTGGACGCGGTCGCGGGATCGCTGGGGCGGAAGGTGGTCTTCGGGTCGGACTGCGTGGGGGAACCGGCCGCGGCGGCGATTGCCAAGGCAGGGCCTGCGGATGTGGTTCTGCTGGAAAACACCCGCTTCCATCCGGGCGAGGAAAAGAACGATCCCGAGCTTGCCGCGCAGATGGCCGCCTTGGGCCAAGTCTATGTGAATGATGCCTTTTCGGCTGCGCACCGGGCGCATGCCTCGACCGAGGGGTTGGCCCGGCTGCTGCCCTCGGCGGCGGGGCGGCTGATGGCGGCGGAGCTGAAGGCGCTGGAGGCGGCTTTGGGCAACCCGCAGCGGCCGGTGGTTGCTGTGGTCGGGGGCGCGAAGGTTTCGACCAAGATCGAGCTTCTGGCAAACTTGGTGACCAAGGTCGACCATCTGGTGATCGGCGGGGGAATGGCGAACACCTTTCTGGTGGCCGAGGGGATCGAGGTGGGCAATTCGCTGGCCGAGCGGGAAATGGCGGAAACCGCGCGGGAAATCCGGCATCGGGCGCAGCGGGCGGGGTGCCAGATCCACCTGCCGGTGGATGTGGTCGTCGCGCGCGAGTTCAAGGCGGGGGCGGACGCCCAGGTGGTCAGCGTTCACAAATGCCCGCCGGATGCGATGATCCTGGATGCGGGGCCGCAGACGGTGAAGGAGCTTGAGGGAGTGTTCGCGGAAGCCAAGACCTTGATCTGGAACGGTCCTTTGGGGGCTTTCGAGATCGAGCCGTTCAATGCTGCGACTTTTGCGGCAGCGAGAGGGGCGGCGCGTTTGACCCGCGAGGGCAAGCTGATTTCGGTGGCGGGCGGCGGCGACACTGTGGCGGCGCTGAATGCGGCGGGGGCGGCGGCGGATTTCACCTTCATCTCCACTGCCGGCGGCGCCTTCCTGGAATGGATGGAGGGCAAGGAATTGCCTGGCGTGAAGGCGCTGATGGGTTGAGCGGCGCGTTGCCTCAAGCTATCCATCGGTAAGGATCAGGAGACGGACATGACCAACGCGAAGATGACCGAACAGATGCGCGCCGGCCGGGGCTTTATCGCGGCGCTTGACCAGTCGGGTGGATCGACCCCCAAGGCCTTGAAATTGTACGGCGTTTCGGAAAGCGAATATTCCGGCGAAGAGCAGATGTTCGACCTGATCCACGCGATGCGGGCGCGGATCATCCAGTCCCCGGCCTTTACCGGCGACAAGGTGGTGGGCGCGATCCTGTTCGAGCAGACGATGGACCGCAAGGTCGATGGCATTCCGACCGCGACCTACCTGTGGGAGAAGCGGGGTGTCGTGCCGTTCCTGAAGATCGACAAGGGGTTGGAGGCGGAGGCGGACGGTGTCCAGCTGATGAAGCCGATGCCGGGGCTGGATGCGCTGCTGGCCCGCGCGGTGAAGGCCGGGATCTACGGCACCAAGGAACGGTCGGTCATCAATGCGGCGAACCGCAAGGGGATTGCGGCGATCGTGGCACAGCAGTTCGACATCGGGCGGCAGGTCGCGGCGCATGGGTTGATGCCGATCCTGGAGCCGGAAGTGACGATCTCGATTGCCGACAAGGCCGAGGCCGAGGCGATGCTTCAGGACGAGATTCTGAAGGCGCTGGAAGGGCTTGCGGGTCAGGTGATGCTGAAGCTGTCGCTGCCGACCGTCCCGGATTTCTATCAGCCGCTGGTCAGGCATCCGAAGGTGTTGAAGGTGGTGGCGCTGTCGGGCGGGCATTCGCGCGATGCGGCGAACCAGATCCTTGCGCAGAACCACGGGATCATCGCCAGCTTCAGCCGGGCGCTGAGCGAGGGGCTGTCGGCCAAGCAGACCGAGGCCGAGTTCGACAAGGTGCTGAAGAACGCGGTCGACAGCATCCATGCGGCTTCGATCACCTGAGCGTGGGTTTTTACATCCCGCTCAAGTCTTTGAGCGGGATGCGTTTTCAGGATTCCCATCCGATTCGCGATGTGGCATGATTCGCCAGAGGTCCCCGGCAGAGGGGCCGGAGTAGGGCGCATGTCGGCAGTGCATATCCAACGCGGCTTCGGCGGGCTGATCTATCTGGGACTGGCCTGCATCCTGGGGCTTTATTTCACCTTTGCCGCCGTGCAGGGCGACTATGGCATGTTCGCCCGCGTGGCGATCAACGCCGAGGCCGCAAGCCTGCGGCTCGAGCGGGACAAGCTGTCGGCCGACCTGGGCGAGATGCAGAACCTGACGCATCGGCTGTCGGACGATTACCTGGACCTCGACCTGCTGGACCAGCAGACGCGGGATGTGCTGGGCTACATGCGGGCGGACGAGATCGCGATCCGCTAGGGTCCGTGGCTGCGCCCTACTGCGGAAGCGGTGCCCGCTGCAGTATCGCCCGCAGTATCGGGACAAGCGCAGGTGTCGCAAGAGCGTGGCCTCCCTCAAGCAGGCGCAGGATATTGGCTTGCGGAAGGTCACGGGCGTAAAGGTCGAGATGTCGGGGACCGACCACCTCGTCGTCGGCGGCATGGGCAAGGATGGTGCGCCCCACGCCCTCGGTTGCCTCGGCATAACCACCCGAGACAGTAAAGTCGGGATGGTTCCACCCCTGCGGTCCCCAGTGTGGCATGGCGAGGCCAAGGAAGCTGTGCGCGCGGAAGCCGGGAGCGCAGGCAGCCATCCATTGCAGCGCGGTGGAGCCGCCAAGCGAGTGACCGATGACGATCGTGTCGGGGCCGAGGGGACGAAGGGCGTCCTCCATCCCCTGCAGCCAGCCCTGGGGCGTCGGGTCCAGAGCGGTGGGCATGACGGGAACGATCAGTTCGGGACAGAGGTCGAGGATCATGGCCAGCAGCGGATAGTCTTGCGGTCGGGTTCGGTCGGGGATTACCCCCGCGCCGTGGAGGAAGATCGTGGACATGGGGGATTTCCTTGTGATACCGATTCCATAGTGCTATCCTTTACATATTGCTTATGGAGTGCAAGATGTTTTCCACGGCGCGGTCGGGCTGTCCGATCAACCTGGCCGTCGAGGCGGTGGGCGATCAGTGGACGCTGATCCTGCTGCGCGACATGATCTTCGCCGACCGGCGTCAGTTCCGCGAGTTCCTGACCGGAACGGCAGAAAGAATCTCTCCTGCCGTGCTGTCTGATCGGCTGAAGCGGATGCACGCGCAGGGGTTGATCCGGCGCGAAGATGGCAGGGTATCGGGTCAGACCGCGCGCTACGGCCTGACCGAGAAGGGCCTGGCGCTGCTGCCGGTCATCACAGCCCTTGCCGAGTTCGGCTTGCAGCAGTGCGGGGGTGATGTCGGCTTGGCCGCCGCAGGCGAGGGTCTGGACCTGACCGCGCTGCGCGAGCGGCACGGACTTTAGCCCTTCCTCTGTCGCATAGGGACATTCCGCCACTGCATGACGGTGGAGAAGTTTTGTTTTGCCCGGAAATCTCCGATGCTGTATGAATGGTTTAACACTAAACCATTTTCTGCACCTGCAAACTGCCTGGGAGGAGCCCGATGGCGAAGAAGCCTGATGCGAGACCGAACGTCTCGAAGGACGATCTGCTGAAATACTACCGCGAGATGCTGCTGATCCGCCGCTTCGAGGAGAAGGCGGGGCAGCTGTATGGAATGGGACTGATCGGCGGGTTCTGCCACCTGTATATCGGGCAGGAAGCGGTGGTCGTGGGTCTGGAGGCCGCGTCGAAAGAGGGCGACAAGCGGATCACCAGCTACCGGGATCACGGGCATATGCTGGCCTGCGGCATGGACGCCAAAGGCGTGATGGCGGAACTGACCGGGCGCATCGGCGGCTATTCCAAAGGCAAGGGCGGCTCGATGCACATGTTCTCGAAAGAGAAACATTTCTATGGTGGGCACGGAATTGTTGGCGCTCAGGTGCCGCTTGGCGCGGGCCTTGCCTTTGCCGACAAATATCTGGGCAATGACAATGTGACCTTCACCTATTTCGGTGACGGAGCGGCGAACCAGGGCCAGGTCTACGAGACCTACAACATGGCCGAGCTGTGGTCGCTGCCGGTGATCTTCGTGATCGAGAACAACCAATATGCGATGGGCACCAGCATGAAGCGGGCGACCAAGTCGGAAACGCTGTACGGCCGGGGCGTGGCTTACGGCATTCCGGGCGAGCAGGTCGACGGGATGGACGTGCTGGCGGTGAAGGCCGCGGGCGAAAAGGCCGTGGCGCACTGCCGGGCGGGCAAGGGTCCGTATATCCTTGAAATGATGACCTACCGCTACCGGGGGCATTCGATGTCGGACCCGGCGAAATACCGGACGCGGGAAGAGGTCGAGAAGATCAAGACCGAGAAGGATTGCATCGAGCATGTCCGGGACCTGCTGACGCAGGGGGGGCTGGCGTCCGACGAGGAGCTGAAGGCGATCGACAAGGAGATCAAGGCGATCGTGAACGATGCCGCCGAGTTCGCCAAGGAAAGCCCGGAGCCGCCGAATGCGGAGCTCTGGACCGACATTTACGCCTGAGGAGGGGAAATCATGGCAACTCAAGTACTCATGCCCGCACTTTCCCCGACGATGGAGGAAGGCACGCTGGCCAAATGGCTGGTGAAGGAAGGCGATACGGTCAAGTCGGGGCAGATCCTGGCCGAGATCGAGACCGACAAGGCGACGATGGAGTTCGAGGCGGTCGACGAGGGTGTGGTGGGCAAGATCCTGATCGCCGAGGGCACTTCGGGGGTGAAGGTGAACACGCCGATTGCGGTGCTGGTGGAAGAGGGGGAGAGCGTGAGTGACGCGGCCCCCGCTTCGGTGGCGGTGGCGGCTCCGGTGGCGGTGGCCCCGGTTGTGGCGGAGAGTCGGGGTGAACCCCGACCTACGGCGGCGGCGGTTGCGGCCCCTGCCCCGGTTGCGGCGCAAGGTTGGCCACACTCGGACCTGCCCGAAGGTCCGACCAAGACGATGACGGTGCGCGAGGCTTTGCGTGAGGCGATGGCCGAGGAAATGCGAGCCGATCCGACGGTCTTCCTGATGGGGGAAGAGGTCGGGGAATATCAGGGGGCTTACAAGATTTCGCAGGGCCTCCTCGATGAATTCGGGGCGAAGCGGGTGGTCGACACGCCGATCACCGAGATGGGCTTTGCCGGGATCGCGACGGGGGCGTCGTGGGGCGGACTGAAGCCGATCGTCGAGTTCATGACCTTCAACTTCGCGATGCAGGCGATCGATCACATCATCAACTCGGCCGCGAAGACGCTGTACATGTCGGGGGGGCAGATGGGCTCGCCCATGGTGTTCCGCGGACCGAATGGCGCGGCGGCGCGGGTTGGGGCGCAGCACAGCCAGGATTATGCGGCCTGGTATGCGGCGATCCCCGGCCTTCGGGTCTGCATGCCCTATTCGGCGGCGGATGCGAAAGGGTTGTTGAAATCGGCCATTCGCGACCCGAACCCGGTGATCTTTCTGGAAAACGAGATCCTGTACGGGCGGTCCTTCGAAGTGCCGGTGGACCCGGAGTTCGTGGTGCCGTTCGGCAAGGCCAGCATCATGCGGGCGGGGACGGATGTGACCCTCGTCAGCTTCGGGATCGGGGTTGCCCATGCCCTTGCGGCGGCAGAGGTGCTGGCCGGCGAAGGGATCAGCGCCGAGGTGATCAACCTGCGGACGCTGCGGCCCATCGACTATGACACGGTGCTGGCTTCAGTGATGAAGACCAACCGCTGCGTGACGGTGGAGGAAGGCTTCCCGGTCGGGTCGATCGGCGACCACATGGCATCGACGATCATGCAGCGGGCGTTCGATTACCTGGATGCGCCGGTCATCACCTGCACGGGCAAGGACGTGCCGATGCCCTATGCCGCGAACCTGGAGAAGTTCGCGCTGATCACCCCGGCGGAGATTGTCACTGCCGTCAAATCCGTCTGCTACAGGTGAGGTGAAGCCATGGCGACCGAAATTCTGATGCCTGCGCTGTCTCCGACGATGGAGGAGGGCACGCTGGCGAAGTGGCTGGTCAAGGAGGGGGATGTGGTCAAGTCGGGCCAGATCCTCGCTGAGATCGAGACCGACAAGGCGACGATGGAATTCGAGGCGGTCGATGAAGGGACCGTGGGCAAGATCCTTGTGGCCGAAGGGACGGGCGGCGTGAAGGTGAACACGCCGATTGCGGTGCTTCTGGACGAGGGCGAGGATGCGGCTTCGGTCGCGGCGCCCAAGGTGGTGGCGGCTCCGGTGGCGGCGGAGAGTCGGGGTGAACCCCGACCTACGGAGGTTGCGCCTGTTGCGGCGGCGGCCCCTGCTCCGGCTTCGGGTGGCGCGCGGGTTTTCGCCTCGCCGCTGGCGCGGCGGATCGCCAAGGAGAAGGGCGTCGACCTGGGGGCCGTGACGGGCTCGGGGCCGCATGGCCGGATCGTGCGGGCGGATGTGGAAGGCGCGCAGCCGGGGGCGGTGAAGCCTGCGGCAGCTGTGGTGGCGGAAGCTGTGAAGGCGGCCCCTGCCCCGGTGGCAGCTTCGGCCCCTGCGGCGGCGATGCCGACGGGTCTGGCAACCGAGACGGTGCTGAAGATGTACGCCGACCGGGCCTATGAGGAAGTGCCATTGGACGGGATGCGCCGGACGATTGCGGCGCGGCTGACCGAGGCCAAGCAGACCATCCCGCATTTTTACCTGCGCCGCGAGGTGCGGCTGGATGCGCTGATGGCGTTCCGCGAGCAGCTGAACAAGCAGCTTGAGGGGCGCGGGGTGAAGCTTTCCGTCAACGACTTCATCATCAAGGCCTGTGCCATGGCCTTGCAGGCGGTGCCAAACGCGAATGCCGTCTGGGCGGGCGACCGGATGCTGCGGCTGAAGCCGTCCGACGTGGCGGTGGCCGTGGCGGTCGAGGGGGGCCTCTTCACCCCGGTCCTGCGCGATGCGGACAAGAAGTCGCTGTCGGCGCTGTCGGCAGAGATGAAGGATCTGGCGGGCCGGGCCAAGACCAAGAAGCTGGCGCCGCATGAGTATCAGGGCGGGAGCTTCGCGATCTCGAACCTGGGGATGATGGGGATCGAGAACTTCGATGCGGTCATCAACCCGCCGCATGGGTCGATCCTGGCGGTCGGCGCGGGCATCAAGAAGCCGGTGGTCATGGCAGATGGGACGATTGGCGTGGCGACGGTGATGTCGATGACGCTGTCGGTGGATCACCGGGTTATCGACGGGGCCTTGGGCGCGGAGTTCCTGAAGGCGGTGATCGAGGCGCTGGAAAACCCGATGGTGATGCTGGCTTGATCTGTCGGAGCGGGGGTTTCACACCCCCGCACCCCCGTGGGATATTTGTCCCAGTATGAATCGGGGGCTTCGGCCTCGCTGCTTTCTACCGGGATTTCAGCTTTTCAATGAGCGTCCAGGAGCGACGGAGGATCGTGGCGGCGGTGCCTGCGACGATGATCCAGAGCGTGACCGTGATGGTCCATTCGCTGGAGTAGAGAGCTGCGAGGACGGTGCCTGCCGTCAGGACGGCCATGCGCTGCGGTTTGGCGAAGGGGCCGGAAAAATCGGGCGGGAAGCCCTCGGCGCGGCCAAGCTCGCGGATATAGGCGGTGGCAATGGCCAGTGCCGCGGCAAAAAGGCCGAGGGTGGGCTGGCCGGCGGCAAGGCCCGCTCCGGCGAAGAAGAGGAAGTCAGAGACGCGGTCAGGAGCCTCGTTCCAGAAGGGACCGTCCTTGGCGCCCTTGCCGCCCTCGATCGCGACCATGCCGTCGATCAGGTTGCAGATCAGGCGGGCCTGGAGGGCCAGGGCGGCGAGGATCAGGCAGAGGAATTGGGCGAAGTCGTTGCCTTGGGTGGACATGGCATAGAGGAAGAAGCCCCCTGCAGCGAAACCCATCGAGGCTTGCGAGATCTGGTTCGGGGTGATCTCTCGGATCACGGCCCAGGAGGCAAGTTGAGCGGCCCAGCCGGAGTTGCGCGAGGTGAGGGGGCGGCGATTTTCGTCGTTCATGTGGTGGACCAGACCCAGCGGGTAACGTGGAAGAAGATCGGCGCGGCGAAGATCACCGAGTCGAGCCGGTCAAGGAAGCCTCCGTGCCCCGCGATGAGGTGGCCCCAGTCCTTGATCCCCCGGTCGCGCTTGATCGCCGACATGACGAGACCGCCGAAAAAGCCCATCAGCGTGATGAGAAGGCACATGCCTGCGGCCTGAATCGGCGAGAATGGCGTCATCCACCACAGCGCAGTGCCGACGCCAGAAGCGGAGAGCGCGCCGCCGATCAGGCCTTCCCAGGTCTTCGAGGGCGAGAGGTTGGGCGCGATCTTGGTGCGGCCGACAAGCTTGCCCCAGACGTATTGCATGACGTCCGACAGCTGCACGACGAAGATCAGGTAGGCGATGAGGATGACATTGCGCCCCTCGAACCCCGGTATCTGCAGATAGAGAAGTGCCGGGACATGGCTGGCGCAATAGACGCAGATCATCAGCGCCCACTGGGTTTCCGAGACGCGGATCAGGAAGTCCTTGGTCGAGCCGCGCAACGCGGAGGCGACGGGGAGAAGGAGGAAGGCGTAGACCGGGATGAAGATCGAATACATCCCGTACCAGTCGGTCGCGAGGAACCAGTATTGCAGCGGCAGGATCAGGAAGAAGCAGGCGACGAGCGACAAGTGATCGGCGCGGTTGTGGGTGGTGAGGGTGAGGAACTCGCGCAACGCGGCGAAGGAGCAGAGTGCGAAGAGAAGAACGACCCCCGGCTTGCCCGCAACGAAGGCAAGGGCCAGGAAGACCACCATCACCCACCAGGCATTGATCCGGGCATTCAGGTTTTCGATCACCGGGTTCTCGCCTGCGGGCGACAGGCGGGCGCGGAGGATTTCGCCGATGATTGAAGCCAGGACGAGGATCGTGCCGACACCGGCAAGAAGCCAGAGCAGATGGGGGGAGGTCATGCCGGCCCCTTCAGCGCGAGGAGCGCTTGGGTGGCGCGGACAAGGAAGGCGTCTTTCGGCTCGTCCTCGGCCAAGTGAAGCGGCGCGCCGAAGGTCAGGGTGCAGATCAACGGCACGGGAATGACTTCGCCCTTCGGCATCACACGGTTGAGGTTGGCGATCCAGACCGGAACAAGGTCGACACCCGGGCGGGCCTTGGCAAGGTGGTAAAGTCCTGACTTGAACGGAAGAAGGGTCGCCTCGGAGCTGTTCCGCTGGCCTTCTGGGAAGAGGATGAGGGAAGAGCCCTGGTCCAGCGCCGCGGCCATCTGCGCCACCGGATCCTCGGCCCGCGCCTCGGGACGGCGGTCGATGAGGACGGCGTTGAAGACCTCGCGCCCGATGAAGGTGCGGAGGGGAGAACTGAGCCAGTAATCCAGCGCGGCGACGGGGCGGGTCTGGCGGCGAAGGGGGGCGGGAAGTGCGGTCCAGAGGAGGACGAAGTCGCCGTTCGACGAGTGGTTGGCGAAATAGATCCGCTGATGCGGCACCGGCTCGATCCCCTGCCAGATGGCACGGGGGGCGGTCATGAAGCGAGCGAAGGTAGAAATCGCCTGACCCGTCACCC
>JAGPEG010000025.1 GCA_018057165.1 Tabrizicola sp.
GCCCATGACCCTTGCGATCCTTGCCGACATCGGCGGCACCAACACCCGCGTCGCGCTGGCCGAGGGCACCCGAGTCCGGCTCGACTCGATCCGCCGTTTCCCGAATGACGCGTATCAGGCGCGCGGCCAGGACATCGCCCAGGTGCTGCGCGACTATCTCGACCAGACCGGCGCTTCGGTGTCGGGCGTCTGCGTCGCCGCCGCCGGGCCGGTGCAGGACGGGGTGGCCGAGATGACCAACCTCGCCTGGGTGATCGACTCGGACAAGCTCACCGGCGCAACCGGGGCGACGCGGGTGGCGATCCTGAACGACCTGCAGGCGCAGGGGCAGGCTCTGGGTCATATCGCGCCGGAAAACCTGCGGACGGTGATCGACGGCCCGCAGACAGCGGGCTCGATGCTGGTCGTGGGCCTTGGCACCGGCGTCAACGCCGCCCCCGTCCACCCCGGCCCGAAAGGCCGCATCGTGCCGCCCTCGGAATGCGGCCATGTCAACATGCCGGTCCGCTCCGAGGAAGACTTCCGTCTCGTCCGCTTCATCGAAGCCAGGCTCCGGGCCGAAGGCGAAGTGCCCCATGCGGGGGTGGAAGAAGTGCTCGCCGGACGTGGTCTTGCCAACCTCCACGCCTTCGCGGCGCATGAGGCCGGGGTCGCGGGCGGCCTCGCCTCTGCCGATGTGCTCAAGGCGCTGGACGCAGGCGACGCCACCGCCGCCCATGCCGCCCGGCTTTACGTCCACATCCTTGGCCAGATGCTTGCCGATCTTGCCCTGATCCATCTGCCCTATGGCGGGATCTATCTGATCGGTGGCATGTCCCGCGCGCTGACCCCGCATTTCGCCCGCTTCGGCCTGACAGCCGCGTTCCGCGAGGATCGCCGCGTCGACCTTCTGCGGAAGGATTTCGCCGTTACCGTGGTCGAAGACGATTATGCCGCGCTGACCGGCTGCGCGGTGTTCCTGAATAACGCCTTCTAAGCCCCTGATCCGGCAGCAAGACGCTCGGTGATGAACTGCAACGCCACGCCCAGGCCATCCGGGGCGATGCCATGCCCGCTGCCCTTCATCACATGGCCGAAGACCTGAAATCCCGCCGCAACCAGCGCATCGCCCGCGCGGGCAAGCTCGGCAAAAGGCACGACCTGGTCCTGGTCACCATGCATGATCAGGACCGGAGGCTTGACCCTTGCCTCGGCGGCCAGCGCCTCGGGACGCAGAAGCCGCCCCGAGATTGCCACCACCCCGGCCACCGCTTCGGCCCGGCGGGGCGCGACCTCCAGGCTCATCATCGCGCCCTGGCTGAAGCCCACCAGCACCAGCCGGTCGGGCGCTAGCCCCTCCTCGGCCAGTCGCGCGTCGAGAAAGGCGTTCAGATCGGCAGAGGAGGCCGCGATCCCCGCCGCCGCCATCGCCTCGGACGACCCGTCGAAGCGCGGGATCGGGAACCACTGGTAGCCGAAACCGCCCGCGCACCGCTCGGGCGCGTCCGGCGCGACGAAGGCGGTGTCGGGCAGATGCGGTCCCAGCACATCGGCCAGACCCAGAAGGTCCGCCCCGTCGGCGCCATAGCCATGCAGGAAAACCACCAGCGACCGGGCCTTGCCCTCTGCCGCCCCCTTCCGGCCGAACTGCAACTCGCGCATCAGATCACCCCTTCGCGTTCCTTCGCCACCCGGTAGTAGGCCCAAAGAATCCGCGCCGCAACCGACCGCCAGGGCGACCAGGCCTCGGCCATCGCCCGCAGCGCCTTGTCCGTCGGCCGCGCCTCCAGCCCGAACAGCATCCGCGCCGCTTCCTGCAAGGCAAGATCCCCCGGTGCGAACACATCGGCCCGACCAAGCGCGAACATCGCATAAATCTCGGCTGTCCAGACCCCGATCCCCGGCACGGCAACCAGAGTCTTCACCACATCCACATCAGAAATACCACGCAAAGCATTGAAATCAATGCCAGCCTGCGCCAAGGCCCGCCCATAGCGCGCCTTCTGCCGCGACAACCCCGCCGCCCGCAACGTCTCATCCGAGGCCGCCGCCATCACCGCCGCCTCGGTCAACCCCAGCCCCTCCAGCCGCGCCCAGATCGCGCGCGCGCTTGCGACCGAGACCTGCTGCCCCACGATGGCCCGCAAAAGTGCGGCAAACCCGTCCTCCTCGCGGCGGAGAGGCAAGGCCCCAACCAGCGGCAGCGCCCGCGCAAAGCCAGGCTCGCGACGAGCCAGCCACTCCGCGCCCTCGGCCACGCAATCCAGCGAATGAATGATCCGTCCCACCATGTTTCATCTCTATAGATATCCCCGTCGGAGGTGCAACCGGCTGGCGCCATCGGTTCGAGCCTGCCTGTTGCGGCTTTCCTCTTGCTCCTGCGCGTCCAGCCTTCTACCCATTCCCCATGACCAGCGACTCCACCGCCCGCCGCAATGTCCTTGTCCTTGTCGCCGCCCAGGCCGTCCTTGGTGCGCAACTGCCGATGATCTTCACCATCGCCGGGCTGGCCGGGTTGAGCCTCGCCCCGAACATCTGCTGGGCCACGCTGCCGGTGACGATGATGGTGATCGGCTCCATGCTGACCGCCACGCCGCTTTCCATGCTGATGCAGCGATTCGGACGCAGGGCGGGCTTTTTCTTTGGCGCAGCCGGAGGCGCCATCGGGGCCGCCATCGGCGCCTATGGCCTTTCCACCGGCAGCTTCCTGATCTTCTGCATCGGGGCGCTTTGCTCCGGCATCTACATGTCCGCAAACGGGTTTTACCGCTTCGCCGCCGTCGACACCGCGTCCGAGGCTTTCCGACCCAAGGCGATCAGCTGGGTCATGGCCGGGGGATTGCTCTCCGCAGTCTTCGGGCCGCAACTGGTGAAAGTCACCGCCGACGCGATGGCCGTGCCCTTCCTTGGGGCCTATCTTACCGTCATCGGTCTGAACCTCGTCGGCTCTTTCCTCTTTCTTGCCCTCGACATCCCGAAGCCGAAGCCCCCGGCTGCGGGCAGCCCGCTGGGCCGCAGCCGGTCGGAACTGATCCGCAACCCGACCATCCTCGTCGCGATGATCTGCGCCACGGTTTCCTATGCGCTGATGAACCTTGTCATGACCTCCTCGCCGCTCGCCGTCGTCGGCTGCGGCTTCGACAAGGGCAATGCGGCAGATGTGGTCACCGCGCATGTGCTGGCGATGTATGCCCCCAGCTTCTTCACCGGCCACCTGATCGCCCGCTTCGGGACCGAGCGGATCATCGCGCTTGGCCTCACCATCCTTGCCGCTGCCGGCGCGGTTGCCATGGCGGGCGTGCAGCTGGAGAATTTCTTCATCGCCCTCATGCTCCTCGGCCTTGGCTGGAACTTCGGCTTCATCGGCGCGACGACGATGCTGACCTCTGCCCAACGCCCCGAGGAGCGTGGTCGGCTGCAAGGCCTGAACGATCTCGTCGTCTTCGGGGGCGTGACCCTGGCAAGCTTCTCCTCCGGCGGGCTGATGAACTGCTCGGGCGGGACGGTTCAGGCGGGGTGGCAGATGGTCAACCTGGCGATGCTGCCCTTCCTGGTGCTGGCGGGTGGCGCATTGATCTGGCTCTGGCTGCGCCCGCAACAAAGCCGCGTCTGACCCGAAGCCTGCAAAGGCTCCGGGCCGGAGTTTTTCCGGAATTCCATCCTACCAGCGCCCGGTGAAAGCCTGCCAGATCAGCCGCCCGCGCCGTTGCGCCTCGGGCAAGTCAAGCGAAGATCGCCCCGCAACCGCTTGACGCAAAACCCCTTCCGCCTGCCAGCCAGCCAGAAGCGCGGGCCTGATCCCGCCCGGCACCGTCTTGCGGGCCTTCCGCGCCTCCGCCAGCCGTTCCAGCCCGCGCTGCGCCAGGTCCTGCGTCGCAAACCCGTCCGGCAAGGGCTGCCGACCCCGCGCCACAAGCTCTGGCACCGCCCGCAGATAGCCCGCCGCCGCCGCCGCCCAGCCATAGGCGCGCACCGCCGCTTCCGAGGCATCCGGCGCCCCGAGAGCCCGCGAGGCCAGCCACATCAGCCCCGCGCCGGTATCCTCCAGATAGGCCGCCAACGCCTCCGGCCCCGCATGCGGGTCGCGGTGGATATCCCAGCGCCGGGCCGCGATCAGCCGGTCCAGCACCGCGACCGGCAGGCCGAAATCGCGGATCAGCTCGTGCAGCGGCCCAGCCACCTCATGCGCGCGGGCGGCTCCGCTGGCGGCATTCTCCACCACGTCACGCCACCATTGCAGCCGCATCTCGGCGATCAGCGGTTCCTGCGTGACCCAGGGCGCGCGGGCGACTTCCAGGTTGAAGGCATAGAGCGGGAAAAGCTGCGCCCGCGCCTCGACCGGAGCCGCCATGACCGCGCGGAACCGATCCGGGTCGCCCCGCTGCACCAGCCCGGCGCAGGCCGCCACCGTCATGGCCGGCTCTTCGGGGCCGTCCCGATATCGCGGATCAGCTTCCACTGGATTGCGTCGAGCAGCGCCTCGAAACTGGCGTCCACGATGTTCGCGCTGACCCCCACCGTCGACCAGCGCCGCCCCTGCCCGTCCTCGCTGTCGATGATGACGCGGGTGACGGCTTCGGTCCCGCCGTTGGTGATGCGGACCTTGAAATCCACCAGCTTCATGTCGTCGATGCAGGCCTGATACGGCCCCAGATCCTTGGCCAGGGCCTTCGACAGGGCGTTGACCGGGCCGCGGTCCTGGCCGGTCTCGTCCATGCTGTCGCTGACCGACATCATCTTCTCGTCGCCGATCTTGACCACCACGACCGCCTCGGACAGCGAGATCATCCGGTCGTATTTGTTCTTCCGCCGCTCCACCGTGACCCGGTAGCGCTTGACCTCGAAGAACTCCGGGCAAAGGCCAAGTTCCCGCCGCGCGACCAGCTCGAAACTGGCCTGCGCGCCGTCATAGGCATAGCCCTGGTCCTCGCGCGCCTTCACCACCTCGATGATCCGGCCCAGCCGCGCGTCCTTCGGATCGGCCTCGATTCCGGCGGCCTGGAGACGGGCGCGCAGGTTCGACAGCCCCGCCTGGTTCGACATCGGGATGACCCGCTCGTTGCCGACCAGCGCGGGATCGACATGTTCGTAGGTGGTCGGGTCCTTCAGGATCGCGCTGGCGTGCAGGCCCGCCTTGTGGGCAAAGGCCGAGGCCCCGACGTAAGGCGCCGACCGCAGCGGGACGCGGTTCAGGATGTCGTCCAGCATCCGGCTGGTCTTCAGAAGGCCCGCCATCGCATCGCGGGAGACGCCGGTTTCGAAGCGGCTGGCGTAAGGCTCCTTGAGAAGAAGCGTCGGGATCAGCGTCGTCAGGTTGGCGTTGCCGCAGCGTTCGCCCAGCCCGTTCAGCGTGCCCTGGATCTGACGCGCGCCCGCCTCCACCGCCGCCAGCGAGTTCGCCACCGCGTTGCCGGTATCGTCGTGGCAATGGATGCCGAGTTTGTCACCGGGAATGCCGGCGGCGATGACCTCCGCCGTCACCCGGCCAACCTCGGCAGGCAGCGTGCCGCCGTTGGTGTCGCAGAGGACGATCCAGCGCGCTCCGGCTTCGAGGGCGGCCTGCAGGCAGTAGAGGGCATAGCCGGGATTGGAGCGGTAGCCGTCGAAGAAATGTTCCGCGTCGAACAGGGGTTCGCGGTGTTTGGCTTTCAGATGGCGGATGGAGGAGGCGATGGCCTCGCGGTTCTCGTCGAGGGTGACGTTCAGGGCGGTCGTGACGTGGAAATCATGGGTCTTGCCGACGAGGCAGACGGCGGGAGTTCCGGCATTCAGGACCGCCGCCAGAACATCGTCATTCTCGGCGGAGCGGCCCACGCGGCGGGTCATGCCGAAGGCGGTGAGGGTGGCTTTTGTGGCCGGGGGGGCGGCGAAGAAGTCGCTGTCGGTCGGGTTGGCTCCCGGCCAGCCGCCCTCGATATAATCGACCCCGAGGGCGTCGAGGGCACACGCGATCTGGGCTTTCTCGGGGCCCGAGAACTGGACGCCCTGGGTCTGCTGGCCGTCCCGCAGCGTGGTGTCGAAGAGGAAGAGGCGCTCGCGGGTCATGGGTATGTCCACGGTGGACAGGATTTTGGGGCGAGGGATTTCAACGGGTTGGTCGCGCGCGTTAGGGTGGTGTTAACGGTTGGAGAAACCCCGCCCCGGACTTGATCCGGGGCCTCGGGGGTCTGAGGGAGGCCCCGGATCAAGTCCGGGGCGGGGTTTCCTCGGGTCACTGGAGCGCCTCCAGCTTGGCCGGGTCGAAGTCCGGGCCTGGGACGAGTTCGACGCCCGCCTTGGACATGCGGACCTCGACCCCGGCGGCGATCAGGGCGGATTTCAGGGCGTCTACGGCGGAGAAGTCCTTGAACTGAGCAGCGGCAAGTCGCAAGGACTCGAGAGTCTCAATGAATGGTTGAAGGGAAATTGCGTTCTGGACGGCACCCCGGCGCAACAGCCGTTGGGTGTCGAGATCCTTGAATCCCAGAAACGCAAGACTGTGGAAAAATATCAGCGTTTCCTCACTGTCGAGCTTTGAATTTGCTGCGCTTGAGACCAGCTTTGCCAATTCAAACAGTCGCGTGAGAGCGAGTGGCGTGTTCAGGTCGTCCGCCAAAGCCTCGACAATTTCTGTGTCTACGCGCGAACCGTCAAAAGGCTGATCTGGATTTGACAGGCGGTGCCGCTTGATCCGGTTCCAGTTCTCAAGATGATGGGTCGCAACTTCGCGCTCGCTTGCAGTCCAGTCGGTTGGCTTCCTGTAATGCGTTCGGAGAAGCACAAACCGGATCACCTCACCCGGAATCCCCTGATCCAGCAAATCCCTGACCGTGAAGAAATTGCCCAGGCTCTTGGACATCTTCTTGCCCTCGACCTGCAGCATCTCGTTATGCAGCCAGTAATGCGCGAAATCGCCCTGCGGATGCGCGCAGGCGCTTTGCGCGATTTCGTTCTCGTGGTGCGGGAATTGCAGGTCGAGGCCCCCGCCGTGGATGTCGAACGACTCTCCCAGCAGTTCATGCGCCATGGCGGAGCATTCGATGTGCCAACCCGGACGCCCCTTGCCCCAAGGCGAGGCCCAGCCCGGTTCCTCGCCCGACGAGGGCTTCCAGAGGACGAAATCCATCGGGTCTTCCTTGAACGGTGCGACCTCGACCCTTGCGCCCGCGATCATGTCATCGACCGAGCGGCCCGAGAGCTTGCCGTATCCTTCATAGGACCGGACCCGGAACAGCACATGCCCTTCCACCGCATAGGCGTGGCCCGACGCAATCAGCCCCTCGGTCATCGCAATCATCTGGGCGATGAACTCGGTCGCGCGGGGTTCATGATCGGGCCGCAGCGCCCCCAGGGCACCCATGTCGGCGTGATACCAGGCAATCGTCTCTTCGGTGCGCTGGTGGATCAGCTCTTCCAGCGTGCCGGGCGACCCGGCCTTCTGGCGGCGCAGCGCCTCGGCGTTGATCTTGTCGTCAACGTCGGTGAAGTTGCGCACATAGGTCACATGGTCCGGCCCGTAGACATGGCGCAGCAGGCGGTAGAGCGTGTCGAAGACCACCACCGGACGGGCGTTCCCGAGATGCGCGCGGTCATAGACGGTGGGGCCGCAGACATACATCCGCACATTGGCCGGGTCGATCGGAACGAAGTCTTCCTTCTTCCGGGTCTTCGAATTGGTCAGTCGGATCGTCACCATGTCAGTCGTCCCAAGCATGCGGCATCACCCTCGCGCGGGACCGGCTTTTCATCCAGGGGGAATGACGAAGCGCCCGCGCGACCAAGGTCAGCGGGTAATGCAGCAGATGCAGATGTTGCGCAATGTCGTCATGGATGGGAGACATACATCAGGATCATCCGCCCCGCCAAGGAAATTCCGCCATGCAGGACCGTGCCTTCGTCAACGCCTTCTGCGCCACGCATCCGGGGGCGGAGGTGAGCCAGCCCTTCGGGCCGGAGCATGATTGCTGGAAGGTCGGCGGCAAGATGTTCGCGATCATCGGCCAGGCGGGGGACGGGGTTTCGGTCAAGACCGACCATGTCGAGACCGCGCGGCTGCTGATCGAGGCGGGCCGGGCGATCCGGGCGCCTTACCTTCATGCCTCCTGGGCGCGGGTGCCGTTCGGGGCGGTCGGCGATGACGAATTGCGCGAACGGATCGCGACCTCTTACGCGCTGATCCGGGCGGGCCTGCCGAAGAAGGTGCAGGCCGCGCTGGGATAGCCGCGCCCTGCCCTGCGCCCCGTGGCCCTAGTTGCCCTGGCGGTTGAAGCTGCCCCGGTTGTCGGGACCAAGCCCCAGCCAGCCGGCCACGGTGGCCGCGACATGGTTGGTGATCATCGATTTCTGGGTGATGCCCTTGCGGCGGGCATCCTTCATCTTCGCCCCCGACCAGGCCGGAGTTTCCGCCCGGATCGCGGTGGCGGGCAACAGCACCTCGCCCGTGCGGGCATCAAGCACCTGGGCGGTGAAGTCGATGTTGTGGACGCCCCAGTCGCTGCTCGACAGTTCCGCCTCGTAGGTCAGGGCGTGGAAGCGGGTCACGGTGATGGCGATGATCACCGGGCGCGCGCCGCGCAAGCCCTGCGCGCCGCGCAGCACGGCGGCCTCGATGATCTTGCCGACCTGGGCATGGCGGTCGCCCAGCGGGTCCTCGCGCCAGACGATGTCGGCCCTGGGCAGAAGCGACTTCGCCTCGGACACGACCAGCGTCTTCGGCACCGAAACCCGCACTTCGGCCAGGCGCCAGGACTTCGCCAGGTCGGCGGGGACCGGCGTGTAGTCGGTCTCGAACTTGCCGCCCCCCCCGACGCAGGCCGACAAGAGAAGGGCCGAGAGGCCAAGAAGCGTGGAACGGCGGGTCAGGGTCATGGGGCCTCTCACAGGATCGGTGCTTGGGTTTTGCCGAGCATAGTCCTAACGAGGTCCGATGGCGGGAAAAAGGAACTTGCGTGGCGGCAAGAGGGTGGAACCTTGCCAAACCGCGCAAGATCGACATAATTAACAGGTTAACTAAAAGGAAGCGGCGATGGATCACGAGGACTTGCGGCACTGGTCGAAACGGGCAGCGGACTGGGTGGCAGAGTATCATTCCACCTTGCGCGACCGTCCGGTGCGGGCCCCGCTGGTCCCCGGCGCGGTGGCGCGGCAACTGCCCCTGGGCCCGCCGGAAACCGCCGAACCGATGGAGGCGATCTGGGCCGATTTCGAGCGGATCGTGCCGGAGGGCATGACCCATTGGCAGCATCCGCGTTTCTTCGCCTATTTCCCGGCCAATGCGGCTCCGGCTTCGATGCTGGCGGAACAGCTGGTCAATGCGATGGCTTGCAACGCGCTGATCTGGCAGACCTCTCCCGCCGCGACGGAAGTGGAGCAGGTGATGGTCGACTGGCTGCGGCAGGCGGTCGGGCTGCCGGAGGGGTTCGTGGGCACGATCCACGATTCGGCGACCAATGCGACGCTGTCGGCGGTGCTGACGATGCGGGAGAAGGCTTTGGGCTGGGCGGGGCTGGAGGAGGGGTTGGCGGGCGCGCCGGTCTTGCGCTTCTACGCCAGCGCCGAGACTCACAGTTCGGTGGACAAGGCGATCCGGGTGGCGGGGATCGGGCAGCGCAACCTGTTGAAGGTGGCGACCGACAGCGACCGGGCGATGACCGGCGCTGCGCTGCGGGCGGCGATTGCGGCAGACCGGGCGGCGGGCATGGTTCCGGCGGGGGTGATCCTTTGTGCCGGGGGCACCAGTGTCGGCGCCTTCGACCGGATCGGGGATTGCATCGCGGTGGCAAAGGCCGAGGGCGTGCCGGTGCATGTCGATGCGGCCTGGGCGGGGTCGGCGATGATCTGCCCGGAGTTCCGCGAGCTGTGGGCCGGGATCGAGGGGGCAGAGTCCATCGTCTTCAACCCGCACAAATGGCTGGGGGCGCAGTTCGACTGTTCGATCCAGTTCCTGAAGGATCCCGGCGCGCAGGTCCGCACCCTGGGGCTGCGCCCGACCTATCTGGAAACGGCGGGGCGCGAGGAGATCGTCAACTTCAACGAATGGACGGTGCCCCTGGGCCGCCGGTTCCGGGCGCTGAAGCTGTGGTTCGTGCTGCGGGCTTACGGGCTGGAGGGGCTGCGGGAGCGGATTCGCAACCATGTCCTCTGGGCCCTGCGGGCGCGGGATGAGCTTGCCGCGCTGCGGGGGGTGCGAATCGTGACCGAGCCGCGGTTGTCGCTGTTTTCCTTCGCTTTGGAAACAGATGCGGCGACCGAGGTGCTTTTGCAGCGGATCAATGACGATGGGCGCATCTACCTCACGCAGACCAAGGTGGACGGGCGCTTTGCGATCCGGGTGCAGGTCGGATCGTTTGACTGTTGCGAGGAAGATGTCATGCTGATCGCAAAGACCGTTCAAGAAATGCTTGCATCATGTTCCTCCGATTCGTTGCCGTCGCCCTGACGCTTGCCAGTCCTGCTTTTTCCCAAGACCTGCCCGCCCCGCAAAGCGACACGCTCTCGGATTTCGCCGATGTGCTGGACGCGACCGAGGAAGGCCGCATCACCCGGCTTCTGACCGACACCCGCGCGGCGACCGGGGTGCAGATGGTGGTCGTCACCGTTCCGGGCCTGACCGCACAGGGCGGCGCGGGGATGAAGATCGAAAGCTATGGCAAGGCGTTGTTCAACGCCTGGGGCGTCGGCGGGGCGGACCGCAACGATGGCATCCTCCTGCTCCTCGACACCGAAAGCCGTGAGGCGCGGATCGCGCTCGGCGCGGGCTATGACCCGGTCTATGACGGGCGCGCGGCGCGGGTGCTGTCCACCGCCGTCCTGCCCGACCTGCGCGACGGCAAGGTCGCGACCGGGATCGAGGCCGGGATCGTCTCGGCCCGCGACCGGCTGATCACGCCGTTCCTGGCAGGCCAGCCGGTTTCGCTGACGGACGGGTTCGAGGACACCGGCAGCGGCGCCAATCTTCGCACCGTCCTGCTGGGCTTCGGCGCCGTGGCCGGGGTGGCCGGCTTCGGCATCTGGCGCAACCGTCGCGCGAACCGGACCTGCCCAAACTGCGGCGCGCGGACGCTGGAGCGTAGCCGTGAAGTGATCCAGCAGCCGACGCGCAGCGAAAACGGGCTGGGCATGCAGCACCTCACCTGCTCGGCCTGCGGATTTTCCGACCACAGATCCTATCCGGTCAGCTTCTCCAGCCGGGAAGCGCGCCGGGACAAGACCGTCGGCAGAAGCAACCGTGACCGGGGAGGCAATGGCGGCGGCTTTGGCGGGGGCCGATCCTCGGGCGGGGGTGCTACGGGAAAATGGTAGGCAGAACAGCCGCCTGTGCAGTTATCTTCACGTTCTCCACGGCAGCGGCGGTCTTGGCGCAAAGCCCGCAGGACCAGATGTTTCCCGGACCTGACAGGTGCTATGCGCGCAGCTACAGCCAGGATCACCTGGCCAGTCACCCGGCCCAACATGTGACCCGGATCACGATCAGCCCGGATTTCACCATCGCCGACCCGCTTCTGGGCGTCCACCTGACGCTGCAGCTGCGCGGCGTGCCGGGCGGTGCGTTCGAGGCCAATGGCTATTGCGAGAACAACGGCAGCCACATGCTGTACTGCGGGATGGAGGGCGATGCGGGCGGTTTCCAGATCACGCCCGCGAAGCAGGGCGGCATCCTGATCGAGGTTTCAAGCCTGGGGATGAGCTTCGAGAACGAAGCCGGTTTCGCCACGCTGGAGCGCAATTCCGGTGACGACCGCAGCTTCCTGTTGCAGCCGGTCGCCTGCCGGTAAAGGTGCGGCGCGGGGGGAAGCCGCGCCGCAAGAGGTCAGGTCAGAACCGAAGTCCGACCTTGGCCTTGATCGTGGTCGCGTCGAAATCGTTGCCGGTGGCATCGAAATCGTCGAACTGATGCTGCAGCACTTCGCCGCCCACGGTCCAGCGGTCGTTCACCGCATAGTCGAAGCCCAGACCATAGACCAAGCCGCTGTCGCTGAGGTCAGCCCCGCCGACGGTGGCCTTGGCATGGGCCGCGCCCAGCGTGCCGTAGACCAGGCTGTTGCCGATTTCACGGCCGGCCATCAGCTTCAGCGCAGCAACGCTGTCAAGCTCGTCGCCCGCCGCGGTGCCCAGATCGATCGAGGACTTGTCCCACGAGAGTTCGCCACCGGCGACCCAGTTGCCCATGTCCCAGCGATAACCGGCATGGACACCGCCAAGCGCGCCATTGCCATCCAGGCCCGCGCCGTTCGAATCGACATCGCCATAGCCCAGCTGCGCGCCGACATAGGCGCCGGTCCAGTCCAGGCCGGGGGCGACATAGGGTTCAGCGGCGGGAACGATGACCGGCTCTTCGGCCACGGCAATCGGGCCACCCGCGAAGGCGGGGGCGGTCAGGGCTGCGGTAGCAATCAATGCTGCGATAGTTTTCATTTCTGTCTCCTTTTTCTGGCCGACCGCAACTTTCACAGGCTCGGAACGGTTCCGGTCGGCTCGTCCATGGGAATGGGGGCAGAGACAGGCAAGCACAATGGCCGCTCACGGGCGCTTGATGACCTGTGTCCCAAACGGGCGGGGATGCGCCGAGACAATCGGCGCCTTTCGGCTGCCGGTCGCCGGTTCCGTCGCGTCAGGCGCGTTCGGCCAGATCCAGCCACTCGGATTCCGCGGCTTCAAGCGCGGTCTGCCGTTCGCCAAGAGCTTCGGACGCCTTGCGGAATTTCACCGGCTCGCGGGTGAAAATCTCGGGGTCGGCGAGAAGCGTGTTCAGCTTGCCGATCTCGGATTCCAGGCGGGCGATCAGGTCGGGCAGGTCGTCAAGCCGCTTCCTTTCGGTGAAGGACAGGCCGGTCGGTTTTGCTGAGCGTTCCGGTTTTGCGGGGACGGCGACAGCGGCCTTTGCCGCCGGTTTCGTCTCCTCCACCGGCGCGGGGCGCTGCGCGGCATAGTCGGACCAGCCGCCGGGATAGGCCTGCGCCCTGCCCTCGCCCTCCATCGCCACGGTCGTCGTCGCGATCCGGTCGATGAAGTCGCGGTCGTGGCTGACCACAAGCACGGTGCCGTCATATTCGCCGAGGATGTCCTGCAACAGGTCGAGCGTTTCGACGTCGAGATCGTTGGTGGGTTCGTCCAGCATCAGCAGGTTCGAGGGCTGCGCCATCAGCTTTGCCAGCAGGAGCCGCGCGCGTTCCCCGCCCGAGAGGCTGCGCACCGGAGCGCGGGCCTGGGCTTCGGCGAAGAGGAAATCCTTGAGATAGGCCACCACATGTTTCGGCTGGCCCCGCACCATCACCTGATCGGAACTGCCCGAAACCCGCATCAAGGGATCGACGGTCAGGTTGTCCCAGAGGCTCGCGTCAAGGTCGAGCCGGGCGCGGGTCTGGTCGAAAACCGCGATCTCCAGGTTGGTGCCCAGCGTGACGGTCCCGGCATCCGGTTGAACTTCGCCGGTCAACATCTTGAGCAGCGTGGTTTTCCCGACACCGTTCGGCCCGACGAAAGCCACCCGGTCGCCGCGCAGGACGCGCAGGTCGAAGCCCTTGACGATGGGTTTGTCGCCATAGGTCTTGGTCAGGTCCCGCGCCTCGATCACCTTCTTGCCCGAAGTGGGGCCACTTTCCAGCGCGAAGGCTGCCGTTCCCTGCCGACGGATTCGCGCACTGCGTTCGGCCCGCAAGACCTGCAACGCCCGCACGCGGCCCATGTTGCGCTTCCGGCGCGCGGAAATGCCTTCCACCGCCCATTTCGCCTCGGCCTTGATCTTGCGGTCAAGCTTGTGGCGGGCCTCGTCCTCTTCGGCCCAGACGGTCTCGCGCCAGTCCTCGAAGCCCTCGAAGCCCGCCTCCCGCCTGCGCACCTCGCCCCGGTCGATCCAGAGTGTCGCCTTCGACAGCGCGCGCAGGAAGGCGCGGTCGTGGGAAATGAGGACGAAGGCGGTGCGGGTTTCGCTGAGTTCCCGCTCCAGCCATTCGATCGCCTGGATGTCGAGATGGTTGGTCGGTTCGTCCAGCAGCATCAGCTCCGGCGCCTCGGCCAGAAGCTTGGCCAGCGCCGCCCGGCGGCGTTCTCCGCCCGAGGCGGTGGCGACGGGGGTGGCGGGGTCGAACTTCAGCCCCTCGGCCACCACGGCAAGCCGGTAATCCTGGCCTTCGGGCAGGTTCGAGGCGGCGAAATCGCCAAGGGTGGTGAAGCGGGAAAGGTCCGGCTCCTGCTCCATATAGCCCACGGTCACGCCGGGCGGCACGGTCCGGTTGCCCTTGTCCGCCTCGACCAGCCCGGCCATCACCTTCATCAGCGTCGACTTGCCCGACCCGTTGCGGCCGACCAGCGCGATGCGGTCGCCGGGCTGGACGGTGAGCGAGAGGTCGTCGAAGACCGGGTTGCCGCCGAAGGTCAGGGAAATGCCGGAAAGCTGGAGAAGGGGTGCGCGTGCCATGGGCGCGAGGTAGAGGGGGATTTGACCGGCGTCAACGTCCGGCCCGTCCGGGCGTGGCACGATGGCGCAAACGGAGGCACAGATGGCACCCTTGGACGGCATCCTCATCCTTGACCTGACGCATGTGCTGGCGGGGCCCTTTGCCACGCAAAGCCTGCAGGACCTGGGCGCCAGGGTGATCAAGGTCGAACGACCGGGGACGGGCGACGACACCCGGACGTTTCCGCCTTTCCTGGCGGGCGAAAGCGCCTATTTCGCCACGCTGAACGCGGGCAAGCAGTCCATCGCGCTGGATCTGAAGGCCGAGGGCGACCGGGCGATCTTTGACCGGCTGGTGGCGCGGGCGGATGTGCTGGTGGAAAACTACCGCCCCGGCGTGATGGCGCGCCTGGGCTATGGCTGGGAGATGCTGCATGCGCTTTATCCCCGGCTGGTCTATGCGGCTGTCTCGGGCTTTGGCCAGACCGGGCCGGATGCGGGGAAGCCCGCCTATGACATGGTGGTGCAGGCGCGCGGCGGGGTGATGTCGATCACCGGCGAGACCGGGGGGCCGCCGGTCCGGGTCGGGGCGAGTATCGGCGATATCGTCGCGGGGATGTATCTGGCGCAAGGGGTGCTGGCGGCGCTGTATCAGCGCGAGAAGACCGGCGCAGGCGCCTTCATCGACGTGGCCATGCTGGACAGCCAGCTTGCCATTCAGGAACACGCGCTGGCCATCGCCTCGGCGACCGGGGTGGCGCCGGGGCCGACGGGGGCGCGGCATCCGACGATCACCCCTTTCGCCACCTTCCGCGCCGCCGATGGGTTCGTGGTGATCGCCGCGGGGAACGACGCGATGTTCGGCAAGCTTTGCAGGATGCTGGGCCTGGACATCGCCGCCGATCCCCGCTTTGCCAGCAATGCCGCCCGCTGCGAGAACCACGCCCTGCTGAAGCGCCTGATCGAGACGGTGACGCTGGGCCAGCCGGTCGCGCACTGGCTTTCGGTCCTTGACGCCGCCGGCCTGCCCACCGCGCGGGTGCAGGACATGCTGGAGGTGCTGGCCGATCCGCAGCTGCGCGCGCGGGGCATGGTGCTGCCGGTGACGCCCTATCCCGGCGGGCCGGCCTTCACCGCGCCGGGCAACCCGATCAAGATGTCCACCCTGCCGGAGCCCGCCGCCCTGCCCCCGGCCCCGCGGCTTGACGGCGACCGGGCGACGATCCTGGCCTGGCTGGAGCAGGACGGTTGACGCCAGGCAGGTCGGGGCCCCTGTCATATTGAGCGCCTTGCGGCGCGAAGACCTTTGTCTCGCGGCTTTGCGTGAAGGACGCAAAGCCGCTCGGACCTGCCTCCGGCGGGGATATTCGGACCAATGTGAAAGGCATTTTGCGGCTGCGGCTGTGGTCGGCCTGCGACCGGGCTGGCGGATGATCGGCCTGATCGACCCCCCGTCGCGCCGCAAATCGCGGAAGCTGCCGGTATGAGGAAGGATTCCGCCGCATTCGGGCGATGCGGAAAGCGGGCACCGTCCTAGAACGGAAGGGTGAACCGGAGAACTGCCTTGACAACCCCTGCCCGCGTGGACGCCGCTGCCGTGACCGATGAGCGTTGGGATGACCCGGCGCGTGGAACGATCCGGTTCCGCACGCTGGTCTCGGCTCCGATGACCCACAGCGATGGCATCGTCTGTGGCGTGGCGATGCTGGAGGAGGGCGAGACCTTCCCGCTGCATACCCATCCGCAGCCCGAGGTCTATTTCGGGCTTGAGGGCTCAGGCGAGGTGCTGATCGACGGCGAGCCCTACAGCCTGTCGCCGGGGATCGCGCTTTACATCCCTGGGGGTGCGGTGCATGGCGTGCCTCTGGCAAAGGCCCCGCTGAAGTGGTTCTACACCTTTGCCGCCGACAGTTTCTCTGACATCGACTACCGCTTTCAGCATGAGATCTGACATGACCGACGATGCACTCGTGATCTTCACCCCCTCGGGCAAGCGGGGCCGCTTCGCGCTTGGGACGCCTGTCCTGACCGCCGCCCGGCAGCTGGGGGTCGACCTTGACAGCGTCTGTGGCGGGCGGGGCATCTGTTCCAAATGCCAGATCACTCCCGGCTATGGCGAGTTTCCCAAGCACGGCGTCACGGTGGACGAGGACGCCCTGACCGAATGGAACGCGGTCGAGGATCGTTACAAGCGCATCCGCGGCCTGCCGCCCGGCCGCCGTCTTGGCTGCCAGGCTCAGGTCATGGGCGACGTGGTGATCGACGTGCCGCCGGAGAGCCAGGTCCACAAGCAGGTGATCCGCAAATCGGCGACCGAGCGGGTCATGGTGATGGATCCGGCCACCCGCGCCGTCTATGTCGAGGTCGAGGAACCCGACATGCACGAACCCACCGGCGATTTCGAACGCCTCGCCCGCGCGCTCTCCGCGCAATGGCAGGTCGAGGGGATCGAGGCCGATCTTTCGGTGCTGCGCCGGTTGCAGCCCGTGCTGCGCAAGGGCGAATGGAAGGTCACGGTCGTCCTGCACAAGGGCAACCACGACACGGCGACCCGTGTGCTGGACATCTTCCCCGGCTTCCACGAAGGCCCGCTTCTGGGTCTGGCGGTCGACCTTGGCTCGACCACCATCGCGGGGCATCTTTGCGACCTTACGGATGGCAAGGTGCTGGCCTCGTCTGGCTTGATGAACCCGCAGATCCGCTTCGGCGAGGATCTGATGAGCCGGGTCAGCTACGCGATGATGAACCCCGGCGGCGATGTGGAAATGACCCGCGCGGTGCGCGAGGCGATCAATGCGCTGGCGCTTGCCATCGCCGAGGAGGCCAAGGTCGACGCCGCCTTGATCTACGAGCTGGTCCTTGTCTGCAACCCGGTGATGCACCACCTGTTCCTCGGCGTCGATCCGGTGGAACTGGGCCAGGCCCCCTTTGCGCTGGCCACCTCGGCCTCGCTGTCGCTGGATGCCCGCGAGCTGGAGCTGTCGAACCTCAACCGTTCGGCGCGGGTCTATGTGCTGCCCTGCATTGCCGGCCATGTCGGCGCCGATGCCGCGGCAGTGGCCTTGTCGGAAGAGCCGAACAAATCCAAGGACATGGTGCTGATTGTTGATGTGGGCACCAATGCCGAGATCCTGCTTGGCAACGAAAGCCGCGTGCTGGCCTGTTCTTCGCCCACCGGCCCGGCCTTCGAGGGCGCGCAGATTTCCAGCGGGCAGCGCGCGGCACCGGGGGCGATCGAGCGGGTGGAAATCGACCCCGTGACCAAGGAGCCGCGCTTCCGGGTGATCGGCTCCGATCTCTGGTCGGACGATCCGGGCTTTGCCAAGGCGACGAAGACCACCGGCATCACCGGCATCTGCGGCTCGGGCATCATCGAGGCGGTGGCCGAGATGCGGCTGGCCGGGCTGCTGGATCCGGGCGGGCTGATCGGCGGGCCGGAACAGACCGGAACCCGGCGCTGCGAGCCGCATGGCCGCACCTTCGGCTATCTTCTGCATGACGGCAGCGCCGAGGGGGGCCCCCGGATCACCGTGCTGCAAGGCGATATCCGGGCGATCCAGCTGGCGAAATCCGCGCTTTACGCCGGGGCGCGGCTGCTGATGGACGAGATGGGCGTGGACACGGTGGACCGGGTGACGCTGGCCGGCGCGTTCGGGGCGCATATCAGCCCGAAACACGCGATGGTGCTGGGGATGATCCCCGACGTGCCGCTGGACAAGGTGACAAGTGCGGGCAACGCCGCCGGGACCGGGGCGCGCATCGCGCTCTGCAGCGTGGCGGCCCGCGACCAGATCGAGGGGATGGTGCATGACATCCACAAGGTCGAAACCGCGATCGAACCCCGCTTCCAGGAGCATTTCGTCAACGCCAACGCCATTCCCCATGCCGTTGATCCGTTTCCGAACCTGCACCAGATCGTTCAGCTTCCCGCAGTCAGTTTCAACCCGAAGTCCAGTGGCGACGAGGGGGGCCGACGGCGGCGGCGGGGGTAAGCTTTCCCGGCGAAGCCCTTGCGCTGGCGGTGAAAACCCGTATCGTCGGGACAATGGATGATCCTGTCGCCGCCCTGATCGCGAAATGTGCGGCCGCTGACCGGGCGGCGTTCCGCGCGCTTTATCGTGACACCTCGGCGAAACTCATGGGCGTGCTCTTGCGTATGCTCAGAGAACGCGCAGAGGCGGAGGATGCCTTGCAGGAGGTCTACACACGGGTCTGGTTGCGGGCGGGTCGCTACGATCCGGCGAAAGGGCGGGGTATGACCTGGCTCATCGCCATCGCCCGGAACCTGGCCATCGACCGGCTGCGCGCCCGTCCCGTCAATCACTCGGATGACGGTCTTGACATGGTGCAGGACAGCGCACCCCGTGCCGAAACCCGGCTGGTCGCGCAGGGTGAGGCCCGGCGGATGGCCGACTGCTTCAACACGCTGGAGCCCGACCGGGCCGATGCGGTGAAAGGGGCGTATCTCAACGGGCTTTCCTACCTTGATCTTGCCGCGCGCCATGCGGTGCCGCTGAACACCATGCGGACCTGGCTGCGGCGCAGCCTTCTGAAGCTGAAGGAGTGTCTTGAGACATGACCGACGCTTCCCTCACCCCGCATGAAGCCGAAAATGCGCTTGCCGCCGAATATGTCCTGGGCGTGCTGGACCTAGCCGAACGGGCCGAGGCCGAGGCACGGCGGAAACGCGACCCTGCCTTCGCCGCGCTTGTTGTCGAATGGGAGGACCGGCTGGCAGGCCTGAATGACGGGTTCGAGCCCGTCCCCGCCCCCGATCTTCTGCCGCAGATCGAGGCGCGGCTGTTCCCGAAGGCTGCGCCACAACGGCGGCGCTTCGGGGTGAGCTTCGGATGGCTTTCCGGCGCGCTGGTTGCGGCGGTACTGGCGCTGGCCTCGGTCACCATCCTGGTGCCGCCCCGGCCCGACCTGGTGGCCACGCTTGCGACCGCCGACAACCGGCTGGCCTATACCGTCACCCATTTCGGCGAAACGCTTCAGGTGACGCGCGTCGCCGGGGTTCCGGCGGTGCGAGGGCAGGTGCATGAATTGTGGATCATCGCTCCCGACTCCGACCCGGTCTCGCTGGGGCTGCTGGAGGACAAGCCGCTGGTCGTCACCTACCCGACCCCGCCCGCAGGCTATGTCCTGGCGGTGACGATCGAGCCCGAGGGTGGCGGACCGGGCGGCAAGCCGACGGGCCCGGTGATCCTGTCCGCGACAGTGGGCGATCCGGTCTGATCACGACTTCGTGAGCAAAACTCCGGGCTGAAACTTCGCGCAAAACCCTTCGTTTCTTCGGGTGTGAAGCGGGAATGATCCCGCTCTAACCCGGAGGAACGACCCGATGAAATCCTTGAAACTTGCAACCGCGATCCTGGCCCTGACCACCGGCATGGCACTGGCCGAAAACCCGATGGTCGGCGGCGCGGCGATGTATGAGGACAAGAACATCGTCGAGAACGCGGTCAACTCGGCCGATCACACCACGCTTGTCGCCGCCGTGCAGGCCGCAGGGCTGGTCGAAACCCTGTCCGGCGACGGCCCGTTCACCGTCTTCGCGCCGACGAACGAAGCCTTCGCCAAGCTGCCTGCGGGCACGGTGGAAACCCTGCTGAAGCCGGAAAACAAGGACCAGCTGGTGAAGATTCTGACCTGCCATGTCGTCGCGGCCAATGCGATGGCAGCCGATGTCAGCAAGATGGTCGCGGATGACGGCGGCGCACATACCGTCAAGACCGTCGGCGGCTGCGAATTCACCGCGATGGAGAAGGACGGCAAGATCATGATCAAGGACGGTCAGGGCAATGTGGCCAATGTCACCATCGCCGACGTCAAGCAGAAGAACGGCGTCATCCATGTGATCGACACGGTGCTCCTGCCGGCCATGTGATCCGCCGCACCCGGCATCGGGCCTGGGGAAACCCGGGCCCGACCCGGTGCCGCGGGCAGTGCAAGTCCCCTTCTCCCAGCCTACGGCACCGGGTCGGGTCTTCGGGTATGTCCCGAAGACCCTTTTCCGTTGCGACGGTTGACCACGCCAGAGCGCCTGCCCTAGGTTCATCCCATAGTTGTTACCTTGGAGAGCCCCGACATGCACATTTCAAAGACATTCATTGCTGCCCTGCTGACCCAGAGCCTGCTGACCGCGCCGCTTCTGGCCGAAGGCAAGTCGATCATCGTCCTTGACGCCTCGGGCTCGATGTGGGGCCAGATCGACGGGCGCCCGAAGCTGGAGATCGCGCGCGAGGCGCTGGGGTCGGTGCTGTCCGGCCTCGATCCGGCGACCGAGATCGGCCTCATGGCCTATGGCCACCGCGAAAAGGGCAGCTGCGCGGATATCGAGCTGGTGGTTCCCCCCGCCCCCGGCACCGCGCAGGCGATCACCGATGCCGCCAATACGATGAAATTCCTCGGCAAGACGCCGCTGACCGAAGCCGTGCGCCGCGCCGCCGCGGACCTGAAATCGACCGAGGAGAAGGCCACCGTCATCCTGATCACCGACGGGATCGAGACCTGCGAGGCCGATCCTTGCGCGCTTGGGGCGGAACTTGAGGCCTCGGGCGTCGACTTCACCGCGCATGTGGTGGGCTTCGGCCTGACCGCCGAGGAAGGTGCCACCGTCGCTTGCCTGGCCAAGAATACCGGCGGCAGCTATATCGAGGCGAAGGATGCGGGCAGCCTGGTCGAGGCGCTGAAAACCACGGTCGCGGTGGTAGAACCCGAACCAACGCCGGTCCCCAAACCCGAGCCGGTCGCGATGGCGCTGGAGAAGAATTTCGATCCGGTCATCCTGCTGGCGGAAGGTCAATCCGAACCCGCCGACGAGATTGTCGATGACGCCTATGTCACCCTGCGCCTTGTCCTGCCCGACGGCGCCCTGTCCGAAGAGACGATCACCGTCTACGGCAAGCAGACCGAACTCGTCCCGCCCGGAACCTACCGGATGTTCACCGAGCTGAACGACGCCAAGGCCGAGCAGGAGGTGACGATCACGGCGGACGCCCTGGCCCAGCCCGTCGCCAACATGAATGCCGGGGTGTTGAACCTGAAGCTCTACGCCTATCAGGGCGGCGATATTGCCTCCGAAGCCTTCTGGGAAGTGCGCGGGCCGAACGACGTCTCCGAATCCGGCTACGGCCAGGCGCTGCATGTCTTCCCTGCGGGTGACTACAGCTTTCTCGCCAGCCTGGGGGCGGCGAAAATCGAAGAGACGCTCACCTTCGAGGCAGGCAAGCAGATCGACAAGGATGTGATCATCGGCACCGGCCTTGCCGTGGTGGATGCTACCTATGCCGAGGGCGTCAAGGTTGAGGGCGGCGAGCAGTTCGTGGAAATCTTCGAAGCGAAGACGGATATCAGCGGCAACCGCAAATCGGTGGGCTACACCTACGGCTCTGGCGTGACGTTCGATCTTCCGGCTGGCGACTATGTCGCGGTTGCAAGCCTGGGGGCCGCCAAGGCCGAGGTGCCGTTCTCGATCAAGGTCGGCGAGCGGACCGAGATCACAGTTCCGCTGAACGCCGGTGTCGCGGCCTTCACCACGCCCACGGACGAGTTCATCGAGATCCTGGCCGCCAAGGCCGACATCAACGGCAATCGCGCCGCGCTGGCCTATTCCTATGGCCCGAGCTGGCAGACCACGCTTCCGGCCGGGGATTATGTCGTGAAGATCAGCAAGAACGACAAAAGCGCCGAGACGCCGCTGACGGTCAAGGCAGGGGAACGGGCAGAGCTGACGCTGAACCTGCCCTGACCGGAAAACGAAAAGGCCGCCCTGGCGGCGGCCTTTCTTCCTATTCCGCCGCTTCCTTCGGCGGCTCGCCATCCGGCTTGCCCTCGGCCTTGGGCTTTCTTGGCCCGCGCGGGCGCCGGGGCGCACGCTCTTCCTTCGGGGCCGCCTCGGCTGCTGCCGGTTCCGGCGCGGGTTCCGGTTCGACCCGCGCGCGGGGCGCGGATTCCGGGGTTTCGATCAGGCCGGTGTCGTCGCCCGCATCAAGGTCGATGACATCGGTGGCCATCGGTTGCTCTTCGGCGGCGAAATTGCGCTCCTCGCGGTAGTCGCGGTTGAACTCCTGCCGCCGCTCGCCCCGCTCCGGTCCCCGGTCCTGCCCGCGATCTTGCCGGTCGTTGCGGTCACGGTCGCCCCGGTTGTCGCGGTTGTCGCGCTCGCGCCGGTCCTGGCCGTCCTGCCGGTCCCCGCGCGGCTGGCCCTGCCCGCCGCCTTGCTGGCCACCCTGCCCGCCGCCCTGCTGGCCGCTCTGACCACCATTCTGGCCGTTCTGGCCACCGTTCTGCTGGTATTGCTGCTGCCGCGCTTCCTGCTCGGCTGCCATTTCCTTGGTCGCCTCGGCCAGCATCCTTGTGTAATGCTCGGCGTGCTGCAGGAAGTTCTCGGCCGCCACGCGGTCGTTCGACAGATGCGCGTCACGAGCGAGCATCAGGTACATCTCGATGATCTGCTGCGGCGTGGCGCGGACCTTGCCCTCGGGACCCGAGGAATCGAAGACGCGGTTGATGATGTTGCC
>JAGPEG010000166.1 GCA_018057165.1 Tabrizicola sp.
GACCAAATGCCGACGGTTCCCGGCCAGGGATCGGCGGTGACGGCAACGTGCGGAGCATGCGGCACTTCCGTTCCGGTCAGGAGTGGCAGGTCCAGGAAGACCGGGTAGGTAGGAACCGGCGAGACGAAGGTGCGCGCGGATGTCAGCTCTTCGTCGAAACCCGTCGCCTTGTAGGCGCCAGGTTCGACCCGCGTTGCCTCGACCTGAATCGTTTCTGCCAATTCCATGCGGTCGATGCGCCAAAGGCTGCCGTCAAGCGATACTGTGTCACCGGCCCCGATGTGCAGCGCCGAGGGGGGAATGGCAAAGCGCGCACTTTCCCGCGCGATCCGTGCCTCGGCAAGCCACCGCAGCGAAACCTCTCGGGCCTCGGCAAGGGTCAGTCCCAAGGCCAGTTCGGTTTCGGACACCGTTCGCAGTTCCTCGTCAGGAAACCGGGCTTCGGCGGTGCGAACTTCGAAGTCGGATTGAACGTCCACGAAACTTAGCCGGACGATACCGCTGGACTCGGGCTCGGGCAGGCGCGCGATTTCAACGTAACCCTCGGTCTCTTCATTGACGGCAAGCGTCACCGGGTCGATCGCATGGTCCGCCCACCCTGTCCGCAACGAGAACCTCAGAAGCCCGTCGCGCTCAGCCACATCGGCCGAGTATCCAAGGCACAGGGGTTGCAGCGAAGCCCGCGCCGACTGAACCTGATCCACCGCGTAACCGCGAACGACCCCGAATAGACGCGATGTGTCGAGTTCCGTCACCCCCGAGCGGTCACAAAGCTCGGCCACGACCGCGTCAAGCGGCTGTCCCGTCACACGCCCGTTCAACCAGTGCCCACGGGAATAGGATGCCGAATCTCCCCACACCTCGGACCTTGCGGGAAAGGCAGGAAAGGGACGCGCATCCCAGGCCCAGACATGCGCGTGATCCATGTCGACCATCGGTCCGGCGTAGAAAGTGGAAAGCGGATTGTTGAGGGGATCTTCCCAGAAGGTGCCCACCGCGCGCAGGTACTGCATCTGCATGATATCGTCCCGACGGCCGGTCGAGGCCCTGGGAAGCCCGGACTCCGAAGACATCGCGTCAAGAAACCTGTTCGGCTGATTGGCGCCCTTGTCGATGGCCGCGCACCCGTATTCGGTAAAGCGGAACGGTTTCGAACCGGGCACCCATGCCGTCGGCAACGCCGATCGCACGCCGTCAATGCGGGAATGGTGAGCATTGGTCCACCATCCCTTCAGGTCCTTGTAACGGAACACCCATGGCTCGTCGAACGCGCCATCGGTGATCATCTCACGCCGCTGGAACGCCTCGCCCTCGGGCGAGGCGTAATACCAGTCAAACCCCTCTCCTCCGGCGACGTTGGCCCTGAGGTAGTCGAGGTTGTAGATGCTTCCCCAACTCGCGTCCGCGTGGGTCTCGTCATCGCGCCAGTCCGCAACGGGCATGTAGTTGTCGATGCCGATGAAGTCGATGTCCGGGTGCGACCAGAGCGGGTCAAGATGGAAATACAGGTTTCCATCGGCCTGATACGACGAATACTCGCTCCAGTCGGCGGCATAGCTGATCTTGCAGGACGGTCCAAGGATGGCACGCACTTCTTGAAGCAGCGTGACCAGCGCGACCACGGCAGGGAAGCTGTCGCCGCTGCCCCGGATCTGGGTGAGCGATCGCATTTCCGAGCCGATGCAGAAAGCGTCCACCCCCCCCGCCGCAGCGCAAAGGTGCGCATAATGCAGAAGGAAGCGGCGATAGCCCCACTCCGCCGGGCCGGTGTAGATGATATCCGCGCCGACGATCTGAAAGTCGGAAACGGCGGCAGTCCCGAAGAAGCTTGCAACCTCGGCGTCCGCCGCCGCGGTCCGGTCCGGGGTGCCGGCCTTGCCGGGGGCAATCGACGTGGTGATCCGGCCTCGCCAGGGCAGCGCCGGTTGGCCGACACCGCCACTCCAGGGATCGGGCAGCACATTTCCGGCGACCTGATCCATCAGGATGAACGGGTAAAACATGACCTCGCGCCCGGCGTCACGGATCGCCGTAATGGCTTCCAAGACGGATGCATCCGCAGGCGTACCGCCGTAGATCGAACGCCCATCGACCTGCGGGACGGTCTCCGCCTGCGACCGGGCTATTCCGCCGGCCCGCCAAGGCATCCCGACACCATCGAACTGGGTCTGCTCGACCTTCGGCTTGACCTGGCACTGGCTGCACCGAAGGTCACTGCCGAACCACGACACGACCAGCGAAACCGATCCGCAGTTGGGCAGTTCGGAAACCAGATGATCCAGCGAGACGGAGAAGTCCGTTTCGCCGCCGGGTCCGTTCACGTTTGCCGAGGTGTTGCGGCCCGGTCCCTTGTTGAAATGGACGGGTGTCGTCGCCAAGGCGTACTCGCCGGTTCCCGGTATCAGGGCGACACCTCGCACCAGATCGGGGACTTCGGTCGCATCCATCTGGCCGCCCGGCTGTGCCCTGCGCACGACTTCGAACGAGAACTGCGGAACACGATTGCCGAAGGGCGTCAGGTCGAGGTCCTCGATCACCACATAGGCGATGCCGCGGAACGCAGGGGCTCGGCCTGCCCCCTCGACGGCCTCGATCCTTGGGTCGGGCAACTGGCTCTCGCTGCCGGTGTAGACCCGGAGGTTCAGACCGCGTGCCGGGATTTCAGCACCATCGGCCCAGATGCGACCGACCTTCTGGATCTCGCCTTCACAAAGCGCAATCGCCAGGCTGATCGAATAGCTGTATTCGTTGACCTTGGGTTGCGGCGCCCCTTTTCCGCCACCGCGGCGGGCGACTTGCTCGTTGAACTCGGTCGCCCAGATCACCTGTCCGGCAATCCGCATCCGCCCCCAAACCTGTGCGACGGGCGCGCCATCCGAAGCGCCCGTCAGACGCAGACGGTCGATCCGACCGACGCTGACGGGCTCGGACCCGGCACCGAGGATGCGCTGGTCAATGCTGCGGCCAATCGTTGCCCCGACGGCACGGCCGATGACGGCACCCGACAGGCCCAGCACCGTTCCGCCGAAACCGGACCCGATCGCCGCACCGGCGGCAGAAAGAAGAAGCGTGGCCATGGTCAGCGGACTCCATCAGGAAACGCGAAACGCGCCGCAATCCGGCGGCGCCAGGGATCGGTCAACGCGCTTTCGGTGACGCGGTGACCACTGTAGGCATGGATGAACCGGCGATTGGCCCCGACCGAGGACTGGATGCCAAGATGCTTGGCGACATGGCCGCTGCGCATCCGGAACAGCAGGACATCGCCCTCGGCCTCCTGGACAGTTGGCTTCCAGATCAGCAGGCGCCCTGCGGCGCGCAACAGGATCTCGTCGCGCTGAGGTTCCGACCAGTCCTGCGTGTAGGGCGGCACAGTTTCCGGCTCGTCGCCATAAAGCGCGCGCCAGACGCCACGCAACAGGCCAAGGCAATCGCTGCCGGCCTGGAGGCAGCTGGCCTGGTGGACGTAGGGAGTTCCGATCCATGTCCGTGCTTCGGCGACCGCACGTTCGGCCACCGACGTCACGTCGCAGACCCCGAGGACAATGAGCCGCCCGATTGCCCCTGCCCAGGGCGCGGATAGGCCGCCAGCCAATCCTCGCCAGGCAGATGAGGGAAGCCGCGGAAGTTGAGCAGGTTTGCAAACTTGCTCCGACAGGTTCCAAGCCGCTTGTCGCATCCCGCGATCAGGCGAATCCGATCCCCTTGCACCAGCGACGCACGGATGCCTTCCCACAGCTCGATCCGGCGGCCCGTTCCCACGACCCGGTCGGATTTCACGACCGAGACAAGGCCCGAAGCGGTGCCGCTCAACACTTCCAGCCGGCCGAACTCGAACCACCGGTCATCGAACCCGGCGAAGGACCCGAACGTCAGAACCTGATGGAAATCGTCAACCGTTTCAACGGTACGTTCGGTATCGTAGCCCGGCTGCGCAAGTTCGAACCGGCACCGCCGATCCCCCAGCACGGCCGAACAATTGCGCGTATAGGCCAGCCCCTGGGGCTGGTTCAGGGCATCCGACAAGCCCCGCAACTCGACCCGGAACTGGGCAGACCGGCGCGTGACCTCTCCGAACGTACCACGAAAGATCTGATGCTGCCGGGAAGTGTCCGCCCAATCGACAAGCAGAATTCGAACGGCTGCGCCATCGAACCGCCCGGCGATCAGATCGGCCTCGGAAACCGCGGCATCACTCAGCGCTCCAAGGGCCTCGGAGTTGTCGACCGCCAGGCCCGTGCCCTGCTGGATGGCGTTGGCCGTCAGGCCTGTTCCTGCGCGGTGGACGACGCCGTCGATCTCCAGGT
This sequence comes from Tabrizicola sp., assembly GCA_018057165.1. Lineage (GTDB taxonomy): Bacteria > Pseudomonadota > Alphaproteobacteria > Rhodobacterales > Rhodobacteraceae > Tabrizicola. The sequence continues at coordinate 4,308 of JAGPEG010000166.1, forward strand.
CGCGGTCGTGATCGGTAAAGCCGATCACCTCTCCGTCCCGACGCCAGACCGTCCAGACTCGGCAGACGGTCGACGCCCCCGCCTCGAGATGTCGTTGAAGATCGCTGACCGTCATCCCCGGACCTCCACGATCGGAACCGACGGAACGTCGCCGGCCTGGAACGATGCAACCGAGGTCTGGATGCGGTCGGTATCGAAGCGTACCGGCACGTCGAATTCGAACCCCGCCGTCACCTGGGTACCAAGCGCCGGCGCGACCTCGAATGTGACCAGCCCGGTGGCGACATCGACCGAGAATTCAAGGCTTTCAACCTTGGGGTCCTCGGCCACGGCCACCTGAACGGTTCCCGACACCGGCTTGGTGATCGGCCGCACATAGGTTTCTTCGCCGGAACGGTAGGTCTTCAGCAAAGCAAACACGGTGCGTGTCCCATCGCCGATCCCGATGATCTGGTCCGTTGGCGACGGCGCGCGCGATGCCGGACAGGACTTGTAGTCCGACCAGTCCTTCCAGCGGAACCCGTTCAACTGGCCGCGGCGCGCCTCGAAGAACGAGATCAGCGTCTCGACATCGTCCAGCGACCGCAGGCCGACGCCCGCATCATAGCGACGCCGCGAATGCGCCCAGGGGGTGTTGCGCTCTTCGTGCCCGTTCTGCAGCGTGACAATCTCGGTCCGCCGCTCGGGCCCGCCGACCGAGCCGAAGCTTAGGTTGGCGGGAAAGCGAATTTCGTGGAATGCCATTGTTGGTCCTCACCGGTTGCGCTGACCGCGCGACAGCGCGCGGCTGACCTGCGCCGCGATCTGGCTCTGGCTGCGCTGAAACCCCTGCACGTCGGGGGTAGAGACGTTCATCACCAGGTTGATCGGCCGCCCGCCGCCCGCGGCCTGAACGCCCAGACGACCATCGGCGCCGCGCGACAGCGGCATGATCGCCTCGGGGCCAGCCTCGCCCATCAAGCCACGACCGCCCCGCATCGGAAACATCGTCGGAGACGCGACGATCCCGCCGGAGGCAAAGGGCATCACGCGGCCTTGCGAGAAGCCGCCCCCATTTGCGAAGGGCATGAAGGACGACATCACGCCGGCCAACCCTTGCGCCAGGGCACCACCCGCGGCATTGCCGATCGGCTTGATCGCGATGCCATAGACGGTATCGACAATCGTCTTGGCCACGCCCTTCAACGCATCCGACAGCTTCATCCCGTCGAACACCAGGCCGTCGAAGGCGCGCCGAAGACCGCCGCCGATCCCCGTCGACAGAGTGTTCACCTCGCGTCCGGTGAAGACCATCGACTCCCGCATCCGCGAAAGCTCTCCGTCAAAGGCCGAGACCATCGCGGCCGAGGCGCCAAGCCGTTCCTCAAGTGCCGTCAGCTGGTCCATCAGGACCTCGGCGTTTTCCATCGTGCTTCCCCTTTTCCGTGGTGTCCGGGAACGCGGCCGAAAGTTCGGCCAGCCGGGCCCGCGTCAGGGGCGGAGCCGTCTGCTCCGCCCCCAGCATCATCCGCAACTCGACCGGCGTCAGGCGCCAGAACACGGCGGGTTCCAGGCCCAGGCCGTGCAGGCCGGCCCGGATCAGGCCCGGCCAGTCGATCCCCGCCATCATCCTTCGCCCGGCAGGGCAAAGGCGCGCGCCAGCAGTTCGGCGGCGGCCCTGGCCGCCTCGACCGGGCCGCCGCCGATCTCGACCCGCAGAAGGTCAGCGGCGCTGCCCTGCCAACCGCCTCCGCGCAGGCCGGCAACGATCAGCGCCAGCACGTCGCGGGTCGAGAACCGGCGCTGTTCGAACCGCTCGACCAGGTCCAGCAGCGACCCGGTCTCCAGCGCGGCTTCCAGTTCCGCTAGCGCCCCCAGCGTCAGCTTTGCGACATGGCGCTGCCCGTCCAGGACAATTGCCACCTCGCCCGCCCAAGGGTTGGCCATTAGAGCGCCGTGAAGGTCAGCACGCCGGCCGAGGCCAGCGTGACCTCATAGGTCGCTTCACCGTTATGGCTGCCCGCATATTCCAGGGACGAGATCTGGAACGCCCCCTCGATGGTCCCGAAGCTGGGGATCACCACCTGGAAATCCGGAATCTCGCCATCGAAGAAGATCTGCCGCGCCCGTTCGTCGGTGTTCGCGTCACGGAACACGCCCGACCCGGAAATCGTCGCCGACTTGACGCCCGCGCCCGCCAGCAGCTCGCGCCAGCCACCCTGGCTTTCCAGGCTGGTCACGTCCACCGTTTCGGCGTTGAAGCTGATGCGCGTGGCACGCAGCCCCGCGACGGTCTCGAACTGACCGTCCCCGGTCTGGTC
>JAGPEG010000167.1 GCA_018057165.1 Tabrizicola sp.
ACCAATCCGGGATCCTGATGTTTCTCTCTGTCTTCGACATGTTCAAGGTGGGCATCGGCCCCTCCTCCTCGCACACGATGGGCCCGATGGTCGCCGCCGCGCGCTTTCTGGACACGATGCGCGCCTCGCCCTTCCATTTCCACGGATTGCGCGCCTCGCTGCACGGCTCCCTGGCCTTCACCGGGGTCGGCCATGCCACCGACCGGGCGACGATCCTCGGCCTCGCGGGCTTTGCGCCCGACACCTACGATGCTGCCAAGGCCGACGCCGCGCTGGCCCGGATCAAGGAAACCCAGGTGATCGAGGCACCGGGCCTTGGCACCCTGGCCTTCGATCCGGGACGCGACCTGTCCTTCGACTATGGCCCGGCACTCACCGGCCATGCCAACGGCGTGATCCTGAAGGCGACCGATGCCCAGGGCGACGTGATCCTGGAGGAAACCTATTATTCCATCGGCGGCGGCTTCGTGCTGACCGCGACCGAGCTGGCCGACAGCGGCGGCGCCAAGGCCAAGGCGCGGGCCGATGTGCCCTACCCGTTCGAGACGGCGGCGGAAATGCTGGAGATGGCGCAGAAATCCGGCCTGTCCATCGCCGCGATGAAACGCGCGAACGAGCTGAAATTCCGCTCCGCCGCCGAACTTGACGCCGGGATCAACCGCATCTGGCAGGTGATGAACGACTGCATCTCGCGCGGGATGAAGGGCGAGGGCATCCTGCCCGGCGGGTTGAAAGTCCGCAGGCGGGCCAAGGGCATCCACGATGCGCTTCTGGCGGAACGCGGGTTGAACCTGACGCCGCCGCACACGATCAACGACTGGATGTCCTTGTACGCGATGGCGGTGAACGAGGAAAACGCCGCCGGGGGCCAGGTCGTCACTGCGCCGACCAATGGCGCGGCAGGCGTCGTCCCCGCCGTGATCCGCTACTGGCTTGACCATGTTCCGGGCGCCTCGCCCGCGAAGGTCGGCGATTTCCTCCTCACCGCCTCGGCCATCGGCGGCCTTTGCAAGCACAACGCCAGCATCTCCGGCGCCGAATGCGGCTGCCAGGCCGAAGTGGGCAGCGCCGCCGCGATGGGGGCGGCAGGTCTTTGCGCGGTGCTGGGGGGAACCCCGGAACAGGTGGAAAACGCTGCCGAAATCGCGCTGGAACACCATCTCGGCATGACCTGCGACCCGGTGAAGGGCCTGGTGCAGGTGCCCTGCATCGAACGAAACGGGCTGGGCGCGATCAAGGCGGTTTCCGCCGCCTCGCTCTCGTTGCGCGGCGACGGGCAGCATCTGGTCAGTCTGGATGTCTGCATCGAGACCATGCGCCAGACCGGACGCGACATGCACGAGAAGTACAAGGAAACCTCGCTTGGGGGTCTTGCGGTCAACGTCCCGAACTGCTGACGCCGGGGAGGCCTCCGGCGGGAGTATTTGGCAAGGAGCAACTGCAACTTGCTTCTTTCCCAAATACTCCGGGGGGTGCCAACGGTTTCGCCACGGGTTCGAGAAACCGTTGGCACGGGTGGAACCCCCAACGCCGAGGAGGAGGCGAAGCCCGACGACGAGACAAAAGACTTGTGCGCCAGCACTCGATTTGGATCCCGACCCGGCAGCGATGTCGCTTTCAGGCAGGCAGCCGCCCGGACCACCGGCTAGGCAGGCCGGATGACCCGCGACACCACCCTCCAGGGCGTCATCCTGATGCTCGCCTTCTGCGTGATCGCGCCGCTGCTGGACGTGGGCGCGAAGCTTGCCGCCGAGAACGGCATCCCCGTGGGCCAGATCACCACCGCCCGCTTCGTGGTGCAGACCGCGCTGATGCTGCCGGTCGTGCTGGTCATGCGGCTGTCCATGGCGCTTTCGGCCAGGGCGCTGGCCTATACCACGCTGCGCGCGTTGCTGCTCCTCGTCTCGACCTTCGCCTTCGTCTCGGGCATTCAGGTCATGCCGCTGGCCGACGCCCTGGCCATCGTCTTCGTCGAGCCGTTCATCCTGCTGATTCTCGGCCATTTCCTGTTCCAGGACCAGGTCGGCCCGCGCCGCATCGCCGCCTGTGCCGTGGGCTTCGTCGGCGTCCTTCTGGTGATCCAGCCCTCGCTCGCCGCCTTCGGCTATGTCGCGCTCTGGCCGCTCGCCACCGCCGTGCTTTTTGCGCTTTACATGCTGGTCACGCGGGGGATTTCCACCTGGATGCACCCGGTCGCCATGCAGTTCCACACCTCCTGGACCGGGCTGCTTTTGTGCCTGCCCGTCATGCTGCTGGCCGAGGGCACCGGCATTCCCGCGCTGGACCCGGTCTGGCCGCAGGGCTGGAACTGGCTCTGGCTGGTCATGGTCGGCGTCTTTGCCGCCGTCAGCCACATGTGCATGACCTATGCGCTGAAATTCGCGACGGCATCGGCGCTGGCCCCCCTGCACTACCTCGAGATCGTCACGGCCGTCATCCTCGGCTACATGATCTTCGATGATTTCCCCAATGCCATGACCTTCGCGGGCATCGCCATCATCGTCGCCTCTGGTCTTTACGTCATCCACCGCGAGCGTCTGGCCGCGAAGGCCAAGGCGCGCGAGCCACGGATCACCCTGCTGCCAGAAGAGCCCTGATCGCCGCGTCCAGCCGCCGTCGCGGCAGGATCACCAGCATCCCGCGCTGGTCGAACTCCAGCACCACGCGCTTGGCCACCACCCGGTTCGAAGTGCCGATCATCCCGTCCGGGGCGAATCTCAACCCCGTGATCGGCCATTCCAGCCCCTCGCTTTGGCCCGTCACCTGCGCCATCGGGAACAGCGACAGGGGTTCGCCCGGCCCAAGCGCCAGCTCCAGCCGCGCGGGGGCCGCGAAGGCCAGATCCTGCGGTCCGATCAGGATGCAGCGCCGCTCGGCCCTTGCCACCAGTGTCGCCATAGCCGCGAGCCCGTGGTCAAGCCGCGCCCCGGCGAAGCCCAGGGCCAGCACCAGCGGCGCCTCGATCAGCCGCAGCGCCTTGTCGAAGTCGGTCGTCAGTTGTTCGCCCACAAGATGCTGACGGTCCGAGGGAATTTTCGCCCGCGCCTGGTCCGAGATCGAATCCATGTCGCCGATCACCGCCTGCGGCACGACCCCCAGCTTGAGCAGCCGGTCCGCCCCGCTGTCCGCCGCCACCGGCACCGGAGCGCGGGCCAGCGCAAGCTTCAGGTCCCGCGCGGAAAACGGTCCCCCTCCGGCAAGGGTTACACCGTGGGTTGACTGGACAATCGGCGAATTCATGTAAGACTGTATCCAATTAAGGCAGGATTTCTGGGGTCCGGCCACAATCAATCCATCAAATTACCCCTGTCTGTCCATGCATTAGGACCTTGGAAGAGTAAGATGGTGCGACCAGCAAGGCGAAAGGCTGTCCGATCATGACCAGTGAAAGCAAGATCCTGACCGTGTCCTACGGGACCTTCAGCTGCACGCTGGAAGGCTTCGACAACCCGTTCGACACGATGAAGGCGATTGCCGAGTATTTCCGTGACCTTGCCGCGCAGGACCGCCATTTCGGGGCGGAACCGCCGCCGCCCGATGCCGCCATGCTGCACCGCCTGGCCGAGCGCGAGGTATCGCGCCTGGCCGCCGGCCGGGCCGAGGATCCCGCCCAGGCACCACAACCGGCTGCCGAAGCCGCCGTCGCGCCGCGCATCCAGATCAACCCGGTCAACCGCCGCGCCGCCCATCCGCCCACCGAGCCTGACATCGAGGTCGAGGACGACAGTTCCGCCCCGGAACCCTCGCTGCAGGATGTGATCCCGGAGGGCGTCGCCGCAAAGCTGGCCCGCATTCGCCGGTCGGCAGGCACGATGATGGCCGAAGCCGCGGCGCCGCTGTCGGCTTTTGCCACCGGGCCCGATTTTTCCGACCTCTCCAGCGCCGCGGACGAGAAGGGAACCGTCTCCACCGAAGTCGAGGACATCGCGGCGCCGACCGCTGCCGAGGACGTTGAAGCCGTGGCCGCCTGGCTGGCGGAACCGGATGCGCCGGACGCCGCCGTCGCGCAGGAGGAGGCCCCCGCCGCTGAACTCGCCCCGACCTGGGACGCGGCAGAACCTGCGGCCATCGTGCCCGAGGCCGATGACCTGACCGTCGCCTTCGCCGGCGAAGAGATCGCGCCCGACTTGGACGACGGCTGGGAGGCCGAGGCCGCTGACGGGCTCGCTCTCGTTGCCGGGCTGGATGATGACGTCACGCTGGAAGACGCCCTGCCCGAGGACCTGCCGGCCGATTTCGGTCTGGCCGAAGCGGCGCTGCTGGATCCGCTGCCCGAAGCAATCGCCGAACTGCCGGTCGATGAGCCCGTCGTCGCGCCGCAGATCGCCGAAGCCCCCCCCGAAACTGTCGTCGCCGAACCTGCCCCCGTAGAACCTGCCATCGCCGCAGATCCGGAGCCGCCCCTGGCCAAGCCCGGCGCGAAGACGCGGCGGGTCAGTTCGCGTGTCGTCCGCCTGCACCCCGATGAGACCCCGGATGCCGATTATGACTTCGGCGCAACGCGGGTGCTGGCCTCGGCCGAAGAGCCTGACGAGATCGCCCGCCTGCTCCAGCAGGCCGAGGAGGTCATGGCCGAGGATGAAAACCGCCGTCGCCAGGAAGCCTTGTCGCGCCTCAAGGCCGCCGTGGTCTCGACCGAGGCCGACCGCGCCGACATCGACTATGTGGCGCCGAAGCTTGATGCGAACCTCGACCCCTATCGCGACGCCCTGGCCGAGGTCATCCAGCCCGACCTGACGCCCGAGCCGCCTGCCGCGCCGGACGTCAAGCCGCGCCGCAAGTCGGTCGGTCTCCGCCCGGCTGAACCCCGCCCCGGCACCATCCGTCCGGGCATGATCAGCCCGCCGCCGCTGGTCCTTGTTTCGGAACAGCGCATCGACCGCGTGGCCCCGGCTGCGGCACCCGCCCCGGCTGCGGCACCGGCACCCGCCAGAACCCCGGTTGCACCCGGCATCATGCCTTCGCTGCCCGAAGGTCAGCCGATGGTCGCCCTGCGCACCGGCCGGCTGTCCGGGGCCATCGGCGCCGGCGCGGCAGCGGTCGCCACCAGCACGGCGACCCGCAACGTCGTCCTGGAACGGCCGTCCTATGGCGCTGTCGCCGAGGCCGAAGAGGATGAAGACCTGGTCGAGGACAGCAAGGAGATCGACGAATCCGGGCTTGCGGCCTTTGCCGATCAGGTCGGCGCGAAATCCATGGCCGAGATGCTGGAAGCCGCCGCTGCCTATGCCACCTGCGTCGAGAAGCGCAGCCAGTTCACCCGCCCGCAGCTGATGCGTCGCATGGTGGCCTCGGCGGGTGGCAAGCCGGTGAGCCGCGAGGATGGCTTGCGCAGCTTCGGCACGCTCCTGCGCACCGGCCGGATCGAGAAGGTCACGCGCGGCCATTACACCCTGGCCGACAACTCGCCCTATCTGGCCGAGGCCCGCAGGCTGACCTGACGGTTCATCCAGACCCTTTCAGCAGCGTCAGACGGAGGGGCCTTGCCCGTCCGTCTTTTGCGCATCCGGATCAGCCTGACCGATACCGCGGAAGATGAAGCGGAACGGAAGCGCCCAGGCAAAGCCGAGGCCGACATAGATTGCCAGCTCCACCAGCACCGAGGGCCGGTCCACCAGCCCGACCAGCGTCACCGCCGCCACCACATAGGCGGGCAGTCCGATCAGCAGGATCACCAGCGCCCAGCGTCGGCGGGCCTTGTAGCCAAGTGCCATGACGACCTCCTCAATCCGCGAAGGGGTCCGTCACCAGGATCGTGTCGTCCCGTTCCGGCGAGGTCGACAGAAGCGCCACCGGGCACTGGATCAGCTCCTCGATCCGGCGGACATATTTGATCGCAGCGCCGGGAAGTTCGGCCCAGGACCGCGCCCCGGCGGTGGTTTCCGACCAGCCCTCCAGCTCCTCGTAGATCGGCGTGCAGCGCGCCTGTTCGTCGGCGGCGATCGGCAGATAATCCATCCGCTTGCCGTCAAGATCATAGGCGACACAGATCTTCAGCGTCTTGAACCCGTCCAGCACGTCCAGCTTGGTCAGCGCGATGCCCGAGACACCGCTTGTCGCGCAGGTTTGCCGCACCAGCACCGCATCGAACCAGCCGCAGCGCCGCTTCCGGCCCGTCACCGTGCCGAATTCATGCCCCCGTTCGCCCAGCCGCTGCCCGTCGGCGTCGTGCAGTTCCGCCGGGAACGGGCCTTCGCCGACCCGTGTCGTATAGGCCTTCACGATCCCAAGGACGAAGTCGATGGCCGTCGGCCCCACCCCCGTCCCGGTCGCCGCTTGGCCCGCGATGGTGTTCGACGAGGTGACATAGGGATAGGTCCCGTAGTCGATATCCAGCAAAGACCCCTGCGCGCCCTCGAACAGGATGCGCTTGCCCGCCCGCCGCGCCTCGGTCAGCACTTTCCACACCGGCCCGGCATAGGGCTTGATCCTCGGCGCGATCTCCAGAAGCGAGGCTTTCAGCGCCTCGGCATCCACCGGCTCCAGCCCCAGCCCCGCCCGCAGTGCGTTGTGATGGGTCAGCAAGCGCCCGATCCGCGTGTCCAGCGTCGCAGCGTCGAACAGGTCCGCGACGCGGATCGCCCGGCGACCGACCTTGTCCTCATA
>JAGPEG010000168.1 GCA_018057165.1 Tabrizicola sp.
CAGCTCGGACAGTTGCCCCTCGACGATGGTCAGTTCCGACCGCAAGGCCGCCCCGTCCAGCCGCAGGAGCACCTGCCCCGCCTCGACCCTTGCACCCTCACTGACCAGGATTTCGGCGACGACGCCGCCATCCGGGTGCTGGACCACCTGGCGGTCCCGCTCCACCTCGATCTGGCCCTGCGCGACGATGGCACCCGAGATATGGGTCAGCGTCGCCCAGAGGCCGAAACCCATGAGCAGTGCCAGCGTGGCGACCAGTCCCAGGATCACCGGGCGACGGATGGACAGGGTCGGGCTCATGCGACGCCTCCGGGCGTGGCAGAACGGACGATGTCGGTCGCATTGCGCACGGTTTCACGCAGGACGGCATCGCGCGGGCCGAAACCGGCGGCGGCCCCGTCGTTCATCACCAGCAGCAGGTCGCATTCCTGGATCGCCGCCGGGCGGTGCGCCATGATCAGGACCGAAGCCCCCCGCGCCTTGGCGGTGCGGATCGCCTGGTTCAGCGCGTTCGACCCGTCATTGTCGAGGTTCGAGTTTGGTTCATCCAGGATCAGCAGCACCGGATCGCCATACAGCGCGCGGGCCAGACCGATGCGCTGGACCTGCCCGCCGGACAGGCGGCTGCCGATGCTGGCGACCTGGGTGTCATACCCTTCGGGAAGTTTCAGGATCATCTCATGCGCCGCCGCTGCCTTGGCGGCGGCGATGATCCCGGCCGGATCGGCCCCCGCTTGCAGCCGGGCGATGTTGTCGGCGATGGTCCCGTCGAACAGCGTGACACGTTGCGGCAGATAGCCGATGCAGGCCCCCAGGGCGTCGGGGTCGTATTGGCCCAGCGTCGCGCCATCCAGCCGGATGCGCCCCGCAGCAGGCCGCCAGACTGCCGTCAATGCGCGGGCGAGCGAGGACTTGCCCGATCCCGAAGGCCCGATCACCCCCAGCGCCTGACCGGGCGGCAACTGGAAGCTCAGCCCGCGCAGGACGGGGGTGGCCGCCCCGGGAGGAACGACGGTCAGGCCCTGCACGTCCAGCACCGCTCTGGGGCGCGGCAGTTCGGTGCGCGGCGGCAGCGGCGGGGTCTGGGCGAGCAGATCGGACAGCCGGGCCTTGGCCTGCCGCGCGCGGGTGACAACGGGCCACTGGCCCACCGCCTGTTCCACCGGCTGCAACGCCCGGCCCATCAGGATCGAAGCGGCGATCATCGCCCCCGCCGACAGCTCCTGTCGCAAGACCAGCCAGGCCGCCAGCCCCAGCATCGCCGATTGCAGGAACAGCCGGAAGGTCCTGATCATGACCGAATAGCGCCCGGACAGATCCGAGGCGACAAGTCCCGCCTCCAGCGCCCGGTCGCGGCGCAGTTTCAGCCGGGCAAAGGCGGCACGGCTCATCCCGAGGGCCTGGATCAGCTCGGAGTCGGCCTTGAGGTTCTCGGCCTGGCGTTCCGCCGACAGCGCGGCAAGGTTCGCGCCCTGCAGTGGCGCCTCGGTGCCCTGCTGGTTCAGCCAGCTGAGACCCAGGATCACCAGCCCGCCGCCCAGGGCCAGAAGCCCAAGCCAGGGATGGAAGACGAAGATCGCGGCGGCGAAGAACGGCGCCCAGGGCGCGTCGAACAGCGCCAGCAGCACAGGCGAGGCCCAGAAACGCGCGATGGCGTCCAGATCCTTCTGCGCGGCAAGCGCGGCAGTGTCCTGCGGCGCGACGGTCAGGCGGCGGAAGGCGGCGGTCAGCACCCGCGCATCCAGCCGGTCCTGCAACCGCGCGCCCACCCGCGCCATGATCCGGCCGCGCGCATGATCAAGCAGCCCCATCACCAGGAAGAGGAACCCCATCAGCAGCGTCAGCGCCAGCAAGGTCTCTTCCGACCGCGAGACGAGCACCCGGTCATAGACCTGCAGCATGTACAGCGGCGCCGTCAGCATCAGCACGTTGACCAGGGCCGAGAAGACAAAGGCCACCATGATCGCCTGGCGCGAGGCGGCGCGGGCGGCGGCAAGCTCGGACAGGCCTTCGGTTGACTGTTTCGCGGGCCCCGGCATCGTTCCTTCCTTGGCGTCTTCCTGCCATGCGCGGCGCATCTGCCACGCTTGACCGTTGTGTTGGCCAAGTCGGGGTTCTATGCCTTGCCAACGCCCGCGCAAGACTGTCGTTGGCGGCATGGTGGCCGGACAGTAGGGATATGGGTCTGAACATTCCATTTATTTCAGGACGCCGGCGCCGAATTTCGCTGCTTGTGGCGGCGGTGGGGCTGCTCTCCGCCTGTGGCGCACCCAATGGTGCAACCGGGATCAACGACCCGTTCGAACCTGCGAACCGCAAGGTCCATGGCTTCAACAAGGGGGTGGACCGCGCGCTGGTCGGTCCGGCCTCGAAAGGTTACGGCATCGTGCCCGAACCGCTGAAACGCGCGGTCGGCAATGTGGCCGACACGCTGGATCTGCCCGGCGACATCGCGAACAACCTGCTGCAGTTCCGCCTGGCCGATGCCGGAGAGAACTCTGTCCGCCTGCTGGCAAACCTTACCTTCGGCGTCTTCGGCCTGGTCGATTTCGCCTCCTATGCCGGGGTCGAAGGCAAGCCCACCGATTTCGGCGAGACGCTGCATGTCTGGGGCGTCGGCGAAGGCCCCTACATGGAACTGCCGCTGGCCGGGCCATCGACGGCCCGCGACACGGCGGGCATGCTTGCCGACATCGCGCTGAACCCGGTCCGGCTGGCCCTGCCGACGAAAGAGGCCAATGCCGCGACGATCCTCAAGCTTTTCTCACGGCTTGGTGATCGCGACCGCTTCTCGGCGACGGTCGATTCGCTCCTATATGACAGCGCGGACAGCTATGCTCAGGCGCGGCTTCTCTACCTGCAGAACCGGCGGTTCCAGCTGGGGCGGGCCGCAGGCGGGACTGGCGCGAGTGACGGTGATTTCATCGACCCCTATGCAGACGCCCCGAGCAATGACGGTTTTATCGACCCCTACGAGGACCCCTATGCCCAATGACCTGACCCTCTCGCGCCGCGCATTTGCGGCTGGACTGGCAACCCTGGGCGCGCTGGCCGCAATGCCCGCCTTTGCCCTGACGGCGGACGGCGCGAAGACGCTGGTCGACAAGACGGTCGGCGATATCAACGCGATCATCAACTCGGGCAAGTCCGAAGGCGCGATGCTGAAGGATTTCGAGAAGCTCTTCGCCCGCTATGCCGATGTCCCGGCCATCGGGCGGTCGGTGCTTGGCACGGCGGCGCGCTCGGCCTCCAAGGGCCAGCTCTCGGCCTATACCAAGGCCTTCCAGGGTTACATCAGCCGCAAATACGGTCGCCGATTTCGTGAATTCATCGGCGGGCGGATCGAAGTGTCGGACGCCCGGCCGGTGAAAAGCTACTTCGAGGTGATCTCGACCGCCTACATGAAAGGCGAATCTCCCTTCGAGGTGCGTTGGCATGTGTCCGACAAGTCGGGCAAGAGCCTGTTCTTCAACATCATCATCGAGGGTGTGAACATGCTGGCCTCGGAACGCACTGAAATGGGCGCGCTGCTTGACCAGCGCGGCGGCGACCTTGACCGGCTGATCGCCGATCTCGCGACACTCTGACCGGCGGCTCCTCGTTCGACTTCGTCTTCGCGTCGCTGCCTGTCGGCGCCGGGCGAGGAGTGACGAAATCGCAGGCGGGCGACCTTACTTCGGCAGCTTGATCCCCAGCTTGTCCAGTGCCGCCGCCACCGTTGCGACCTGATCGCCGGTCAGACCGGACAGGCCGGCAGCCCTTGGTCCGAGCCAGCGGTTGATCGCTTCGACCGTCCGCGCCGGTCCGCTGCCACCGGTGCCGTAGGGCGTGACCGCCACGGTTTCCGCGCCGAGGTGCAGCATCGCCCGGTAGGTGGTGCCGCTGTTGTGCGACCGGCTGGCCGCCAGGCTTGCCCCCTGCAGATCGGCCAACGGATAGCGCGTCTCGCTTCGGCCCAGAAGTCCGCGCCGTGCAATCGTGACCTGACCCGCCGCCCTGTCGAAGGTCAGCCGCCGGGTCTTGATCAGGAACACCGCCACCAGCAGCGGGATGACCGAGGCATAGCCCAGAAAGTTCATCCCCGGCACCTGCGGAATGTTCGACAGCCCCGGCATATCTGGCATGCCCATCAGTCCGGTGATCGACGGCAGGAACAGTCGCATCCCGAAGCCCAGGACAAAGAACAGCAGGAACAGCCCCAGGCACAGAATCATCAGCGCGACAGGCCGGATTTCGATCACCAGCCGGTCAGAGGTCTGTTCCACAACGCGCATGGCGCTCTCCGCGGAAGACGAAACTGTGGGCGGAAGGCTAGGCCCGAAGCCGTGATCCGGCAAGCCTCACGTCAGTTGTTCCCGCCCAGCACGCCATCCAGAAGCTGATCGACGAGGTCGCCTTTGGGTGGCGCTGCCGTCACCGGCCCTTCCAGCACCGCCCCGTCGGGCGGCGGGCCGTCATAGACCGGGATCGCCTCTCCCGTCTCCGGGTCAATATAGACATCGTCGTAGGTCGGTGCGTTCGGGTCGTCGAAATAGGGCACGTCTTCGGCCGCGACGGCACCTTCGCCGGTCCCTTCACCGAGCGGGGCATAGGTCGAGTCCGGGATTTCCTTGATCAGGGGCTTGGCGGGCAGGCCCTCGCTCACCCGCAGCATGACCTCATGCCAGATTTCCGCCGGCAGGCCCCCGCCGGTGACGCCGGTCAGCGGGCTGTTGTCGTCATAGCCCATCCAGACGCCGACCACATAATCCGCGGTGAACCCCACGAACCAGGCATCGCGCGCGCTGGTCGTCGTGCCGGTCTTGCCCGCCGACTCGCGATCCTTCAGCCGCGCCCGGCCCCCGGTGCCCGAGTTCATCACCTCGGTCATCATGTAGGTCAGCGCGTGGGCGGCCTTTTCACTGATCACCCGCTCGCCGATGCCGCCGCCCGCCCCGAAGAGAGGTTCATCCATCCCCTTCAGCTTCAGCGCGTTCAACCCGTAGGGCGTGACCGAGGACCCGCCGTTCAGAATGCCCGCGAAGGCCCCGGTCATGTCGATCAGCGTCGATTCCGACACGCCAAGCGCCAGCGCCGGGCCGTCGGCGAAGTTCTGCGCCAGGCCGAAATCGGTCGCGACCTGCTTGACCAGATCGCGGCCCACCGCTTCCGAGACCCGCACCGCCGGGATGTTCCGGCTTTCGGCCAGCGCCTGCGTCAGGGTGATCTGGCCCTTGAACTTCCTGTCATAGTTCTGCGGACACCAGTCGCCCGAGCCCGCCGTGTAGATGCACATCGGCGTGTCCTCGACATAATCCATCGGGCTGTAGCCGAGGTCCATCGCGACGGCATAGATGAAGGGCTTGAAGGTCGATCCGGTCTGCCGCAAGGCCTGCGTCGCGCGGTTGAAGTCACCCGCGTTCGGCAGGTTGCGACCGCCGACCATCGCCCGAACCGCACCGTCCGCGCTCATCACCACGATGGCGGCCTGCGCCTTGGACCCGTCCTTGACCTTGTTCTCGAACACCCAGGCCAGGGCCTCCTCGGCCTTTTTCTGCAAGTCCTGGTCCAGCGTCGTCTCGATGACCACGTCTTCCGTCGTGTCACGCGCCAGGTAATCGGGGGTCGTCTCCATCACCCAGTCGGCGAAATAGCCTCCGGACTTCTGCTTCGCCGCCTTCGACAGCACCGCCGGATTGGCCAGCGCCTCGTCCGCCTCGGCCTTGGTCAGATAGCCCTGCTCTCTCATCAATCCGATGACCACCGCCGCCCGGTTGCGCGCGCGTTCCATGCTGGCGGTGGGCGCATAGGTGGAGGGCGCCTTGAGCAACCCCGCCAGCATCGCCGCCTCGGCGATACCGACATCCTTCGCGGACTTGCCGAAATAACGCTGCGCCGCTGCTTCGAAGCCCCGCGCGCCCGCGCCCAGATAGGCCCGGTTGAAGTAGATCGTCAGGATCTCTTCCTTGGAATATTTCGCCTCCATCGCCATGGCGAAGGGCACTTCCTTGATCTTCCGCCACATGCCGCCCTGACGGCAGTCCTTCTCGTAATCCGCCTCCGACTTCCACAGCTTCGGGTCCCATTCGACCCCCAGGCACAGAAGCTTGGCCGTCTGCTGGGTGATCGTGGACCCGCCGTTGCCCTCGAACGCCCCACGCCCCTCGGACAGGTTGATCCGGATGGCGCTGGCGATGCCGCGCGGCGAGATGCCGAAATGCCAGTAGAACCGCTTGTCCTCGGTCGCCACCACCGCGTCGTGCAGCCAGGGCGAGACGCTGTCCGCCGTGACCATGCCGCCGAAGGTTTCCCCGCGCCAGGCAAAGACCTCGCCGTTGCGGTCCAGCATGGTGACGGAGCCCCGCGCGCGTCCGTCGATCAGGTCGGTGACATCGGGAAGCTGTGCGTAGAAATACCAGACGATACCGCCATAGATC
>JAGPEG010000169.1 GCA_018057165.1 Tabrizicola sp.
TTCCTGTCCGGCGCAGGACTGGATGACGCGGGCGTGTCGGACCTGATCGCGCGGGTCCTTGCACTTGGACCAGACACGGTCTGCGTGACGCGCGGCGACAAGGGGGCGGTCTGGGCCAAGGGTCGGACCCGCATCGAACAGCCTGTCGTCCCCGCCACGGTGCTCGATACGATGGGCGCAGGCGACGCCTTCATTGCGGGCCACCTTGTGGGGACGTTGCGCGGAGATACTCCTGAACAGGCTCTTCCATTTGCCGCCGCCTGCGCAGCGAAAGCCTGCGGATGGGAAGGCGCATGGGGCTATCCGCTTGCAGACAATCCATAGCCCGCAGCCGAAACCGTTGACCCTGCCAAGGTTCACGGCAGCAGTTCGGCAGTTCGGGCAGAAAGCGCGTTGGACCCGCCCGCGTTAGACGAATGTTCTCTTGAACGAACACCTATTCCCGGAGCGAAGGTCCGCTCCGCGCCCATTGCGGACGGTCGGCCCTGGCGATCACCACATCTTCCGCCTGATGGACATCCCTTGGCCGTTTTGCCATAGCTTGCCTATCGACGTCTTCTTCCCACGTCGCCCCATGGGGCGATATCTTCCGCCAGACCCATGCAACGCAGGCAGCTTCCCTCGCTCGGTGCTCTCGCGATCTTCGAGGTCGCGGCGAAGCATCTCAGCTTTACCGTCGCCGCGCGCGAGTTGAACGTGACGCAAGGCGCGGTGTCCCAGCAAGTCCGTCTGCTGGAGGACGCGCTGGAGACGAAGCTGTTCCTGCGCAAGCATAACGCGTTGGAGCTGACCTCGGATGGGGTCGATCTGTTCGCCGCGGTCACCGCTGGCTTGGACCGGATCAGCGCGGGCGTCGGGCTGCTGCGGCCGCGCGCGGTGCCGCCGGTCGTGACGGTTTCCGCCACCGATGCACTGGCCTCGCTTTGGCTGAAGCCGCTGATCGACAGCTTTTGCACCGAGCATCGGGACGCCTGTTTCACAGTGCTGGCATCGGATGAGGACGATGCGCTTAGCCGCCACGCCGAGGTGGACATTGCGCTCCTGTGTGGCAACGAGCGTTTTGACGTCGGCGATGAGCTGCATCTCATGTACCCCGAGGTCGCTCAGCCCGTCTGTTCGCCTGCGTTTCTCAAGGCGCATGGCCCGTTTCCGGATGCCGAGGCGCTGTCGCAGGCGCCCTTGCTCCATCTGCACGAGCGGCACTGGACCGCAGGAGCCGTGCAGTGGCACCCGCTGGGCTGGGAAGAGTGGTTCGCCGCGCAAGGCCATGTCTGGAACCGTGCCACCGCGCGCCTGTCCACGAACAAGGTGACGCTCCTGACGGAGGCGGCCGTGGCGGGCGAGGGTGTGATGCTGGGCATCCACAACCTCGTGCAGGGCCATATCCGGTCGGGCGCGCTTGTCTTCGCGCACCCGGCCAGGATCGCTTCGGGTCGGGCGAATTTCATGCGGGTCAACCCGGCATCGCGCCAGCGGCCGCTTGTCGCCCGCTTCGTCGAGCATTTGCTGCAAGACTTGCAGGGGCATTAGCTCGGCTAATGCAGCGCGCGAGAAATCGTCGTTTGCGCGCTGCGGCAGGATGACCCCATACCCAGTGTCGACCGTCAACGAGGGAGAGGCGACCATGGGGTTCAAGCGCACCATTCAGGCGATCGACACGCATTCCGGCATTCCGATGCGCGTCATCACGGGTGGGGTGCCGCATATCCCCGGCAATTCCGTGATGGAAAAGATGCGCTGGCTTGAAGCCAATGACGACCAGCTTCGCCAGCTCGTCCTGCGCGAGCCGCGCGGGTATCCGGCACATTGCTGCAACCTTCTCGTCCCGCCGAGCCACCCCGAGGCCGATGCCGGCTACATCATCATGGAACAGGTAGAATATCCCGTCATGTCGGGGGGCAACACCATCTCTGTCGTGACGGTTCTGCTGGAAATGGGCATCCTGCCGATGAAAGAGCCGGTAACGGAGCTGACGCTGGAAGCCCCCGCCGGCCTGATCCGCGTGAAGGCAGACTGCGCGGGTGGCAAGGTGAAGTCGGTGACCTTCCGCAACGTTCCGGCCTTTGCCGCGCATCTCGATGCTGAAATCGACGTGCCGCATCTGGGCAAGGTTCGCGTGGATGTGGGCTGGGGCGGGATGTTCTACGTCATCGCCGATGTGCGCCAGTTCAAGGGGCTGGAACTGAAGCCCGAGCACGGGCGCGAGATTGCCCGCATCTCGGCCATGATCCGCCAGGCGGCACATGAGCAGTTGCCCGTGGCCCATCCCGACTATCCGGGCATCGGCATCACCATCTCGCAGCTTTCGGGGCCGACCGATGACCCGAAGGCGGATTGGAAGAATGCCGTGACGATGGCGAGCGGCCCGCTGTCATGGGATGATCCGTCGACCTGGACGGGGGCAATCGACCGCTGCCCCTGCGGAACCGGCACCTGCGCCAAGATGGCCGTGCTGAACGCCAAGGGTGAATTGCCGCTGGATCGGGATTTCCGGCATCAGGGCATTCTTGGCACGGTCTTCACGGGACGGCTGGTCGAAGAGGCGCAGATCGGCGGGCGGCATGCCGTGGTGCCGACGATCAGCGGCACCAGCTGGATCTTCGGGATGAACACAATCGTCCTGGATCACGACGACCCGCTGCCGAACGGCTACACGATCGGCGATATCTGGGCTTGACCGACAGGGCCGGACCGCCGTGAGGGCATGGCGCTCCGGTCAATTCGGCGAGGGATGTCCACCTTCCGCCCTCAGCTGACTTCGACACAGGCGCCAACCCCGGGTCACCTTGCTGAAACGGCGTTGTGGCGGCAGGTCCGGGCCTGCCGGCAAAGCGGCAGGTGGCCGGCCTTCGGGGCGGTGCTTGAACCGGTGGCGCAAACGTGCCTCGGTTGCCGGCCGGCACAGGCGCGGCAATTTCTTCAGGCGGATCAGCGGTCTGCGGCATGGCAGGATCTTGCCAGACCACCATGGGCCAGGCCTCTGGAAACAGCCTGCCGAGTCATCCTGCCGCAGCCTTGAACGGCTCATTCCACCGCTTCGGGTGCCTTCGCCGCGATGGCCCGAACCCGCCGCCACTTGCGTCGGGAAAACAGTCCTCCGGACTGTTTTCCCATCCTCCTCACCCCGCAAACAGCGCCTCGACCTGCGCCTGGCTCATCGGCATCAGCCCGTCCTTCACGGCGGGCCAGGCTGTCATGGCCCTTGCGGATCAAGCCCAATGGCGAGGGGCGGGCTTCGTCGCCACCATGATCCGCCCCCGGTTCGACGGGAAGATCACGGTCGCGCCGGCAAGGCCATGGCCAGTTCCGCAACCCGTGCCGCAGGCGTGGCTGCCTCTCGCCGCACCGTCACAGGGCCGATGATCAGATCGATCGACTCCGTCGCGACAGGCATATGGCGCTGGACCGGCTGGCGGCCTGGCGCGCGAAGGCCGAAGCCGCAACGGCCGACCTGCAGGGCCGCGTCCCGGCCCGGCTGATCGCGGCGCTGGCGGCCCGAGGCCTGATCCGAGAGGTCACCGGCCAGGGACGGTTCCGCGTCTGGACGGCAAGGGCGTGACCGAAATCGCCCTTGATAACAGTCTTTTCAATCCATCGGCGATGCGCCGCCCGCGGCGGTGAACCGGGAGATCAGCGGTTGCATCCGGGCCACCCGCTCCTCTGCACCCTCGGGTTTCCGGGCGTCGCGCAGCACCTGTTTCCAGACATCGGTCGCCCGCTCGGTCGAGGTTCTGGCCCCCGCCTCGGTCCAGGTGCCGAAATTCGACAGATCGGCGACGATGGGGGAATAGAAGGCGGTCTGATAGCGGTCCATCGTGTGCTGGGTCTGGAAGAAATGGCCGCCCGGCGGCACATCGGCAATGGCGTCAAAGCCGATCTCGGCCTCGGTGCCTGAGGGGCGGCTCGAAAGCTCGGCAAAGACCTGCATGCCTTCGACATCATTGATGAATTTCTCGTAGCCGAAGGTCAGCCCACCTTCCAGCCAGCCGGCAGTGTGAACGATCAGCGTGCCGTGCGCCAGCGATGCCCCCCATAGGCCCATCGTGGTTTCCAGGGCTGCCTGCATGTCGGCGGTATTCGACGCCGCGCCCGAGGCCGTGCGCCAGGGCAGTCCGATGTGCCGCGCCAGCTGCCCGCCGCCAAGCTGCATCTTCAGATGCTCGGGCGTGCCATAGGCGGGGGCGCCGCTTTTCATGTAGACGTTCGACGAGAACCCGCCATAGCTGACCGGGCAACCCGCGCGGGCCAGCTGGGTCAGGGTGATGGCGGCCAAAGCCTCGGCATGTTGCAGCGTCAGCGCGCCGGCCGGGGTGATCGGGGCCATGGCCCCGGCCAGGCAGAAGGGGGTCACGATGCACATCTGACCGGCGCGGGCAAAGTCGATAAGCCCTTGCGCCATCGGATTGTCCAGCAGCCGGGGCGAGTTGGTGTTGATGACGGTGGAAACCCAGACATCCCCGGCGAATTCCGAGTCCGACAGGTTGAGTGCGGTCTGGATCAGGTCAAACCCCTGCTGCACCTGGCCGGGCCCGCGCGAGAACAGGAACAGCGGCTTGTCGGAGTGTTCCAGCTGCGCCTGGATGGTGGCGTAGTGGCGCAAGTGGATCGGCACATCCTGCGGCTCGACCATCGGGCCAAGCATGTGGATCACATCGTAGTGTTGGCAAAGCTGCAAGGTTTCCACGAAATCGGCTTGCGTGCCGGGGCGGCGGCCCCTGTCGCGGTCGGTGGCATTGGGGCAACCGACGCCGGCCATGAAGATCATGTTGCCAGTGGCATAGTCCTGATCGCGCAAGGGGTTCGGCGCGCGCAAGTTCCAGCGTTTCGGGGCCGTCGCAAGGCAGGCGCGGACGATGTCCTTGCCGATGAAGACCATGTCTTCGACCACTTTCGCGCCCGCCGCCGCATAGATCTGGCGGGCCTCGGGCAGCAGGACGCGCATCCCCAGCTCTTCCAGCACGCGCAGGGCGGTGTCGTGGATCGCGGCGATTTCATCGTCGGAAAACATGGTTTGCGGCGGGAAGGGGTGGCGCAGCTGGCGATAGTTCGGTGCGCGCGTCAGCTTGGGGGCAAGGTCGCGGCCACGGCGGCGGGTGCGGGTCTCGGGGGCTTCCATGGCGCGATTCCTTTGGGTCAGGGGGTGACAAGGTCGGTCGCGCCAATCCAGGCCATCAGGTAGGGCAGAAGGCCCCGGTCCAGATGCAGTCGCAGCGCGTCACCGTGGCGACAGGCGATGGCCGTGACCCCGGCGAAGATCAGCGCTGCCGAGGGCGAGTTTGCGGCCGGATCCACCGCCGTACCACGGGAAAACAGCGCCAAGGCATCGGGGCCGGCGATCTCGACCACCGCCAGCGCGCCGGTCATCGGGGTGGTGGCACAGCCATCGGCCCAACCGGCCGCTTCGGACGGCAGGTCAAGGCCCACGACCAACATCCGGGCGCGCGCCAGCCGCAGGGCATACCGGCTGCCCGTGGCCAGGGTCAAAAGCCCACCCGCGGGGGGCAGCGTATGGCGGGCAAGGAAGCCGTCGAGATCGCCGGAGACCAGCAGTTGTGGAATCGGAGGCAAGACCCGGACCGTCAGGCCGGGGCCACTGAGGCTGGCCGGCGCTTCGGACCAGAAAGGGGACCGGTCAAGCATTCAGGCGCTCTCCCTTCGGGTCAAAGGCACAGGGCGCAGTGATCTGCGCCTGCCGCCGCCGGCCCAGATGATGCAGGGGGATCACCTCGCCATGACGGCTGGCCCCGCGTTCGATCAGGGCCAGCGCCACCGGTGCATCGCCCCCCGCGCCGGGATGCGAGGAGGTGACAAAGCCGATCGACCGCGGCGCGCCCGACAGGTCCAGCCCATGCGCGCCAACCGGCAGCGGCCCCAGACCGTCCGCAGGCGTCAGGCCGACAAGCTGTTGGCGGTCGGCTCGCTGCGCCTCTTCGGTCAGCAAGGACCGTTTGCCGACGAACTCGGCCCGTTTCGATTTCAGCGGGCCATGGGCGCCCAGATCCATCGGGCGTGTCATGCCGTCGCTGTCCTTGCCGATGACGATATAGCCCTTCTCGGCGCGCAGGATCATCAGTGCTTCAATGCCGATCGGCCCGCCCCCTGCCGCCCGGCAAGCCACCAGCAGGGCCTGCCACAGGGGGGCCGCCTGATCCTGCCGGATCGAGATTTCATAGGACCGGTCGCCGGTGAAACTCACACGGGCAAGCCGCAAAGGCAGGCCCGACCATTGGCCCCAGCGGGTTGTCATATGCGGGAAGGCCGCGTCGTCCAGATCGGCCGCGATCCCCACCGCCACCATCACCGCCCGCGCCTTTGGCCCCGAAACGGTGATCGTCGCGGTTTCCGCCGTGGCATTGTGGATGAAGATTTGCTTCGTCGGGAACCGATCCTGCCGCCACTCCTCCAGCATCGC
>JAGPEG010000026.1 GCA_018057165.1 Tabrizicola sp.
TCGGACAACTGCGCCTCGCCCCAAAGCCAGAGGTCGTTCCAGGGTTGCCTTGCCTGCCGGTTCCACGCCGTCGCGATGTGCCCCTCGATCCGCGCCAGGTCGGCCCGCAGCTCGGCCAGCTTGGCAACTTGCGCGGGGTGTTCGCTATGGCACAAGTCGGCATTCCGCCAGGCCGCAGCCAGCGCGTCGTGCAGGGCCGCAAGCGTGGCGGGAGTGACCGCCGGCACCGCGCGCACGCGGGCCAGCGCGGTTTCCCGGGCGGTCATCCAGGCGTTCAGAAGTGCGGGGTGGCGCATCAGGAAGGGCGCAAGGCCAAGGCCGGTGGAATTGCCCACCCCCAGCCGCCGCCGCAAGGCCCGGTCCAGCCCCACCGCTGCAGCCCCGCCCCGCACCCGCGCCAGATGTTCGGCGATATCCACGGTGAAAGACCGGGTCAGCCAGACCGACAGCATCTCGGCCTGGAACGGCGCTTTCAGTTCGGGCCGGTCGCAGATGTCTTCGCGGTCCGCCGCGCCGAACTTGCCCGAGCCATAGACGGCGGTCGTCCGCATCAGGTAGCCCACGGCATCAATCTCGGCGGCATCGGGTTGCAGGCCCTGCGCCAGCCGGTCCACCACATGGGCAAACAGCCGCACCGAGCGGTTGGCCCGGCTGAGCGACAGCTCGCGCGGGCTGATCCGCCCGGCCTCCTGCAAGGGCACGTTGGCCGCCAGCCGGTCAAGGTCTGCCGCCGTGGGTTCGCCATCGACCAGCGCGAATGTCGCGTCCCAGGCGGTGGCGATCACCCGGTCGGACCGCATCTCGTCGGGCAGGTCATGGGCGAAGGCGACAAGGCAGTAGGTCCGCTCTGGCCCGCGCGCGCGATAGACGGCACGGCCGACGCCGCGCGCGTCCATGTCCCAGACCGGACGGTCAAACTGCCAGCCCTCGCGCAGGACCCGCCGCAACAGCACCCGCAGGAACGACAGCCGCATCGGATGGGCCGACCCCATCCGCGGCAGGCGCATGACAAGGTCAGGGTCGCGCAAACCAACCGCAGGCGCCCTGCCGGTCTGTGGAGTGCCACTCATTCCGCTGCCCCTTCCACCCTGTCGCGCGCGACCTCGCCGAAGGAGGCCGCAAAGAACCGCGCCCAATTGCCGCCCATGATCGCCGCCACCTCGTCTTCCGACATCCCCACCGCCCGCAGCCCGCGCTGCAGGTTGCCAAAGTCGCAGGCCCCCTGGAACCAGCCGGGCATGGCGGGGAAACCGGCGGCGTCCTTGCTGCCTTCGCCATAGTCGATGCGCTTGGTCCAGCGCCCGGTGCGCATCCATTCCACCACGCTGTCCGGCTGGTCCTGGCAAAGATCGGTGCCGATGCCCAGGAACCGGGTGCCGAAGCGTTCGGCGGTGCGCG
The DNA here is from genome assembly GCA_018057165.1 of Tabrizicola sp. Taxonomy (GTDB): domain Bacteria; phylum Pseudomonadota; class Alphaproteobacteria; order Rhodobacterales; family Rhodobacteraceae; genus Tabrizicola. The sequence continues at coordinate 1,399 of JAGPEG010000026.1, forward strand.
CGATCATCGTGCAGAAATCGGTCAGGTCGCAGGCGCTGCCACCTTTCAGGTGGTGGGGATACAGTGAAAATCCCAGCATCCCGCCAGTTTCCGCCAAGGCCCCGATCACCGCATCGGACTTGTTGCGCAAGGCCGAGTGCCAGCTGGCCGGGTTGGCATGGGTCACGGCGATGGGCCGCGTGGAATGCTCCAGCGCCGCCAGGGTCGACCGCTCGCCCGAATGGCTCATGTCCACCACCATGCCGACGCGGTTCATCTCGGCCACCACCTCGCGGCCCATGCGGGTCAGGCCGGTATCCTCGGCCTCATAGCAGCCCGAGGCCAGGAGCGACTGGTTGTTGTAGGTCAGCTGCATGAACCGCAGGCCAAGGCGGTGCAGCACCTGCACCAGCCCGATGTCATCCTCGATGCAGCTGGGGTTCTGCGAGCCGAAGTAGATCGCCGTCCGCCCCGTTGCCCGCGCCACGGCAAGATCATCGGCGGTGAAGCCCTGGAATATCAGATCCGGAAAGCGTTCGAACCAGCGGTTCCAGCGTTCCAGCACGGCCACGGTTTCGCGGAACGTCTCATGATAGGTCACGGTCACATGCGCTGCATCCACCCCGCCTGCGCGCAGTTGGCGGAAGATGGCTTCGGACCAGTTGGAGTATTGCAGACCGTCGATCAGAAAGCTCATTCCGGGTCCCCTGCCGCCATGTACGAGGTCTTGACCGTGGTGAAGAACTCGGCCGCATAGCGCCCCTGTTCGCGCGGGCCGAAGGACGAGGCGCCACGCCCGCCGAAGGGCACATGGTAGTCAGTGCCCGCCGTCGGCAGGTTCACCATCACGCAACCCGACCGCATGTTCGCCCGGAAATGCGCAGCGCGGGCCAGGCTGCGCGTCATGATGCCCGCGGTCAGGCCGAAGGGACTGTCATTGGCGATGGCCAGCGCCTCGGCATAGCTGTCAGCGGGAATGATGCAGGTGATGGGTGCGAACATCTCTTCGCGGTTCAGCGCCATGTCGTTGCGGGTGCGGGCAAAGACGGCAGGGGCCATGAAATGGCCCGCCGTCGGTCGCTCCAGCCGCCCGCCGCCGGTCAGCAGTTCCGCCCCCTCGGCGCGGCCCTTGGCGATCCAGTCGAGGTTCGCGGCCAACTGGCCCTCGCTGACCACCGGGCCGATCTGGGTGCCCTCGGCCAAGGCATGGCCCACCCGCAGCGCCTGCGCCGCATTGACAAGCCGCTCGGTGAAGGCGTCCAGCACCTTTCGATGCACGATCAGGCGCGAAGCGGCGGTGCATTTCTGCCCTGTCCCGCCAAAGGCCGCGTTGGCGGCATGGGCGACGGCAAGATCCAGATCGCAGTCCTCCATGATCAGCATGGGGTTCTTCGACCCCATCTCCATCTGCAACTTGGCGCGGTTGCCAAGCGCACGGGCCGCGATGTCGCGCCCCACGGCGACCGATCCGGTAAAGCTGATCGCATCAATGCCTGCATGGCCGACCAGATGGTCGCCCACATCGCGGCCGGGCCCCATCACCAGATTGAAGGTTCCCGCCGGCAGCCCGGCGCGCGAGATGATCTCGGCAAGCGCCACAGCCGAGGCCGGTGTCAGGTTCGCGGGTTTCCACACGACCGCATTGCCATAGGCCAGCGCCGGGGCGATCTTCCACGCGGGCGTCGCCACCGGAAAATTCCAGGGGCTGACGATGGCCACCACGCCCACCGGTTCGCGCCGCACCTCGATCTCGATGCCCGGCCGCACGCTTTCGGCCTGATCGCCCTGACATCGCAGCGCCTCGGCGGCAAACCAGGTGAAGAACTGCCCGGCGCGGTAGACCTCGCCCTTGCCTTCGGCCAGGGGCTTGCCTTCCTCTCGCGACAGAAGCGCACCGATCTCGGCCGCCCGCGCCATCAGCTCGGTGCCAATGGCCATCAGCGCGTCATGGCGTTTCTGGATGCCGGCCGCTGCCCATTTCGGCTGCGCCGCGCGTGCGGCGGCAACCGCCTCATCCACATCCGCCGCCGTCCCTTGCGCAAACTCTCCGATCACATCCGAAAGGTCCGAAGGGTTGCGGTTCTCGGCCGCCGTCGTGCCATCACGCCATGCCCCGGCAATATAGTTCCGCGTCTCAAGTTCCATCCGTAACGTCCCGTTTGCGGCGGCGGTCAGGTCCGCGCCAAGGCTTCCATTACCGTCCGCGGTGTCAAGCCGCCCGCAAGCCTGCCGTCCGCCCCGCGCACGGCAACACTGTCGGCCCCCCGCGCAAAGGCATCGAACGCCGCTTCCAGCGTGGCATCGGCGGAAATCTCGGGCGCGCCGGGGGCGGGGATCAGCCCAGCATCGGCAAAGGCCCCACAGAGAAGGATGCGCGCGCGGTTCACGTCGCGGACAAAGCGCGTGACATAGTCGTCCGCCGGGGCGCGCAGGATCTCGGCGCCGGTGCCGACTTGTCGCAAGGTGCCGTCCTTCAGGATGGCGATGTGGTCGCCCAACAGCAGCGCCTCGTCCAGGTCATGGGTGATGAAGACGATGGTCTTGCCCAGACAGCCCTGCAATTCCTTCAGCTGCATCTGCATGTCGTGCCGGATCAGCGGGTCCAGCGCCGAGAAGGCCTCGTCCATCAGCAGCACTTCGGCATCTGTGGCCAAGGCCCGCGCCAGCCCGACGCGCTGCTGCATGCCGCCCGAAAGCTGCGCGGGATAGCTTGTCTCGAACCCCGAAAGCCCGACCAGCGCGATCTGCGCCTCGGCCCGTTCGCGCGCTGCCGGCTTTGCCATGCCGTCCAGCAGCAAACCGTACATGACGTTTTCCAGAACCGTCCGGTGCGGCAGCAGCGCGAAACGCTGGAAGACCATCGCCACCTTGCGCCGCCGGAAGGCCCGCAAGCGGGTTTCGTCCAGCCCCAGAATGTCCTCGCCGTCAAAGAGGATGCGCCCTCCGGTCGGCTCGATCAGGCGGTTGAAGTGGCGGATCAGCGTACTCTTGCCCGACCCCGACAGCCCCATGATGACAAAGGTCTCGCCGCTGGCGATCTCAAGGTTGATGTCGTGCAGGCCCAGCACATGCTCGGTTTCCTGCAGGAGGCGGGTCTTGTCCATCCCGGCCATGACCTTGGCAAGCGCGCCCTTCGGGTCGCGGCCAAAGACCTTGGACACCCCTTCGACGCGGATCTTCACCGGCCCCATCACTTGGCCTCCCGATGCAGGTTGGCCTGCACACGGCGGCCGTAGGATTGCGCCATGCGGTCGAAGATGATCGCCAAGAGGACGATGCCCAGCCCGGCAATCAGGCCGCGGCTGACCTCAAGTCGCTGGATGCCCTGCAAGACCTGATAGCCAAGACCGCCCGCCCCGATCATCGAGGCGATCACCACCATCGACAGCGCCATCATTGTGGTCTGGTTGATGCCCGCCATGATCGTCGGCATCGCCAGCGGCACCTCGACCGTCCAGAGTAGCTGGCGGGGCGAGGCCCCGAAGGCGCGGCTGGCCTCGACGATTTCCGGGTCCACCTGGCGGATGCCAAGGTCGGTCAGCCGGATCACCGGGGGAATGGCAAAGACGATGGTGGCCAGAAGGGCAGGAATCTTGCCGGGGCCAAAGAGCATGACGAAGGGGATCAGGTAGACGAAGATCGGCATGGTCTGCATGACGTCCAGCATTGGCAGCATGCCCCGCCGGAACCGGTCTGACCGTGCCATGGCTATGCCCGCGGGCAAGCCGATCAGCACTGAAAGGATGGTGGCCGCCAGCATCAGCGCGACCGTTGCCATCGCTTCGTTCCAGATGCCAAGCAGGCCAAGCAACACCAGAAGCACGGCCACCATGACAACCGGCTGCCAGCGCCGTGCCGCTGCCCAGGCGGCCAGGCAGAACACCAGCACCACCGCCCACCACGGCAGGAACTGCAATCCCCGTTCCAGCCCGGTGATGAAGCGCAGGATGGGCAGGAAGATCATCTCCAGCGTCTCGCCCCACGCGGCGACAATTCCGTTGAAGGCGCTGTCGAGGGCGCGGCCGAACGCGCGGGTATCCCAGATTTCGGGAAAGCCAGAGGTCATGGGCCGGATCCTTCAGATCAGGTTGCCGCCCCGGCATGGGGCGGCAACGGCGTTTGTCAGTTGAGGCTTGCCTTGACCTTTTCGGCCACCTCGGCCGGAACCCAAGCCGTCCAGATCGCCTCGTTGTTCTGCAGGAAATGGATCGCGACTTCCTCGGCCGTGGCGCCATTGTCATCGCCCCAGGCCAGCACTGTGCTGATCTCGTCGTTCGGCACCTGCATCTTCGACAGGAACTCGGCCACGTCCGGGGCCTGGTCCTTCAGCTCCGAAACCACGGCAACGGCCACCTCGCCAGCGGCCCATCCGGTCACCTGCGGATCGGCGCAGTTGATGTCGGTCAGGCAGGTGAACGTCTCGCGGTCGCTTTCGGGCATGCCCAGGCGCACCAGCTTGAATTTGCCCACCACGTCCGAGGGGCCCCAGTAATAGCCCACCCAGGGTTTGCCCTGTGCGACCGCGCGCGCGATCGAGGCCTTGAGATTCTCGCCCGATCCCGGAGAGAACAGCTCGAACGAATCCTCAAGCTTCAGCGCCTTGTAGTAGTTGGTGATGATCACCTCGCTCGCCCAGCCGGGCGGGCCATTGTAAAGGCGCCCTTTGCCGGGGCTTTGTGTGTCCTCGAAGATCTGCCAGTTCGCCGCCAGGTCTTCGATCGACTTCAGTTCGGGATGCTGGGTCAGCACATAGTCCGGCACCCAAAGACCGTCCTGGCCACCACCCGAAAAGATGTCGGACGCCTTGTAGACGTTGCCCTTGGCCTGCATCTCGTCCCATTGCGCCTGCACGGTCGACACCCAAAGCTCTGGCGCGATGCTTGGCGTGGAACGGGTCAGCATCGAGGTGGCGGTGGGCACCGTGTCGCCCGGCACCAGTTCGGTGGTGCAGCCATAGCCCGCCGACAGGATCTTGTCGGTCACATGCGCCAGCGCGGCGGCGGACAGCCAGGTCATCTCGGCGATGCTGACAGTCTCGGCCGTGCCGCAATCGGCCGCGACGGCCGGTTGGGCCAGGGCCATGCCCGAGACCGCAAGCGCGGCGAAGGCAGTCAGACGTCTCTTTCCAGTCATTGCTTTCCTCCAGTTGCTTGACGCCGTCTTGTGCGGCAGCCTGCCTGCACGGTCGCCTGCGCCATGACTTCAATCAAACGATAACGAATGACATGAGTTTCAGTATTTCTGAACCGGCAGGCGCGCGACCAAGGCGCCGTCCACCTCCACGCCCACGGCATCCGTCCTGGCGCGCGCGTCCTTGCGGCGCTGCCCCGGCAGCCGCGCGCCCTGCTGGCCGGTGATTGCCCCCGCCAGCGCCTCGATCCGGTCGAAGAAGCCATCCGCAAATGCCGCCGGGTCGATGGCAATGAAGCACTGCCCCGTTCCCGGTGGCCCGCCCACAGGGCCCGAGAAGGGCGAGGCATCGCGGCTTGCCACCGCCCCGGCCAGGGCCGAGGCCAGAACCTCGACCATCAGCCCCACACCAAAACCCTTGACCCCACCCGCCGGCAGCATGGATCCTTTCAAGGCCGCGTCCGGATCGGTCGTGGGCTGGCCTGCGGCGTCCAGCGCCCAGCCCTCGGGTATCGCCTCACCCTTCCGCGACCGCAACAGCACTTCGGACTTCGCCACCACGCTGGCAGATTGATCGATCACGAACCGCACGCCGCCCCGGCCGTCAGGCACCCCCAAGGCAAAGGGATTGGTGCCGATCACCGGCACCTTGCCGCCGACCGGAGAGATCGAGGCCGGCGCATGGGTGAAACACAGCCCGATCAGCCCGGCCTCGGCCAGCCGCTCGGCATGGTGCCCCAGAAGGCCGCAGTTGTAGGACCGCCGCAGGGTCATCGCCGCGATTCCGACCTCGCGCGCCGCCCCGATCAGCGCGGGCATGCCAGCATCAATGGCAGGGTGGGCAAACCCATGCGCAGCATCGACCACAACCGCGCCGGCCCTTGGCCGCGAGACCTGCGGCCGGGCCTGCCCGTCAACCTTGCCGCAGGCCAGATGCTCGGCATAGACCGGCAGATACAAAAGCCCGTGCGACCGCATCCCGTCCCGCTCTGCCGCCCGGATCGACTGCGCCACCGGCCCGGCCTGCGCAGCACTTGCCCCCGCCGCCGTCAGCGCCCGCAGCGCCAGCGCCTCTACTTCGTCCAATGTCATCCGCATGGCCGCTCCGCCCTGTTTCCAGACAGAAGCACCGTTTGCCAACTTCAGTGCAACACAGTATTTTTGACTGAAACATAAGGAGAATTGAACATGCTCCGACTGGAAGCCCTACGGACCTTTGTCGAGGTCGCAGATCACGGCAACATCAAGGATGCCTCGGAAAAGCTCTACCGCACCCCGTCCGCACTCTCGATGACGCTGAAACAGATCGAGGACCGCCTTGGCTGTGCCCTTTTCGAGACTGACCGCAAGTCCAACCTGACCGAGATGGGCAGGTTCCTCTACTCCCAGGCCACCGTCCTGCTGCGCGACTACGACCGCGCGATGGAACGGATCGAGGCACAGTCGAAAGCGCGCAGCGGGCGGCTTCGCATCGCCTCGGTTCCCTCTGTCGCCAGCATGCTGTTGCCGCCCTTCCTGCAAGGCTTCCTGCAACACCGGCCCGACCTTGACATCGACCTTGTCGACACCGACAGCACCGACGTTCGTCTGCTGGTCGAAACCGGGCAGGTGGATTTCGGCATCGCCGGAATCGGGCCAGAGTTGCCCGGTCTTGCCTTCGAGCCGATCTTCCGCGATCCGTTCAAGCTGGTCTGCCGATCCGACAGCCCGCTGGCCGAGGGCAGCGCCGCGCTGGCCTGGTCTGATCTGGCAGGGCTGCCGCTGATCCTGAACGAAGCCGCCCGCGCGCTGCCCTCGCCCGAGTTTCAGCGCCTTGCCGCCGCGGCCCGTTTTTCGGTGCGCAACGTGACGTCGCTTCTTGCAATGGTCAGCGCCGGCATGGGATTTACCCTTTTGCCCGCACTTGCGACGGTGAACCTGCCCGCATCGCTGACCGCCCGCCCCCTGCAGGATACCGTTATCTTCCGGACAGTCGGCATCTACTGGCGCGACGGCAGGATCCCCAGCCCGGTTGCCAGCCTTTTCCGTCGCGACTTCGCGGCCGCCGCCCGCGCGCAGGCAGGGTCATTCGGCCTAAGCCCGGCTTCGTGACGAAGTGAAGCGCGCCGAACAACGACCGATCAAAGGCTACACGGTTGCGGTCCGTCGACACTTCACTGTGGCCAGCAGGCTTCGGATCAAATCCGCCCTTCAACAAGCTGCAGGTTCTTTGCGCCGGTTTCCGCAAGCGGACCTTTTGAGAACCGGTGCTTCAGACTCTTCGGGAACAGTCTGAAGTTCACAGCCGGACAGTTTTTCTGCAAGATCGCTCCATGTCCGGCTTCATCGAGACCAAGTTCGAGATCCCCGTACTCCTGCCGCGTCTCGTGGCGCGGGGGGCGCTGATCAGCCAGTTGGACAGGGTTCTCGAAGGCCGTCTCGCGGTGATTTCGGCACCTGCCGGGTTTGGCAAGACCACGCTGCTTGGCCAGTGGTGCCAGACTGCGATCAATCGCGGCATGGACGTCGCCTGGCTTTCGCTTGGAGAGGGCGAGAACGAACCGGGCCGCCTGTTGGACCATGTCATCCGCGCGCTTGGCAGGGTCTCGGAGCAGCTCGTGGCGAACCTGCCCATCATCGTGGAGGCAAGCCCGACGCTTCCGGTCGACGTGATCCTGACGCGCCTTATCAACGGGGTTGCTGCATGGAACCGGGATATCGTGCTGGCGATCGACGACGCGCATTTCCTGACCAACCCGGAAGTCGGGGCGATCCTCGACGCGCTGCTGGCATATGCGCCGCCGAACCTGCGCGTCCTGCTTGCGACGCGGGGGCCGGTTCCCGTCAAGGTCGCGACCTTGCGCATGCGCGGACTGATGGTGCGGCTGGACGAAGCCGCCCTGCGCTTTTCGCTGGAAGAGGCGGTTTCCTTCCTGAACGGCTGCCGCGGCCTGTCGCTTGCGGAAGCCGATATCCTTGCCTTGCAGAACCGTACCGAGGGCTGGATCGCCGCCCTGCAATTGGCAAGCCTTGCCCTGACCGAGATCGGTTCGGCCAACCGCGCGCGGTTCCTGCACCAGTTCTCGGGGGCGTCGGGGGATATCGCCGACTTCCTGATGCAGGATGTCATCGGGCGTCTGCCTTCCGATATCCTCGATTTCCTTTTGCGGACATCAATACTGGAATGGTTCGATGCCGATCTCGCAGCGGCGGTTTCGGGGCAGGCCGATGCCGAGGCACGACTAAAGGCCATCGAAGGGGCCAACCTGTTTCTTGTGCCGCTTGATCCCGAGCGGACGCTCTATCGCTATCATCACCTCTTTGCCGATCTGTTGCGCACCTTGCTGCGCAAACACCATCCCGGTGACCTGGCCTTCCTGCACAGGACCGCGGCGCGGCGGCTTGCCGCGCGGGCGCTGCCCGCCGATGCCGTCCATCATGCACTGGCTGCAGGAGACACCGAGGAGGCGGCGGCGCTGGTCGAGGCCTGCTGCATGCCGCTGATCCGGCAAAGCCATCTGTCCCGGGTGCAGGAATGGCTGGCGCGGCTGCCCGACGCGGTGATCCAGAACCGGCCGCGGCTCTTGCTGGCCAAGGTGTGGATCGAGTTCCAGATCAGTCGCCCGAGGTCAGCCGCGGCCGCGCTTCGGCGCGCGCGGGACAGTTTGGCCGCTGCGCGGCGGGAAGGCCGTCTCGACCCGATGGAAGACCGCGCTCTGGCGGCAGAACTGAGTGTCCTGACCGCCGGTGTGTTCAGTTCTGCGGAACGGTCTCGATCTGCCGTGCGTCTGGCAGAGGCGCGCTGGTCCTCGATCCCGGAGGACCTGCCATTCCTGCGCGGCACGCTTGGCAACATTCTGGCCTATAGCCTGTATTCGCTGGGAAATTACGGTCAGGCCCGGAAAGCCTGCCTGATCGCCCGTGACAGCCATGCCGAGGCGCAGTCGGTGTTCGGGGTCGTCTATTCCGACCTCATCCTTGGGCTAATCGAGAAGGGGGCGGGCAATCTGGGGTTGGCGGACGAGCACTTCTCGCGCGCTACCCGCCGCGCGGAAGAGACGCTCGGTCCCGGGTCCTATGCCGAAGCGATGGCCGGGATCTTCCGGGTCGAATTGCATTACGAGTGGAACGAACTGGCGGAAGCCGAGGCCCTTCTGACGCGGCACCGCCCGCTGATCGAGGAATGCGGGCTTGTGGTCCATGACATTGCCTGCAAGCTGCATGTGGCCCGTCTCGCTGCAGCGCGGTCGCAGATCGACGAAGCGCTGGCGGTGCTGGAGCGTGCCGAACGGCAGGGTGTGAAGAACCGGTATCGGCGCCTGTCGGCGACAGCGCTGAATGATCGCGTGCGGCTGCTGGTCTTGCGCGGGGAAACCACGCTGGCGCGGCATGTGCTGGCCGCGCGCGGCATATCCGAGGACTGGGCGCGCCGGCCCGAAGCGCGCCGACAGGCCTGCGAACTGGAGCATGTCGCGCTCGCGCGGCTGCTGATCGCCGAGAACCGACCCGAGGCGGCCATCCAACTGCTTGATCCTCTTGCCGAACGGGTGCGGCATGAGGGGCGGTTGCGCCGTCTTGCGCAGATCCGGGCCGTGACGGCGATTGCGGCGTATCGCACGGGCGACGGCCTTGCGACGCTGGCCGCCATCGTGGATGCCGTGGAGATCTGCCGGAGGCAGGGCGCGCTGCGGGCGCTCATCGACGAGGGCGACCCTCTGCGCGACGTGCTGCTCTTTGGCCGCGAGAAGGTGCCAAGCTGGCGGTCACGAAGCGAGGTGGCAGCCTATCTGGATCGGGTCATCGGGACCGGGCCCACGCCGGATGCGACCGAAAGGCGGCGCGTCAAGGCGCGGCCCCGGTTCAGCCCGAAGGAATCCGACGTGGCGCGGATGCTGATGGGCGGGATGAGCAACCGGGACCTGGCCGCTTCTCTGGACATGGCGTCGGACACGGTGAAATGGCATCTGAAGAACATCTTTTCCAAGCTTGGGGTCGAGAACCGGACCCAAGCCGTTCTGCGGCTTCGAGAGATGGATTTTTCTTGAATTAAATCAAATAATTGACCGGAAATCTCACCCGTTCGGGTGGGCATGTCGGAAGTGTTGTCACCCGTATGGACAGTGACAGCCGGGCCAGCGGGTGCAACGATTCGTGACCGAATTGCCGGGAGGGCCACATGCCGACGGGCTTTGTCTTTCATGAGCTTTATCTTTGGCACAATACCTGGAACTGGGCGCTGGTCTTTCCGCCGGGCCTGACCGTCCAGCCGGGCGAACATGCCGAGAATCCTGAAACCAAGCGGCGGTTCAAGAACCTCCTGGAAGTGTCGGGCCTGATGGACCACTTGACGCCGATCAAGCCGCGTCCGGCGACAGAGGCGGAAATCCTGAGGTTCCACACGCCTGCCCATCTGGACAAGATCCGCCGCATGAGCGCAGCGGGCGGTGGCGATGCCAGCGAACTGACGCCCTTCGGCAGCGGCAGCTACGAGATCGCGCTATTGTCGGCGGGTGGCACGATCGAGGCGATTGATGCCGTCCTGTCGGGGCAGGTCCGCAATGCCTATGCACTCGTTCGCCCGCCGGGGCATCACGCCACGCAGGACGTGGGCATGGGCTTCTGCCTGTTCGGGAATGTCGCCATCGCCGTCATGCATGCGCAGGCGGTACGCGGGGTAGGCCGGGTGGCGACGGTCGACTGGGATGTCCATCACGGCAATGGGACGCAGGCCGCGTTTTACGACTCGCCGGACGTGCTGACCATCTCGCTGCATCAGGACAATCTCTTCCCTGCCAATTCCGGCGGCCTGCACGAGCGCGGGATCGGGCGCGGCGAGGGCTACAACCTGAACATTCCCCTGCCCCCCGGATGCGGGGACGGGGCCTATATCGAGGCGATGCGGCGCGTGGTCCTGCCCGCTCTGGAACGCTACCGGCCCGATATCATCGTCGTACCCTCCGGGTTTGATGCGTCCGGGGTCGATCCGCTGGGACGCATGATGGTGTCGACGGAAGGCTTTCGGCAGATGACCCGTCTTCTCATGGAAGCCGCCGACCGGCTTTGCGGCGGGCGGCTGCTGATGTCGCACGAGGGCGGCTATTCCGCGATGTACGCGCCCTATTGCGGGCTGGCCGTGCTGGAAGAGATGTCGGGTCACCGGACCGCGGTCAACGACCCGTGGGGGCCGCATATAGCCGCATGGGGACAGCAGGCGCTGCAGCCACACCAGGCGGCCGCAATCGACGCGGCGACGGTCCTTCTGGACGGCATCAAATGACAACAGGAAAACGAAGAACAATAGGGAGACTGACATGATCAAGAAGTTGCACACCCCGTCCATCATTCCGGGTCGCCGGTCCTTCCTGAAGGGAGCCACTGCGTTCGGTGGCGCCGGGGCGATGCTCGCCGCTATGAACGATGGAGCGCGCGCGCAGGACTCCGACCCGATTCCGGTCGGACAGGCCGCGCCTCTGACGGATTTCGCCGCGGCCGACGGGGTAGAGTTCCAGAACGGGCTCATCCTCGCCTGCGAGGAAATCAACGCTCTGGGTGGCATCCTCGGCCGCGCTGTCGAGCCCTATTTCGAGGACACCGCCCAGATGGGCGACGCCACGAATGTGCAAGCCGTACAGCGTCTGATCGACCGGCACGGCGTCCATGCGGTGATCAACGGCTACAACATCGGGTCGGGTGCGGCGATTCAGGATGTCATCGCCGACAGCGGCATCATCTATGTCCACTACGACACCACCATCGGCCACAACGCCCTGATCGCCTCGGACCCCGACCGCTATTTTGGCAGCTTTCAGGGCGACCCGGCCGAATACTGGTACGGGCCGGGCTTCCTGGCGTTCCTGAAGGGGCTCGAGGAACGTGGCGAATTCAAGCGGACCAACAACAAGATGGCCGTCATCCTGTCGGCCGGGGTCTATTCGGCCAATATCGCGAACGCGATCCAGGAACAGGCGGCCAGCTATGGCTGGGAGATCAGCCTGTTCGAAACGGTGGCGGTCCCGACTTCGGAATGGGGCCCGACACTGGCGAAGCTGCGCGCCGATCCGCCCGCGGTCATCGCGGTGACCCATTTCCTGCCCGCCGATCTGGGGCAGTTCATGGTCCAATTCTCGACCGACCCGACGCCGTCGCTGGTCTACATGCAATACGGCCCGTCAATCCCGGCCTTCCGCGAAATCGCGGGGGACGCGTCGGTCGGCGTGCTTTATGCCACGGTCGTCGGGGCCTTGCAGGACGAGATCGGGACCGCCTTCGAAACGCGCTACAAGGCCAAGTTCGGCGAGAATGCTGGACACAACTCTGGTGCGCAGCCCTATGACGGCTGCTATCTCTGGGCGACGGCTGCGGCGCTTGCCGGCGGCACGGGCGAGCCTGACAATGCGGATCAGAACCGCAAGGTGGCCGACCGCATGCGCAATCTGATCTGGCGCGGCGTCACCGGGACCACGCGGATGAACCCGGCCGAGAACACGGCCTATACCTATCCCACCCAGACCAATGATCCCTCGCTTGGCATGCCGCACCAGTTCCTGCAGATTCAGGACAAGACGAAGGGCGGCCTGCTTGTCGCGCCGCCGCCTTACAACACGGCGTCCTTCGTGATGCCGCCCTGGATCAAGTAGGCCGGAGCATCACCTTGGCGGAACCCGACGATCTTCTTGTCTGCGAGCGCGTGACGAAGCAATTCGGCGCGCTCGCGGCGGTGAAGGAGTTGAGCTTCGCCGCTCGCCGGGGGGAGATCCTCGGGATCGGCGGGCCGAACGGGGCCGGGAAGACCACTCTTTTCGATGTGCTGTCCGGACTGAACGAGGCCACGTCGGGGCGGGTCCTGCTGGACGGGAGGGACATCACCCGCGCCGCACCCGAAGCGATCTGCCATGCCGGTATTGCCCGGACCTTCCAGTTGAACGCCTGTTTCGACAGCCTGACCGTGCGCGAGAACGTGCAGGTTGGCGCCGTCTTCGGACGCGCCGCCCAAGGACTGCCCGGCCTCCGCCCCTCGGTAGAGGCGGAGGCCGCCACGCAGGAGGCGCTGGCGTTGGTCGGGCTGGATGAAAAGGGCGGTCTCGTGGCGGGGGCGTTGCCGGTCCTGGACCGGAAGCTTCTGATGCTGGCTGGGGCCATGGCGACGCGGCCCAAGCTTCTTCTGATGGACGAACCCGTGGGCGGGCTGACCCATGCCGAGATCGACCTGATGATGGAGACCGTCCGCCGGATCAAGGCGCAGGGTGTGACGATCATCCTGATCGAACATGTGATGCGGTTTCTGGTCGCCCTGTCGGATCGGGTGATGATCCTGCATCATGGTGAGCGCATCTACGAAGGCCCGGCAGCCGGTCTTGTGCGGGATCGCACGGTGGTCGATGTCTATCTTGGCGAGGGGGCGTCGGCCCGGCTTGCCGCCCTGCTGCCTGAGCCCGCACCATGAATCTGCTGGAGATCGAGGGGCTTGAAGCCGGTTATGGGGCGCAGGCGGTGCTTCACGGCCTGAACCTCACGGTTGGCGAGGGCACCTTTGCCGCGCTGGTTGGTCCAAACGGCCACGGCAAGAGCACCGCCCTGCGGACCATCTCCGGCCTGATGCGGGCCCGCGCAGGCAGCATCCGTTTTGCAGGTGCAAGGATCGACCGGCTCCGCCCCGACCAGATCGTGGCCGAGGGCATCATCCATGTCCCGCAGGGCGACATGCTGTTTCCCGAACTGACCGTGATCGAGAACCTGCGGCTGGGGGCCCATCTGCCGAAGGCCGCCGCCGAGGCCCGCAGCCGGCTGGACGAGGTCTTCAGCCTGCTGCCCAAGCTGCGCGAAAGGCAGGATCAGGTGGCCAGCACCCTGTCGGGCGGTGAGCGGCGGATGGTTGGCATCGGGCGCGGGCTGATGGCAGGCGGACGCCTTCTGATGCTGGACGAACCCTCGCTCGGTCTGGCGCCCATCGTCATCGACCAGATCTACGACGTGGTGCGGCACCTCGCCGCCTCGGGGCGGACCATCCTTGTCGTCGAAGAGAACGCGATGCGCATCGCCGAATTGGCAGACCGGATGCACCTGATGGACAATGGCCGCATCGCTTGGGATGGGTTGGGCAGCGAGTTCCTGTCGCGCCCCGAAATCCTGGCCGCGTATCTGGGGGGCTGAGCGTGGAGATATTCATCCAGGTCATTGCCTCCGGACTGACACTCGGCGCGATGTATGCGGTTTCGACCATCGGACTGGCACTGGTCTACAGCGCCCTGAACATGCTGAACATGTCGCAGGGCGCGCTTTTGGCCTTTGGGGGCTATGTGTGTTTCTACGTCATGGAGACGCTGGGCCTGCCCGCGCCCGTGGCAATGCTGGCAGCGATGGCCGTCGGCGGCGGGCTGGGCCTTGCGATCTATCTGCTGGTCGCGCGGCCCATGCTTGGCTCGCCCATGTTCGAGACGCAGATATTCATCGCCACCATCGGCATCGGCTCGGTTCTGCAAAGCGTCGTGCTGCAGCTTTTCGGTCCACAACCGAAGGCGCAGCCTCTGAACGTTCCCGGCGGCGTGTCGCTGTGGGGCGTCGTCGTGCCTTGGCAAAGCCTCCTCATCCTGACGATAGCACTGACGATGCTTGCCGGAGTTGCATGGCTTCTCGGACGGACAAGGGCAGGGCTTGCGATCCGGGCGACCGCGCAGAACCGCGATGCAGCGCAACTGATGGGTATCCGTATCGGTCAGGTCTATGCGCAGGTCCTGATGCTGTCGGGCGCACTGGCGGCCCTGTCGGGCATCATGGTGTCCTCGCTTTCCGGTCTGTTGCCGACAATGGGGGCCGATCCGATGCTGAAGGCCTTCGTCATCTGCGTGGTCGCGGGTCTTGGAAATGTTCCCGGCGCTGCCATCGCGGCGCTTCTTCTGGGGCTGCTAGAGGCCATCATTCAATACCTCTTCGGCGTGCAATATGCCTTCGCCATCCTGCTTTCGCTGGTGATCGGAGTGCTGATCTGGCGGCCCTACGGTCTTTTCGGCAAACGTCAGGTGGTGCGTCTATGAGTGCAGGGCGCCACGACATCCTTCTGGCTCTTGGATTTGCGGTCCTTCTGGCCATGGTGCCGCTGGTCTTCGGCACGCGCTACATCGTCAGCCAAATCACCCTGTTCTTCATCTGGGGCATCGTCGTCACGCAATGGAACCTCGTGCTGGGTGTGGCAGGCATCTTTTCGCTGGCACAGATGGCGCTTTTCGCGATCGGCGCCTATGCGACGGCGATGCTGGCCTATTACGGGGCCTTCCCTCTTTTGGCGGCGATGCCTTTGGCGGCACTGGTGACGGTGGCGGCAAGCCTGCTGATCGGCTTTGCATGCCTGCGCCTGAAGGGGGCCTATGTCGCGCTCCTGACGCTGGCGGTTGCGCAGGTGATCTATCTGATCGTGGTCAACGACACCGCCTGCTTCACCAATCCGCCCTCGGGTTGCCTCCCGCTATTCGGCGGCGTGCGCGGCTTTTCGCGCTTTGGCGACCTTGGCTTCCGCGATCTGCTGGGGTCGAAGTTCTATATCGGTCATTACTATGTGGGCCTTGGTCTGCTGCTTGCGGCGCAGATCTTCTGCATCATCCTGATCCGCGGTCCACTCGGCCTTGCCTTCCGGGCCCTGCGCGACAATCCGGGCTATGCGATGTCGCGCGGCGTGGGGCGATTGCGGTATCAGCTCTGGGTGTTTGGTCTGTCGGCTTTTTTCACCGGTCTTGCCGGCGCTTTCTATGCCGCGAATTTCGGGGTTGTCGGTCCGATCGTCTTTTCGGTTTCGATGCTGCTTTTCCTGCTGGCGATGATCGTCCTGGGGGGCATCGGGACGGTTTGGGGCCCGCTGCTTGGGGCAGCCCTGCTGATGGCCGCCGATGAGGGCCTGCGCGAGTTCGGCACCCTGCGCGAGATCGGACTCGGGCTTGTGCTGGCGATCTTTGTGATCCTGCTGCCGCGGGGCCTTTCTGGGCTTCGCCGGCGCTGACTGGTGCAGGAACGCGGCACTGGCATCGATCTGGGCGCGGGCGCGCGGAAGTCGAAGGTTCCGGTCGTGGGCCCGCGGGCTGAGGTTCAGGTGCCGTGCGAAGATCCGCTCCAGTTGCCGCCCGTCCAGCCGGTTCGCGATGCGCACGGCGTCGAAGGTCGTGGCCAGATCGGTGGCGACGAAATCGCGCTAGAAGGACCTCGACCCGGCAGGCCTCAGGCGCGGGTGTTGAGGTTATCGGGGTCATAGAGGCACTCCGGCACCACGGTGGCCGGGGTGGGCCGGCCGATGATCTCGACCATCAGCCGCGTGCCTTCCGCCGCGAAGGCCGGTTCGACAAAGCCCATCGCGAGGTTCCTGCCCACCCGGTGCCCCCAGGCGACCGAAGTGACCGAGCCGACGACGCGGCCGTCCGCCAGGATGGCATCGCCGCCATGCGCGGTGGCGTGGGTGGCGTCGAGGACCATCGACACGAAGGCGCGGCGGGGGCCTGCGACGACCATCCTTTCCAGCGCCGCCTTGCCGATGAACTGCGGCTTGTCCATCCTCACGAACCGCGACAGGCCGGATTCGAACGGGTTGAACTCGGTCACCAGGTCCGCCTTCCAGTGGCGGTAGCCCTTTTCCAGCCGCATGGATTCCACGGCATAGGACCCGAAGAGGCGCAGGCCGCGGGGTTCTCCTGCCTTACGCAGCACCAGGTAGGCGGCGTAAAGCTGGGCATTGGGGACGTGGATTTCATAGGCAAGCTCGCCCGAGAAGCTGACCGACATCACCACGGCGGGCGCGATGCCGATGAACGCCCGGCGGACCGAAAGCCAGGGGAAGGCCGCCGCCGACCAGTCCCCGCGCGAGGCCGCCGCCAGCACGTCGCGCGACTTTGGCCCGGCCAGCACAAGGATCGTCCAGTCGTTCGTCAGCGACCGGATGGCCACCGACCCGTCCTTCGGCATATGGGCCGTCAGCCAGTCCATATCGTGATATTCCGACGCGGCGGCGGAGCCGTACCAGGTCGTGCCCTCGTCGAGGTTGGCCAGCGTCGCCTCGCCCTTGACCATGCCGTGGTGGTTCAAAAGGTAGCCGAGGCCGACCTTCCCGACCTTCCGCGTCACCCGTCCGCAGACCATCGTGTCCAGCCAGTCCCGCGCCCCCGGCCCGGTGATCTCGAACCGGTTGAAACCGTTGACCTCGGTCAGCCCCACGCCGGTCTGCACGGCGCGGACCTCAGAGGCCACCACGTCGAAGGTCTCGTTGAAGCGAAAGCCGTGGGTTTCATGGAAATCGGGCGAGGGCTTGATGTAGGCCACCCGTTCCCAGCCATTGACCACGCCGAACTCCGCCCCTTGCGCCGCAAGGATGGGCGTCAGCGGCGTGGTCTTCATCGGCCGGCCCGCTGGGCGGTGTTCGTGCGGCAGGTGGAAGCGGAATTCGTTCTGATAGTCCTCGATGGCCTTCAGCGCGGTCAGTTCCACGTTGGCGTGCCCGGTGAAACGGCGCGGGTCGGTGACCCAGGTGTCGTACTGCGCCTCGCCATGCACGATCTGCTGCGCCAGAAGCCAGCCATGCCCACCGCCCTCACCGATCCCCGCCCGCAACCCGATGATGCAAAACGCATTGCGCTTGCCCGGGATCGGACCGACCAGCGGCGCCCCGTCGATGGTATAGGTGATCGGGCCGTTGACGATGGTGTGGATGCCGACCTCGGCCAGCGCGGGAATCCGCTTGAACACGTTCTCCAGCACCGGCAGCACGCGGTCGGTGTCGCTGGGGCACAGAGCGTTGACGAAGTTCGGGTCGATCCCGTCCATCCCCCAGGTCCGGCAATCCTGTTCGTAGAAGCCGACCAGCAGCCCCTGCTTTTCCTGCCGCGAATAGAAGTCGTCGATGGGGCAACGGAGGAGCGGCACACGACGGCCAAAGTCGATTATCCCCTGGATCGGCTCGGTCAGGAAATACTGGTGCTCCATCGAGGCGACGGGGTGGTGGACGCCCATCATCGCGCCGACCTCGTTGACCCGGTAGCCGCAGGCGTTCACGACGATCTCGCAGGAGATGTCGCCTTGGGTGGTGTGGACGATCCAGCTGTCGTCCTGGCGCTGCGTCAGGCCGGTGACCGGGGTGTTCCGGTACACCTCCGCCCCCGCCTTCCGGGCGCGGCGGGCCAGCGCCTGGCACAGCTGCGCCGGGTCGATGTCGCCGTCGAGCGGGTCCCAGAGGCCGCCGATCAGCCGGTCGGTGGTGATAAGCGGATGACGGCGCCCGCATTCCGCCGGGTCCAGGATCTCAAAATCGACCCCCATCACCTTCGCCTGGCTCGCGAAGTGGCGATAGCCGTCCATCGTGGTTTCGGAGTTCGCCAACCGGATGCCGCCATCGCCGTGGTGGTAGTTGATCGGATAGTCGGGGTCCGCCGCCAACTCTTTGTAAAGCCTGATGGAATGGCTTTTCAGCCCAACCATCGTCTGGGTCATTCCAAAATTCGTGACCTGCGCCGCCGAATGCCAGGTAGTACCCGAGGTCAGCTCGTTCCGTTCGATCAGGACGACGTCGGTCCAGCCCTCTTGCGTGAGGTGATAAAGGGTCGAACACCCCGCGATGCCGCCGCCGATCACCACTACGCGGGTCTGGGATTTCATCGCGAACGCTCCTGCCTCTTGCCGCAAAATCAAGCGCAAAGGGGCTTCGCTTCGTCAATCAAGCGGCGGGGCGTTCAGGAAATGCGAAGGGGGCGGTCAAATCGCCTGAAGCGCGCGCTTCTGCGTTGTCAGCGGGTGGGGCATGATCCTCCAATGGCGCGGCGGGTTGGAGAGAGCGATGAGTGACGGACAGACCGGGCGGCGCAGTGGCGGACGGGCGGACCGGGTTGCCAAACAGGCGCTGCCGCCTGCCGTGAACCCCTGCCCGCCAGGGCAGCGGGGCGGGCAATACCGGCCCCTGTCCGAACCCGACATGCAGGCGATCTACGCCACCGCCTTGCGGCTGCTGTCCGACCTTGGCGTCGGTGAAGTGCCCGAGATCATGGTGAAACCCTTCCTCGCCGCCGGGGCGACATTCGGCGACGGCCGGGTGTTCTTCCCCCGCGACTTGGTGGAGCGGGTCATCGGCATGGCCGCCAAGACTTTCACCTTCCACGGCCGCGACCCGGCCCGGTCGATCGAGGTCGGGGGCGATGCCGTCCACTTCGGCACCGGGGGCGCAGCCGTCCTGACGCTGGATATCGATACGGGCGGCTACCGGCCATCGACCTTGCGCGACCTCTATGATTTCACCCGGCTGCAGGACACGCTGACCAACGTTTCCTGGTTCACCCGCTGCTGCGTGGCGACCGACCTGCCGGACATTTACGACCTTGATGTGAATACGGTTTTCGCCCTGATGAAGGGCACGACGAAGCCTGTCGCCACGTCCTTCACCATCCACGACCATGTGGCACCGATCATGCGGATGGTGGACATCGGCCTCGGTGGAGACGGCACGTCGGGCCTCTTCCGCGCCACCCCGTTCCTCAAGGCGCATATCTCGCCGATGATCTCGCCCATGCGCTATGGCGAGGATGCGGTGATGGTGACGCTGGCCTGCATCGACCATGGCATCCCCCTCTCTTGCATCACCGCCGCGCAGTCGGGGGCCACCGCGCCCGCCACGCTGGCGGGGTTCCTGGCGCAATCGCTGGCCGAAACTTTGGCGAGCCTTGTCATGGTCAACGTCATCAAGCCCGGCCACCCGATGGTGTTTTCGAACTGGCCGCTGGTGGTGGACCTGCGGACGGGGTCCTTTGTCGGGGGTGGCGGGGAAATCAGTGTGATGAATGCGGCCTCGGCGCAGCTGTCGAACTGGCTGGAGCTGCCCTCGGGGGTCGCTTCGTCGATGACCGACGCCAAGGTGCCGGATGCGCAGTATGGGGCAGAGAAGGGGATCTCCTCGCTGGCCGCGGCACTGGCCGGGGGCAACCTGATCTACGAATCCTCGGGCATGATGGCGTCGCTGCTGGGGGCCAGCTTCGAGGCCTTCATCCTGGATGACGAGATGCATTCGCTGATCTACCGCACCCTGCGCGGGGTCGAGGTGAACGAGGAAACGCTGGGCTATGAGGCGATCCGCGAAGCTGTCCTTGGCCCCGGCCATTTCCTGGGCGGCGCGCAAACCATCGCGGCGATGCAGCGCGACTATTTCTACCCCAGCATCGCCGACCGCGACGCTCCGGTGACATGGGACGAAAAGGGCCGCCCCGACGCCTGGACCCGGGCCAAGACGGCGGCCCGCCGCGTGCTGGAGACGCACCACCCGACCTACCTTTCGCCCGAAGCCGAAGCCCGGATCCGCGCCGAATATCCGATCCGGCTGGAGGCCTGAGGGGGCCTAGCCTTCGTCCTCGGCCACCTCGATCGCCCCCTCGAACCGCGGCGCTATGGCGTTGAAGCGGGGCACAAGGACATCGCGCAGGATGCGCCGGCAGTCGCGGGCAAGCGCCTCGGGCAGGCGGCCAAGCTCTTCGGCGCGGGCGACGAGGTGGATGTGCCGAGACTCGCCCGCGAAGGGCAGTGGCAGGATGTCGATCATCGGGATGAAGCGTTCGGCGT
>JAGPEG010000027.1 GCA_018057165.1 Tabrizicola sp.
GTGCTATTCCGATGGATCAGGTCTGCGAGCCCTACATCCGCCGCCGCGCGGTGCGGCATCTGGAGAAAAAGCGGGTCTGCATCTTCGCAGCCGGGACCGGAAACCCCTATTTCACCACCGATACTGCGGCCACGCTGCGCGCCAATGAGATGGCCTGCCAGGCGATCTTCAAGGGCACCAAGGTCGACGGGGTCTATGACAAGGATCCGAAAAAGCACGCCGATGCAAAGCGGTACGAGAACGTGAGCTATGACGAGGTGCTGGAGAAGCATCTGGGCGTGATGGACGCCACCGCCATCGCCCTGGCCCGCGATAATGACCTGCCGATCATCGTCTTCAGCCTTGACGAGCCGGGCGGGTTCCGGGGGATTCTGGCGGGGCAGGGGACCTATACAAGAGTTCAGGGATAAGCTCTTGCGGACTTTGGATGAGTCGGTGCGGCCAACGGGGCGTGAAGCGCCTTCCCCGCCTTTTCCTTCGGTCTTCATGCGGGATGAGACAGCAAACGGTTAGCCCCGCCGCGCGACAGGGGCCGGGAGGGTCAGGAGCTTTGGCCTATACCCGGCCCGCGCCGCTCTGCTATAGAGCGCGAAATCGCGGGGGAAGGCCCGCCGGGGAAGTGAAGGACCAGTCGCATGGCACATGAAGAGATCGAGATCGACACCGACGCAATCCAGCGCCGGATGGACGGCGCGATGGCGGCCCTGAAGACGGAATTCGGCAGCCTGCGGACCGGGCGCGCTTCGGCGGCCCTGGTCGAACCCATCCATGTCGATGCCTATGGCCAGATGACGCCGATCAACCAGCTGGGCACGGTGAACGTGCCCGAGCCGCGGATGGTGGTGATCAACGTCTGGGACAAGGGCATGATCTCGAAGGTGGAAAAGGCGATCCGCGAAAGCGGCATCGGGATCAACCCGATCACGGACGGCCCGTTGATCCGCTTGCCGATCCCCGAGCTGAACGAGGAACGCCGCCGCGAATTGACCAAAGTTGCCGCGCATTATGCCGAAAGCGCCAAGGTTGCGATTCGCAACGTGCGGCGGGACGGCATGGATCAGATCAAGAAGGCAAAGGCGCAAGGCATGGGCGAGGATGACCAGAAGTTCTGGTCCGACGCGGTGCAGGAGCTGACCGACAAGGCGATTGCCGATGTCGACCGGGCGCTGGAGGCCAAGCAGCAAGAGATCATGCAGGTCTGACCTGCTATCCGGGAGGACGGTCTTTGTCGAAGGACTTGCAGGTGGAAGCCGCAGTGCGGCCGGTGAACCATCTGGCGATCATCATGGATGGCAATGGCCGCTGGGCCACCAACCGGGGCTGGGCGCGGCTGGTGGGCCACCGCAAGGGTGCCGAACGGGTGCGCGAGATCGTCAAGGCGGCGCCAGACCTCGGAATCCGGTGGTTGACGCTTTACGCCTTCTCGACCGAGAACTGGAAACGCTCGACCGAGGAAGTCCTGGGCCTGATGGCGATCTTCGCCCGCTACATCGAGCGTGAGGCGGACCGTCTGGCCAAGGCCGGGGTGCGGATGCGCTTCATCGGCGACCGGGGGCGGCTGGACCCCAAGCTGCAACGCATGATGGCCGGGATCGAGGCGCGGACGGCGGGGCTGGACCGGCTGAACCTGACGGTCGCGATCAATTATGGTGGCCGGGACGAGATCGTCCGCGCGGTCAGGAAGATCGCGGAAGCGGCGGCGCAGGGCATCCTTGATCCGCGCCATGTGACGGAAGCGGCCTTTGCCGAACGGCTGGATACCGGCGGGCTGCCGGACCCGGACCTGGTGATCCGCACCAGCGGAGAGACCCGGACCAGCAATTTCCTGCCCTGGCAGGCGGCCTATGCAGAGTATGAATTCACCGAAACGCTCTGGCCCGACTTCGGCCCTGATGAGCTTGCCGCCATCGTCCAGCGATTTTCCAACCGTGACCGGCGGTTCGGCGGGGTGCTGCGGTGATGGAGCCGGGCACGGCCCCGTCCGGCAAATGGTCGGACCTGCGCACGCGCATCCTGTCGGCCATCGTGATGGTGGCGGTCGGCGCGGTGGAGATCTGGCTGGGCGGCACCGCCTTTGCCACGCTGGTCGTGGTGCTGATCGGGGTGATGATCTGGGAACTGGCGATGATGACCGCCCCGTCCGAGCGGCAGTCCGCGCTGACCCTGGCGGTGGTGGCGGGCGTCACGCTGGTGGCGGCGCTGGTGCTGAAGACCGAAGTTGCCGTGCTTTTCCTGATCGTGCCATCGGTGGCGCTTTTGCTGACGCCCCGGCGGGACCAGCGGCTAGCCGCGGCCTATGCGCTGGCGATCATGCTGGCAGGCTATGGTCTGGTCGAGTTGCGCTCGGTCGGGGGCACGCAAGCGATCCTGTGGCTGGTTGCGGTGGTCGTGGCCTCGGACGTGCTGGGCTATTTCGCCGGGCGGATGCTGGGGGGGCCGAAATTCTGGCCGGCGATCAGCCCGAAGAAGACCTGGTCGGGCACGGTTGCGGGCTGGATCGGGGCGGCGGTTGTCGGGATGGTCGTGGTCCTCGTCTCGGGGGCGGGTTGGCTTCTGGTGCCGTTCTCGGCGCTGGTGGCCTTTGCCGGACAGCTGGGTGACATCGCGGAAAGCTGGGTCAAGCGGCGGGCGGGGGTGAAGGATGCCTCCAGCCTGATCCCCGGCCATGGCGGGGTGCTCGACCGCTTCGACGCGCTGATCGGGGCGGTGGTGCTGGTGATGGCGCTGCGGCTGGTGCTGCCCGTCGCCGGGCTTTTCGGGGGCTGAAGTTTGCGCAGCCTGTCGATCTTCGGTGCGACCGGATCGGTCGGCGCGCAGACAGTGGATTTGCTGCGCCGCGCGGGCGGGGCGGAAGCATATCGCGTGGTTGCGCTGACCGGGGGCAGCAATCTGGCGCTTCTGGCCCGGATGGCGCGGGAGCTGCGGGCGGAAGTGGCGGTCTGCGCCGATGGGTCGGGGCTGGCGGAACTGCGTGACCGGCTGGCGGGGTCGGGCGTCGCAGCTGCGGCGGGGCCGGAGGCGATTGCCGAGGCGGCGGACCGTCCGGCCGACTGGGTGATGAGCGCCATCGTCGGCGCGGCAGGGCTGGTGCCGGGGGTCCGGGCGCTGCGGCATGGGGCGGTGCTGGCGCTGGCGAACAAGGAAAGCCTGGTGACGGCGGGGCCTTTGCTGATGGCCGAGGCCGCAAGGCATGGCGCGCGCATCCTGCCGGTCGACAGCGAGCATTCGGCGATCTTTCAGGCGCTGGTGGGCGAGGATATCGCCACGGTCGAGCGGATCATCCTGACGGCAAGCGGCGGCGCCTTGCGCGACTGGCCGCTGGAGGCCTTGGCCAAGGCGACGGTCACCGATGCGCTGGCGCATCCGAACTGGGCGATGGGGCAAAGGATCACCATTGATTCGGCCAGCATGTTCAACAAGGCGCTGGAAGTCATCGAGACGCGGGAATTCTTCGGGGTCGCGCCGGAGCAGATCGAGGTGATCATCCACCCCGAAAGCCTGATTCACTCGATGGTGGGGTATCGCGACGGGGCGATCATGGCGCATCTCGGCGCGCCGGACATGCGCCATTCCATCGGCTATGCGCTGAACTGGCCGGAGCGGGCGGAGCTGCCGGTGGCGCGGCTGGACCTGGCGCAGATCGCCACGCTGACCTTCCGGGCGCCGGACCTCGCGCGCTATCCGGCGCTGCGGCTGGCGCGCGAGGTGATGGCGCGGCGGGGGCTGGCGGGGGCGGCGTTCAATGCGGCGAAGGAAGTGGCGCTGGATCATTTCCTGGCGGGCAGCATCGGCTTCATGGCGATGGCGGGCGTGGTCGAGGCGGTGCTTTCGGCGCTGGACGGTGATCTGGGTCGCGAAAATGTCGTGATGACCCTTGAGGATGTGCAGGCCGTGGACCATCTGGCACGGATAAGGGCGGACGAAATTGCCCGCAGCAGGGCAGGAGCAGGCTGATGGAAGTGATTGTGGCGGCCCTGGGCGGGACGGTCTGGACGGTTCTGTTCTTCGTCATCGCATTGTCGGTGATCGTCTTCGTCCACGAATACGGCCACTACATCGTCGGGCGCTGGTCGGGCATCCATTCGGAAGTCTTCTCCATCGGCTTTGGCCCGGTCCTCTTCAGCCGCACCGACCGGCGCGGTACCCGCTGGCAGGTCGCGGCGATTCCCTTCGGCGGCTATGTGAAGTTCCTCGGCGATGCCGATGCCGCGTCGGTGCAGAAAAGCGATGTCTCGGGCCTCTCGGCGACAGAGCGGCGGCACACGATGGCCGGGGCCCCCTTGTGGGCGCGGGCGGCGACGGTCGCGGCGGGGCCGGTGTTCAACTTCATCCTGACCTTCGTGCTTCTGACCGGGCTGGTGCTGGTGATGGGCGCGCCACGGGATGAGCCGACGGTGGGCACCATGCGCGCCTTCCCGTTCGAGGGTCCGACCCTGCAGGAGGGCGACGTGATCCGCGCCGTCGCGGGCCAGGCTGTGCCGGACTGGGAGACGTTCCGTGCCGTGACGGACAGTCTGAAGGGCAAGACCGCGCTGGATTACACGGTCAAGCGCGGCATGGATGAACTGGTCGTCAGTGGCCCGCATCCGCTTGCTCCGGTGGTGGGCGAGGTGCAGATCCGGTCTGCGGCGATGGATGCCGGGATCCAGCAGGGCGATGTCATCCTGAAGGTGGATGGCAAGGACGTGCGCTATTTCGACGAGCTGCCCGAGATCGTGGCCGCCAGCAAGGGCCAGCCGGTGATGCTGACGGTCTGGCGCGCGGGCAAGACGTTCGACCTGTCGCTCAGCCCGCGCATCCGCACCGTCGATGACGGCAAGGGCGGATTCACCGAACGCTATCTGCTGGGGCTTTACTCGGGCCTGTTCTTCGAGCCGGCCACCCGCAGCGTCGGCCCGCTGGAAGCCGCAACCAACGCGGCCCAGAGCATGTGGATGATGACCACGACGACCTTTTCCGGCCTGTCGCACATGATCAAGGGGGCGATCTCTAGCTGCAACCTGTCGGGCGCCATCGGCATGGCCGAAACCGCAGGCGATGCCGCGCGCAACGGGGTGGAAAGCTTCATCGGCATGCTGGCGATCCTGTCGCTGGGCGTGGGCATCCTCAACCTCTTCCCGATTCCGATCCTGGATGGCGGGCATCTGGTGTTCTACGCCTATGAGGCGGTGACGCGGCGGCAACCCTCGGAACGGGCGCTGCGGGTGCTGATGACGGTGGGGCTGTCGCTTGTGCTGACGATCATGATCTTCGGGCTCAGTCGCGACCTGATGTGCCAGTAACCGGGGCCTGCCACGGGCAAGACAAGCGAAGCCTGGCCTTGCAGGCTTTGCCCCGAGGCCACAACATCTTGCAAAGTTATCCACAGCGACCGCAGGCTTTTGACAAAGCTTGGCTTTCCCGCTAGCTATCCGGGAAACATATAATACGGCGAGGATGCAACATGCGGATGACCCAAAGCGCGGCCAAAGGGCGGTCGTTCAGGGCCAGTTCAAGGGCGCGTCTGCTCGCCACGGCGGTTTTCCTCGGCGCGGCAACGGCTTCAGCCCCCTTCCTCACCCCGGCCTTTGCGCAGGTCTTTTCGTTTTCGAACGTCGAGATCCAGGGCAATGACCGCGTCGATGCCGCGACCATCCTGAACTACGCCGGAATCAGCCGGGGCAAAGAGGTCTCGACCGCCCAGCTGAACGATGCCTACCAGCGCATCGTGAACTCGAATCTGTTCGAGACGGTGGAACTGGTGCCGCAGGGCTCGACCCTGGTGATCAAGGTGGTGGAATACCCCATCGTCAACGTCATCAGCATCGAGGGCAACAAGCGTCTGAAGGACGAAAAGCTGTCCGGGCTGGTCAAGTCGCAGCCCCGCCGCATCTATTCGCCCAGCCAGGCCGAAGCCGATGCCGCGGCGATTGCCGAGGCCTATCGCGTTGCGGGGCGGCTGGCGGCGAGTGTCACGCCGAAGATCATCCGTCGGGACGGCAACCGGGTCGACCTGGTGTTCGAGATCACCGAAGGCAAGGTCGTCGAGAACGAGCGGATTTCCTTCGTCGGCAACAAGGATTTCTCGGATCGGCGCCTGCGGCAGGTGCTGCAGACCAAACAGGCGGGCTTCCTGCGCAACCTGATCCAGCGCGACACCTATGTTCCGGAGCGTCTGGAACTGGACAAGAAGATGCTGACCGACTTCTACCTGTCGCGCGGCTACATCGACTTTCAGGTTCTGGACGCCAGTGCCGAACTCAGCCGGGAACGGGACGCGACCTTTGTCACCTTCACTGTGCGCGAGGGCCTGGCCTACGACATCGGCAAGGTGACGACGGTTTCGGAAGTCGAGGGTCTTGATGCGGCCGAATTCGAGGCGGTGCAGAAGATCCGGCCGGGCCAGACCTACAGCCCGCTCCTGATCGACAACAACATCACCCGGATGGAAACGCTGGCCCTGAAGAAGGGGCTGAACTTCATCCGCGTCGAGCCGCGCATCACCCGCAACGAACGCGGGCAGGTGGTGGATGTGGAATTCGCCATCATGCGGGGCCAGAAGGTCTTTGTCGAACGCATCGACATCGAGGGCAACACCACGACGCTGGACCAGGTGGTCCGCCGCCAGTTCCGCACGGTGGAAGGCGACCCCTTCAACCCGCGCGAAATCCGTCAGGCCGCCGAACGCATCCGGGCGCTTGGCTTCTTTGCGGATGCCCAGGTCAATGCCGACCAGGGCGCCGACCCGGATCAGGTGGTGGTGAACGTCGATGTCGAGGAACAGCCGACCGGCTCGCTCAGCTTCGGCTTGAGCTATTCGGTGGCCAGCGGCGTCGGCTTCAACATCGGCTTCTCCGAAAGCAACTTCCTTGGCCGCGGGCAGAAACTGGCGCTGTCGATCTCGACAGCCTCGGCGAACCAGAATTCAAGCTTCAGCTTCACCGAACCGGCGCTGCTGGGCCGCGACCTCAGCTTCAACGTCGGCGGGTTCTATCGGACCTCCGAATCGGATTACTCGGTCTACGACACCCGCAGCATCGGCTTCTCGACCGGGATCGGCTTTCCGCTGGGTGAGCAGTCCTCGATGAGCCTGCGGTTCGGTCTGGCCGAGGACAAGATCTACAACTACACCCCCTCCAGCGGCACCGGCTCGCCGATCCTGGTCGCGGAAGCGGATCGCGGCGCACTGACGACCTTCTCGCTGGGATACGCCTACGAATACGACAACCGCATCACCGGGCTGAACCCGAAGGGCGGCGTGCTTCTGCGCTTCGGTCAGGATTTCGCCGGTCTTGGTGGCGACACCGAATATATCAAGACCACGGCGCTTGCCCTGGCCGAGACGAAGGTCTGGAACGAGGAAGTCACCCTCCGCGCGATCGTCGAGGGCGGCGCGATCATGTCGAGCGGCGGCAACGTGACCCGCGTGACCGACCGTTTCTTCGGCAACGGCAAGATTCGCGGCTTTGAACCGAACGGGATCGGACCCCGCGATCTGGGGGCGGCCGATCAGGACGCGCTTGGCGGCAACATGTTCGCTGTCGCACGCTTCGAGGCGGAATTCCCGCTGGGCCTGCCCGAGGAATACGGCATCACCGGCGGCGCCTTCATGGATGTGGGCTCGGTCTGGAGTCTGGACAACACTGCCGGCGTCGGCGCGGTGGACGACAGCTTCATCCCGCGTGCCACGGTGGGCGTGTCGATCTTCTGGAATACGCCCATCGGGCCCCTGCGCTTCAACTTCAGCCATGCGGTGAAGAAGGAAGACTATGACAAGGAACAGACCTTCGACCTGACGATCTCGACGAAGTTCTGATGCGGACCTGGTGGCGCATCCGTCCGCGCCCCGGGCTCCGGCTCCGGCTGGTCGCGGTGGCGCTGATGCTTGCAGGACAGGCCTTGGCGCAGGATGTTCCGGCGCCGCTTCTGACGCTGGATCAGGACCGATTCTTCCTGCAGTCGGATTTCGGCAAGGCCGCAATCGAGCGCGAGCGGACAGCGACCGCTGCGCTGGAGCAGGAGAACAAGCGGATCGAGGCCGATCTCATCGCCGAAGAACAGGCCCTGACCGAAGAGCGCAACACCCTTGCGCCCAAGGACTTTGCGGCCAAGGCCGAGGCCTTCGACCAGAAGGTCGAACGCATCCGCGACGAACAGGACACGAAGTCGCGGCAGTTGGCCGAAGTGCGCGACCGGGACCGTCGGGCATTCCTGCAGGCGGCGCTGCCGGTTCTGGGCGATCTTCTGGGCCAGAAACAGGCCACGGCGATTCTGGACAAGAACCTGGTCATCGTGTCGCTGTCTGCGGTCGACGTGACGGACGAAGCGATTGCGGCGGTGAACCTGGCCCTGGCCAAGAAGCCCGATCCCGCACCGTGAGGGCTGCGCGTCAACTTGTCTCGTGCGGCGCGACTTGCTAGCTAGGCCGAAGGGCTGGCGGCCCAGGAATGCGAAGGGGATGACCATGGATGCAACCACTGCCACAAACGCCGATCTGGATCTGATCCAGCGGATCATCCCGCACCGCTATCCGTTCCTGCTGATCGACAAGGTCAAGGATATCGTGCTGAACGAAAGCTGCGTCGGCATCAAATGCATCACCTTCAACGAGCCGCAGTTCCAGGGCCATTTCCCCGGCATGCCGATCTTTCCCGGCGTGATGATCATCGAGGCCATGGCGCAGACGAGCGGAATCCTTGTCGGATTGTCGATGGACCTTGTCGACAAGAACGCCAAGGTCTTCTTCATGGGCGTCGACGGGGTGAAATTCCGCCGCAAGGTGGTGCCGGGCGACGTGATGGAACTGCACGTCAAGGCGGTTCGTGGCGGCGGCCGGGTCTGGAAATTCGAAGGCCGCGCCATGGTTGAAGGGGAACTGGCCTGCGAGGCGACCTTCATGGCCATGTTCGACGTGCCGAAAGCCTGAAATGTCCATTCACGGTACGGCGGTCATCCACCCCTCTGCCTTTGTCGAAGAGGGCGCCACGATCGGCGAAGAGAGCTACATCGGCCCTTTCGCGGTGATCGGCCCCGAGGTGGTTCTGGGGGCCAGGGTCACGGTGAAATCCCATGCCGTGATCACCGGCTGGACCGAACTCGGTGACGATTGCATGGTCTGGCCCTTTGCCACAGTGGGCGAGGTGCCGCAGGACCTGAAGTATCACGGCGAACATACCCGGCTGATCGTCGGCGCGCGCTGTCGCATCCGCGAGGGGGCGACGCTGAACACCGGAACCGAAGGTGGCGGCGGCGTCACGCGGGTCGGCGACGATGTGCTGATCATGACCGGCGCGCATGTCGGGCATGATGCGCAGATCGGCAACCGGGTGATCCTGGTGAACAACGTCGCCATCGCCGGGCATTGCGTGCTGGGCGATGACGTGATCGTCGGCGGCCTGTCGGGCGTGCATCAATGGGTGCGGATCGGGCAGGGCGCGATCATCGGCGCGGTCACGATGGTGACGAACGACGTGATCCCCTATGGCCTGGTGCAGGCCCCGCGCGGGGAACTGGACGGGTTGAACCTGGTGGGCCTCAAGCGCCGGGGTGTGGACCGGGCCGGGATCACCGCCTTGCGGGCCGCGTATCAGACCCTTGCGCAGGAAGACGGCAGTTTCCTTGACCGCGCCCGCAAGCTGGCCGAGGAAAGCGACTCGCCGCTGGTGCGCGAGATCGCCGATTTCATCCTGTCGAAGTCTGACCGCAGCTTCCTGACCCCGAAGGGCGGACGGTGACGGCTGGCGTGAAGACGGCGATCATCGCCGGCGAGGGCCGCTTGCCCGCAGCCCTTGCCGCCGGGATGGTTGAGCCGCCGCTGGTTGCCGCCCTGGACGGTTTCGCGCCCGAGGGTCTGACGGTCGACCTGCGCTTCCGGGTCGAACGGCTGGTGCCCTTCCTGCGGGCGCTGGACCGCGACGGGGTGGGTCAGGTGATCTTTGCCGGGGCGGTGACGCGACCCCGGCTCGATCCGGCGCTCCTCGACGAGGCCACCGCGTCCCTGCTGCCGCGCCTGATGGCGGCGATGGCGCAGGGTGACGATGCGACGCTGCGGGTGGTGATCGAGCTGTTCGAAGAGTTCGGATTTTCGGTCGTGGGCGTTGAATCGGTCGCTCCGGCGCTGCTGCCGGGGGCCGGGGTTCTGGCCGGATCGGTTGCGCCAAGGGACGAGGCGGATGCAGCCCGTGCGGCGGCCATCGTCGCGGCGCTCGGCGCGGTGGACGTGGGGCAGGGCGCGGTGGTGGCGCAGGGCCTCTGCCTTGGGGTCGAGGCGCTGCCGGGGACGGATGCGATGCTTGAGGCGGTTGCCGGGTTGAAGCCCGGACTGCGGCCCGATCCGGCGCAGGGACGCGGGGTGTTCTACAAGGCCGCGAAGCCGGGGCAGGACCGTCGGATCGACCTGCCGACGATGGGGCCAGAGACTCTGCGCGGGGTCGCAGCGGCGGGTCTGGCCGGGGTGGCGTTCGAGGCGGGGTCGGTGATCTGCCTGGAGCTGGACGCGATGCAGCGGCTCGCGGGGGAGTTGGGGATTTTCCTCTGGGCGCGGGAATGACCGGCCCGCTGAAGCTTTTCCTCATCGCGGGCGAACCTTCGGGCGACCGGCTGGGCGCGGCGCTGATGGCGGGGCTGAAGCAACTGACCCCAGTCGATTTCGCCGGCGTCGGCGGACCGCTGATGCAGGCCGAGGGGATGGCAAGCCTGTTCCCGATGGAGGAACTGTCGGTGATGGGGATCGCCGAGGTGCTGCCGAAGTATTTCCCGCTGAAACGCCGCATCCGTCAGGCGGCGCACGCCGTTCTGGCAAGCGGAGCCGAGGCGCTGGTGACGATCGACAGCCCGGATTTCTGCCTGCGCGTCGCGGCGCTGGTCAAGGCGGCGCGGCCCGGCTTTCGCACGATCCATTATGTTGCACCCTCGGTCTGGGCCTGGAGACCGGGGCGGGCGGTGAAGATGGCGAAGGTGATCGACCATGTCCTCGCGCTACTGCCGTTCGAGCCGCCCTACATGACGGCGGCGGGCATGACCTGCGATTTCGTCGGGCATCCGGTGGTGGCAGAACCGCTGGCCAGCCCGGCAGAGAAGGCGGCGTTCATGGGGCAGGGGCCGCTTCTCCTTGCCCTGCCGGGATCGCGGCGGGGCGAGGTCACGCGCCTTGCGCCCATCTTCGAAGCGGTCATCGACCGGCTGAAGGCAAGGCACCCCGACCTGCGGGTGGCTTTGCCCACCGTACGCGGCGTGGCCGGGCTGGTGCGCGAGTTGACCGGGGCCTGGGCGGTGCAGCCGATCCTCATCGAGGACCCCGCTGCCAAACGCGGGGCCTTTGCGGCGGCGGATGTGGCGATCGCGGCGTCCGGAACCGTCTCGCTGGAACTCGCCGCGAATGCTTGCCCGATGGTCGTGGCCTATGACATGCACCCGGCAACCCTGTGGCTCATGCGTCGGGCTGCGCTGATCGACACGGTGACGCTGGTCAACCTTGTCAGCGAAACGCGGGTGGTGCCGGAATTCATCGGGCCCGACTGCCGCGCCGAAAGGATCGCCCCCGCACTGGAGGCGGTCCTGGCCGAGCCGACGGCGCAACGTGCGGCGATGGCGCTGACGATGGAGCGGCTGGGGCAGGGCGGAGAGCCCCCCGGTCTCAGGGCTGCGCGCTCGGTGCTGGCGTCGATTCGGGGGGCGCTTCGCCGTTGACGATGGCCAGGACCTGCGGCATCAGCCCGGTCATCTTGTCGTTGATCAGCGCCATCATTCCCGGCTGCTGCGCCGCCGTCAGTTGCGGCAGTTTTGCCATGACCGACCTGCCCTCGGGCGTGGCATAGAAATCGCGCAGCGCGGTGATCTCTGCCAGGGTCATCATATCCGCCATGATCCCCGACTGGTCCTGCATCAGCTTTGTCAGCGGCTCGGTGAACGTGTCGAGGTAAAGCTGGCGGATCTTTGCGACCTGATCCTCGGTCAGCACCGCTCCGCCCGCGGCCACCTGTTGCAGGATCGGCTGGTACATCGTCTCGATCATCGCCGCCATGTCGAACCCCGCCAGCGCAAGATCGACATATTCGCGCGCAGCGGCCACCCGTTCCTCGCGCGTTTCGGCACATACGGGAAGCGGCAGCGCCAGTAGCGCCGCAAAGGCCAGAGCTTTCAACGGGTCATCCTTTCCAGATCCAGCCGCCACCGAAGATGCGGCTGCCTTCGGGGGCATAGAAGACGCAAGCCTGGCCGGCGCTGATCCCGTCTTCGGGGGACAGAAGCTCGACCTCGGCGGTGGTCGGGCCGGTCGGGCGCAGGATCGCCTCGCGCGGGGGGCGGGTCGAGCGGACCTTGACCTTCAGGTGCCATTCCGGGCGGCTGTCGAAGGCGGCATCGCCCAGCCAGTTGATCTCGCGCACCGGGATGATCCGGGTGGAAAGCGCGGTCTTGGGGCCAACGATGACGCGGCGGGTCTGGGGGTCCAGTTTCACCACATACAAAGGCTCGCCCAAGCCCCCGATCCCCAGGCCCTTGCGCTGGCCGATGGTGTAATGAATCACGCCCCGATGCTGCCCGAGGATGTTGCCGTCCAGATCGACGATCTCGCCCGGATCGGCGGAGCCGGGGCGCAGCTTCTCGATCACCGCGGCATAATCGCCGTTCGGCACGAAGCAGATGTCCTGGCTGTCGGGCTTGTCGGCCACAGGAAGCCCGTATTTCGCCGCCAGCGCCCGCGTCTCGGCCTTGGAGGCCAGATGGCCCAGCGGAAAGCGCAGATAGGCAAGCTGCTCGGGCGTGGTCGAGAACAGGAAATAGCTTTGGTCGCGCGCGGGATCGGCGGCCTGATGCAGTTCCGGCCCCAGATCGCCGACCTTCCGCTGGATGTAATGCCCGGTGGCCATGCAATCGGCCTCCAGGTCCTTCGCCGTGGCCAGCAGGTCCTTGAACTTCACCCGTTCGTTGCAGCGGATGCAGGGCACCGGCGTCGCGCCCGCCAGATAGGCATCGGCGAATTCCTCGATCACCGCCTCGCGGAAGGTGTTCTCGTAATCCAGCACATAATGCGGGAACCCCATCGTCTCGGCCACCCGGCGGGCATCGTGGATGTCGCGGCCCGCGCAGCAGGCCCCCTTCTTCGCCAGCGCCGCCCCGTGGTCGTAAAGCTGCAGCGTGACGCCCACCACGTCATAGCCTTCCTCGGCCAGCATCGCGGCCACAACGCTGGAATCGACACCTCCCGACATGGCGACGACGACCCGTGTCTCGGACGGGGGTTTCGCAAAGCCAAGAGAGTTGAGGGCCAGGTCGCGCGGCATGGGTCGGATCCAGGGTCGATTGTGCGGGTTACGGGAATGATGGGCAATATATGAAAATGCTGTGCAGTCTCAATCCCCCGTTTCAGGATTGATTAAGCCTGTTCCGGCATCCTGCCCGAAACCAACGAGGGAACGGTCATGTTTCTCAAGCGCGTCGACGGGCCACGACAGGTCGCCCTGCCGGATGGCAGCATCCTCAGCCGGGCGGATCTGCCGCCGGCCGATACCCGCCGCTGGGTCGCCAGCCGCAAGGCGGTGGTGGTCCGGGCGGTGGTCTACGGTCTGATCTCGGAGAAGGAGGCGCTGGACCGCTACGCTCTGTCAGAAGAAGAATTCGGTCTCTGGCGCAGCGCGGTGGCGAAACATGGCGACAATGGCCTGAAAGTCACTTCGATCCAGAAATATAGACAACTTTAAATGGATTAATACTCTCCCTCTGGCATAGTAACCGTCCGTTAACCATTGACCGGCAAAGCTGTTAACGAAGAACCACCGGAGCGGAGTTTTAAAGAATGCGCATTCTGCTTGTTGAGGATGATCCCACCACCTCGCGCAGTATCGAACTGATGCTGACCCATGCCAACCTGAACGTCTATTGCACCGACATGGGCGAAGACGGGATCGACCTGGCGAAGCTTTATGATTACGACCTGATCCTTCTCGACCTGAACCTGCCGGACATGAGCGGGCATGAAGTCCTGCGTCAGGTGCGCCAGGCGCGGGTGGAAACCCCGATCCTGATCCTGTCGGGCGCGGATGACACGGAAAACAAGCTGAAAGGCTTCGGGTTCGGCGCGGATGACTACTTGACCAAACCCTTCCACCGCGAGGAACTGGTGGCGCGCATCCACGCCATCATCCGCCGCTCCAAGGGCCACAGCCAGTCGGTGATCAGGACCGGGCGCGTCTCGGTCAACCTTGACGCGAAGACGGTGGATGTCGAAGGCAAGGCGGTGCATCTGACCGGCAAGGAATATCAGATGCTGGAACTGCTGTCCTTGCGCAAGGGGACGACCCTGACCAAGGAGATGTTCCTCAACCATCTTTATGGCGGCATGGATGAACCCGAATTGAAGATCATCGACGTCTTCATCTGCAAGCTGCGCAAGAAACTCGCGGAAGCCACCGGCGGCGACAATTACATCGAAACCGTCTGGGGTCGGGGCTATGTGCTGCGCGATCCGGCGGGTGGGACGGCCCGGCTTGCGGCCAGTGCCTGACCTTTACCTTCGCGGGCCCGCCGCCTAACCTCTTCGCGCAGCATGGGGGCGGGCATGGCGGACAAGGCGGTCGAGGCGTTGACGGAAGCCGAAGCGCGGGACGAGCTTTCGCGCCTCGCCCAGGCTATCGCAGATGCGAACACCGCCTACCACACGCTTGACGCGCCCGAGATTTCGGACGCGGGCTACGATGCGCTGAAACGGCGGAATGCCGCCATAGAAGCGCGGTTCCCTGATCTGAAGCGGGGGGATTCGCCCAGCGATCAGGTGGGTGCCGCGGTGGCGGAAGGATTCGGCAAGGTCGCGCATCGGGTGCGGATGCTGTCGCTGGAGAACGCCTTCGCCGCCGAAGAAGTGACTGATTTCGACGACCGCGTGCGCAAGTTCCTCGGCCATTCCGGCGCGCTCGACTACACCGCCGAACCCAAGATCGACGGGCTTTCCCTCTCCCTGCGCTATGAGGGCGGCCGTCTGGTCCAGGCCGCAACGCGGGGCGATGGCGAGGTGGGCGAGAACGTCACCGAGAACGCGCGCACCATCGCCGACATTCCCCGGCGTCTGACCGGCGACGCGCCGCAAGTGCTGGAGGTCCGGGGCGAGGTCTACATGTCCCACGCCGATTTCGCCGCCCTGAACCAGCGCCAGACCGGATCGGGCGACAAGACCTTCGCCAACCCGCGCAATGCCGCCGCCGGGTCGCTGCGCCAGCTTGACGCCCGCATCACCGCTGCCCGGCCCCTGCGCTTCTTCGCCTATTCCTGGGGTGAGCATTCCGCCCCGCTCGCCACCACCCAGTTCGGCTCCATCCAGCGCCTTGACGCCCTGGGGTTCCAGACCAATCCCTTGACGGTCCTCTGCTCCGGCCCGCAGGAAATGCTGGATCACTACCGCAGGATCGAGGCGCAGCGGGCGACGCTGGGTTATGACATCGACGGTGTCGTCTACAAGGTGAACGACCTTGCGCTTCAGACCCGGCTCGGTTTCCGCTCCACCACCCCCCGCTGGGCCATCGCGCACAAGTTCCCGGCCGAGCTTGCCTGGACCGAGCTTCTGGGCATCGACATCCAGGTCGGCCGCACCGGCGCGCTCTCGCCCGTCGCGCGGCTGAAGCCGGTGACGGTGGGGGGGGTCGTGGTCTCGAACGCCACCCTTCACAACGAGGATTACATCGCCGGTCGTGACAGCCGGGGCGAGGTGATCCGCGGCGGCAAGGACATCCGCATCGGCGACTGGGTGCAGGTCTACCGCGCCGGCGATGTGATCCCCAAGGTCGCCGATGTTGATCTTTCCCGCCGCAAGGACGGCGCGCAACCCTATGCTTTCCCAACGGAATGCCCGGAATGTGGCAGCCCCGCCCATCGGGAAGAAGGCGATTCCGTGCGCCGCTGCACCGGAGGCCTGATCTGCCCCGCGCAGGCCGTCGAACGCCTGAAACACTTCGTCTCGCGCGCGGCCTTCGATATCGAGGGCCTTGGCGCAAAGCAGGTGGAGATGTTCTTCAAGGACGCGACCCTGCCAGTGAAAACCCCCGCCGACATTTTCACCCTTTCCGCAAGAGACGCCGCCAACCCCTTGCAGAAGCTAAAAAATCGTGACGGCTTCGGCGAAACCTCCGCCGCCAAACTGTTCGCCGCGATCGAGGCGAAACGAACGATCCCGCTTGACAGGCTGATCTTTTCCTTCGGCATCCGCCATGTCGGTGAAGTGGCTGCGGGCCTGCTTGCCCGCCATTATTCCACCTGGGAGGCGTTCGAGACGGCTGTCACACGCGCCATCCCAGGCAGCCCGGATTGGGCGGAACTCATCTCGATCAACGGGGTGGGCGAGGTCATGGCGCAAAGTCTGGTCGATGCGTTCCAGAACTCCGCCGAACGCAAGGCCATCGACGCGCTTGCGGCAGAGCTGACCATCCATCCGGTCGCGGCGCGAGGCCAGGTCGATTCCCCCGTCGCGGGCCTGACCGTCGTCTTCACCGGCACGCTGGAGAAGATGACCCGCGCCGAAGCCAAGGCACGGGCCGAGGCTTTGGGGGCCAAGGTGGCGGGCTCGGTCAGCGCGAAGACCGATCTCGTCATCGCAGGTCCGGGCGCAGGATCGAAGGCGAAGGATGCCGAACGCCTGGGTGTCCGCATTGTCGACGAGGACGGCTGGCTGGAGCTGATCGGCGGATGAGCCGGCCCGAGACGCTCTTTCCGCTGTTCGCGGGGCTGGAAACGCTGCCCGGCGTCGGCCCCAAGGCGGCGAAGGCGTTTGAAAGCCTGGGCGTCACGCGCCCGAAGGACCTGCTTTACCTGCTGCCGCATTCCGGCGTTGACCGGGCGCTGCGTGACTCGGTCCGCGATGTGGTGCCGCCCGCCACCCTGACGGTCGAGGTCGAGATCGGCCAGCATGTCCCTGCGCGCCGCAAGGGTGGACCCTACCGGGTGCATGTCCGCGACGCGCGTGTGGAATTCCTGCTGGTCTATTTCCACGCCCGGTCCGAGGCGCTGGCGAAGCTTCTGCCCACCGGGCAACGGCGGCTGGTTTCCGGCAAGGTCGAGCTTTTCGACGGCATCGCCCAGATGGTTCACCCCGACCATGTGGTGCGGCCGGAAGACGCGCGGGAGATTCCGGTCTATGAGCCGGTCTATCCGCTGGCGGCGGGCCTGACCCAGCGGCTTGTCGGCAAGGCGGCCCAGGCGGCGCTGACCCGCCTGCCAGAGGTGCCGGAGTGGATCGATCCCGGTCTCATGGCGCGCGAGGCCTGGCCGGACTGGGTTGCCGCATTGCAGTTCGCGCATGGCCCGGAGGGTCCGGCGGCGCTCGCCTTCACTCACCCGGTGCGCCAGCGGCTCGCCTATGACGAGCTTTTCGCGCATCAGCTGACGCTCTCCATCGCGCGCTCACGCCTGCGGCGAGGCAAGGGCGTGGTGACAGAGGGCACCGGAGCCTTGCGCGACAAGGTGTTGGAAAGCCTGCCTTATGCGCCGACGGGCGCCCAGGCTCGGGCTGTGCATGAAATCGCCGCCGACATGGCGCAGCCCCTGCGAATGAACCGGCTTCTGCAAGGCGATGTGGGGTCGGGCAAGACCCTGGTCGCCCTGCAGGCGCTTCTCATTGCGGTCGAAGCCGGGGGTCAGGGGGTGATGATGGCGCCCACGGAAATCCTTGCCCGGCAGCATTTCGAAGGCCTCGCCCCTCTGGCGCGCGCGGCGGGTGTTCGGCTGGAGCTGCTCACCGGGCGAGACCGGGGCGCCGACCGGGCGATGAAGCTGGAAGACCTGGCGATGGGGCGGATCCCGATTCTGGTCGGAACCCATGCCGTGTTCCAGAAAGACGTCGAATTCAAGGACCTGCGGCTTGCGGTGGTGGACGAACAGCACCGTTTCGGCGTGGCGCAGCGGATGGAGCTTGGGGCCAAGGGTGCGGCGGTGGACGTGCTGGTGATGACTGCGACGCCGATCCCCCGCTCTCTGGCGCTGGCGACGCATGGCGATATGGATGTCTCGGTCCTGGACGAAAAACCGGCGGGCCGGAAGCCGATCCGCACCGCCATGGTCTCGGTCGAGCGGCTGGACGAGGTGGTGGAGCATCTGCGGAACGCTGTGGCCGAGGGGCGGCAGGCCTATTGGGTCTGTCCGCTGGTCGAGGAATCCGAAGTCGTCGACTATGCCAGCGCCGAGGAACGCTTCCGATCCCTGCGGGCTGCATTGGGGGACCGGGTCGGCCTTGTCCACGGCCAGATGCCGCCCGCCGAAAAGGATGCGGCGATGGCGCGCTTCGTGGCGGGCGAGACCTCGGTCCTGGTGGCGACCACGGTGATCGAAGTCGGCGTGAACGTCCCCAACGCGACAATCATGGTGATCGAACAGGCGGAAAGTTTCGGTCTGGCGCAACTGCACCAGCTTCGGGGCCGGGTGGGGCGCGGCGAGGCGGCCTCGACCTGTCTTCTGATGTACCAGCCGCCCCTGAACGAGACGGGGCGGCGACGGCTGACCACGATCCGCGACACCGAGGACGGGTTCCGCATCGCCGAGGAGGACCTGGCGATGCGGGGTGCGGGGGATCTGATCGGCACGGCGCAATCCGGCTTGCCGCGCTTTCGCGTCGCGGATCTGGAACGGCAGGCCAGCCTGATGGCGCTTGCCCAAAGCGACACGCGGAAGCTGCTGGTCGACGATCCCGATCTGTCCGGCCCAAGGGGCAAGGCGGCGCGGATGCTCTTGTGGCTGATGGACCAGGATCGCGCCCTGCGGCTGATGAGCGTGGGGTGATTCCGGCCTGTATTCCGGTATGTTCACGAATGTTCTTAAAAAGTTCTTTACAGGGCGCCCCGGATATGAGAACAATTCAGCAACAAATCATGGAGAACGCGATGAAAGACGCCATGAAGACCTTGCTGAGCCTTACCCCCAAGGGCGCCATGGAGGATCTGGTCGGCCTTGCTGCGCTGTTCGTGATTCTTTTCGCCGTGCTCTCGCTGCCCGGCCTGACCTGAGGTTTCTGCCCCGCGCTCTGTCCCCCAAGGGTGACGGTCTGCCTTGCCTGGCCACCGTCCGCCATCCAGACGCGCCACTGCCGCCGCCATCCCTTTGGATGTGCGGCGGTTTTTTCTATGCAACTGCCTGTGCCGCCTCCATCGCCTCGCAGGCCGCTTCCAGTGCCAGGAGAATCGAGGCGTGCCGGTTCTTGTAGTCTCGGGCGGGGAGCAGGACTTCATAGCCGTCGAACGGGGTGGTCGGCACCGGGCCTCCGTCCTTCAGCATGGCCCGCAGGGCATCGCGGGCGGCTTGCAACTCGGGCAGAGAACGGCCGATGGCCACCTGACCCAGCACCGCCGCCGAGGCTTGGCCCAAGGCACAGGCCTTCACGTCCTGGGCAAATTCGGTGATGCGACCGTCGTTCACCACCACGTCCGCCGTGACCGTCGACCCGCAGAGAGGCGAGCGGCGCCGAGCCGTGCCTTGCGGGGCGGGCAGCCGCCCGAGATGCGGGATCTCGGCGGCGAGGCCCAGGATGCGGGTGGAGTAAAGCTTGATGAGGTCGCTGTCGCTCACGTCGATGGCCGCCTTCGCTCATGGAAATTCCTGCGCTGACCCCGTATGTAGTCCCGGCAAGCCCGCCTGCCAAGGAGAAGCCCATGCCCTTCGATCCGGCCACACTGAAGTATGATGCGGCGGGGCTGATCCCCTGCGTGGCGCAGGATGCTGGCTCGGGCGAGGTGCTGATGGTCGCCTGGATGAATGCGGCTTCGGTCGTGGCGACCCTGGAGAGCGGGAAGGTGACCTACTGGTCGCGCTCGCGGGGGGAATTCTGGGTCAAGGGGGAAAGCTCGGGGCATCATCAGCGGCTGGTGGAGTTGCGGCTGGACTGTGATCGGGACTGTCTGCTGGCCCTAGTCGAACAGGAGGGGCCGGCCTGTCATACCAACCGGAGGTCGTGCTTCTATACGGCGGTCCGGGGGGGCGAGGAGGTGGAGATCATGACGCCTGTCCACGGTGGACAAAGCTGATCTACCCTTTGTAATCAAAAGCTTGGTCGCAGGCGTTAAGGATTTGGTAATCCGACCATTCGACGGATGTCGGCGGGCGTTGCGGCTTCGGCCCGGTATTTCGAGATCGCCCGCGCGTCATCGCGCTTGGCCAGCCGCTTGCCCTGATCGTCGCGGATCAGGCGGTGGTGGTGGTAGATGGGGGTCGGCAGGCCGAGGAGGTGCTGCAAGATCACCTGGACGGGGGTGAAGTCGAAGAGATCCTCGCCCCGGATCACATGGGTCACGCCCTGGTCGGCATCGTCAAAGGCGGAGGCGAGGAAATAGGCCACGATATCCTCGCCCTTGCGCGACAGGACCACGTCGCCGATCTGCCGCTGCGCCCGTTCGGGGTCGATGCGGTGAAGACCGGGATGGGCCGGGCCGGTTTCGACGAAACTTACCCGGTCCACCGCAAGCGCCTTGAGTGCTGCGGCAAGGTTCAGGCGGAGCGCATCACCGGGCTGGCGGGTTTCCAATCCGCGATGGCGACAGGTGCCGGGATAGACGTTGAACGCAACGCCTTCTTGCGGGGCGGAAAGCGCGGCACGAATGTCGGAGCGCGTGCAGGAACAGGGGTAAAGCAGGCCTTTTCCTTCAAGGGCTTCAAGGCGATTGTTGTAGCTTGAAATATGCTCGGACTGGCGCAGGATCGGTCCGTCCCAGGTCCGTCCCAGCCAGGAAAGGTCCTGCACGACAAGCGCGTCATATTCGGGCCGACACCGCTCAAGATCGGTGTCCTCCATCCGCAGAAGAAACCGGCCCCCCTCGGTCCGGGCCATGTCATGCGCGAGGATCGCGGAATAGGCATGGCCCAGATGCAGCGGGCCGGTCGGCGAGGGTGCGAAGCGGGTTACGAAAGCCATTCCATGAACGCCTGCTTCGCCCGGTCGGTATAGGCCTTGTAGCGGTCCTTCCGGCCCCGGCGACCGCCTTTGGCGTCGATGGGGGGGAAGAGGCCGAAGTTCACGTTCATCGGCTGGAAGGTCTTCGCCTCGGCCCCGCCGGTGATGTGGGTGACAAGCGCGCCCATCGCGGTGTCCGGGGGCGGCGGAGAAACCTCGCGTCCGAGAAGATCGTGCGCGGCCATTCTTCCCGCCAGAAGGCCCATGGCGGCGGATTCGACATAGCCTTCGACCCCGGTGATCTGCCCGGCGAAGCGTATATACGGGCGCGACTTCAGCCGCATCTGTGCGTCCAGAAGCGTGGGCGAGTTGATGAAGGTATTGCGGTGGATGCCGCCAAGACGGGCGAAGCTGGCATTCTCCAGCCCCGGAATCATCTTGAAAACAGCGGTTTGCGCGCCGTATTTCATCTTGGTCTGAAAGCCGACGATGTTGTGCAGGGTTCCGAGCTTGTTGTCCCGACGAAGCTGGACCACGGCATAGGCCTTCTGGTCCGGCTGGTGCGTATTCGTCAGCCCCACCGGCTTCATCGGTCCGTGGCGCAGGGTTTCGCGCCCGCGTTCAGCCATGACCTCGATGGGGAGGCAGCCGTCGAAATAGCCTGCCGTCTCTCCTTCATGGAACTCGGTCTTCTCCGCCGCCAGCAGAGCGTCGATGAACGCCTCATACTGATCCCGCGTCATCGGACAGTTGATATAGGCTTTCTGCTCGTCTTCGGTTTCACCCTTGTCGTAGCGGCTCTGCAGCCAGCAAACCGACATGTCTATACTTTCCGTATATACAATTGGCGCGATGGCATCGAAGAAGGCCAGCGCCTCGGCCCCGGTGGCGGCGCGGATGCTGGTCGCCAGTGCGGGGCTGGTGAGGGGGCCGGTGGCGATGATCCAGTTCCCAGATGAGGGGAGGTCAGTAAC
>JAGPEG010000170.1 GCA_018057165.1 Tabrizicola sp.
ATTCGAATCCGGCAGCGAAAAGATCGGCTTCGCCGCGCAGCGGAGCGGTGGATTTCGGTTGGATCTTTTGGGCAGTCATGATGCGCACCTCCGGCACAGGGGGGTCCAGGGCAAGGTGTCCAGCCGGGCCTCGGCAATCGGCTCGCCACAGCGAACGCAATCGCCGTAAGACCCATCCTCGATCCGCTTCAACGCCGCGCGGATCTGGGTGATCTCGGCCTTGCCGGCATTGCCGGTGGCTTCCAGCACCTCGTCCCCCTCGCGCTCGGTCGCAAGGTCTTCCCAGTCGCGGTTCTGGTGCGAATCGAGTTCCTCCTCGATCGCCGCCAGACGGACACCAAGCTCGCCCAGCCGTATCAATAGCTGGGCCTTGCGGGCCGGGATCGGCGTGGTCAGATTGCCCTGCATCGCTTCCTCCTGTTTGCCCGCAACTTTAGGCGCTTTGGTCCGGGCCCGCCTTGACTCATGTCAACGGCGCTTCCGCTCATGCCGCAAGCTGGCTATGGTTGCCGCGATTCCAGCCCCGCGCGCCCCGCAGGCGCGACCCAGTGGAGAAACCGATGGACATCCGCGCGATCACCCCCGACTACGCCGTCTCGCCGCAGATCGAGCCCGGCGACCTTGGTGCGATCAAGGCGGCGGGCTATGTCACGGTGATCGACAACCGCCCGGACGGCGAGATTCCACCGCACCTGCACGCCGCCGTGATGCGCCGCGCAGCCGAGGCGCTGGGGCTGGTCTTCGTGGCGAATCCGGTGATCGGCGGCCAGCTTACCATGGACAACGTGACAGCGCAGGGCGCGGCGATTGCGGCTTCCAGCGGGCCGGTCTTCGCCTATTGCGCCAGCGGCAATCGGTCGTCGATTGTCTGGGCCCTGGCGAATGCGGGCAATCGTCCGGCGGATGAGCTGGTGGGCCTGCCCGCCCGCTTCGGCTATCAACTCGACCACCTGCGCCCGCAGATCGAGGCATTGGCCAAGGGCTGATCCTGCCCGACCGCTCCTCGGGCGCACCCTCGACTCCGCGCCGGTCAAACCTGAAGCATCTCTCGCTTGGCCGCCACCCGACGGCCTGTTCCCGCTTCTGACAGCGCATCAGAGGCACGGCAAGATGGTCCGGCACGCCCCCCGGCCGATCCGGCCGTCACGCCCCCTTCAGCCCGCCGCGCGCAGGTCCGGCGGGGCATCTTCCGACACGGCCTGCAACAGCGGTCGCAGAAGGCCGGATGCGGGAGTTCGGTTTGACATCGCCTCGCTCAGCTTCAAGGCGCGCATTCCCCGGTGCTGGCCCAGCCGGGCGGGAACGACATGCCGCCCCTCCAGCGTTTCCAGCGACACCGTATCCAGCGCGGCGGTCGGCAGCATGAGCGTCTCGCCGACCTGCAGCGCCATGACCTGCCGCAAGGGCAGCGTGAGCCGCCCGATCACCGCGTCCAGCCGACAATCGGCCTGCATGACCTGGGCCGACAACGCCTCGGTGAAGTGCGGAACCTCGGCCGCGCCCGGATCGGGGATCAGCGCAGGGCTGTCGCCCCGACCCGCCGCAGGCAGGACCAGGATCACCCGCCCCTCGCGCCCGCCATCGCCAAGCCCGACGTCGGCGGACAGGACGCGGTAGGCCTCATCCTCCAGCATCAGGCCCAGCGGACGCGCATCTTCAAGGTAACTGGCATAGCGGAAGCCCCCGGCCCAGACGAGATCCGCCTCCTCCACCAGCGCCTCGTCAAGGCCCGCGAGCGCCCGGTCGATGACGCCGGCCACCATCGCCGCGTCGATCCGGCTGGCCTTGCGCGGCGGCGGCGGTTGGCTGCCCAGCCTGCCCAGCGTCTGCTTTTCGATGAAGGTCGCCGTGACCGCAGCACCCAGCATGATCACGCCAAGCCCGCCTTGTGGCCCGTCAAGCAGGGCAAGGAGCGCACGGTCCGGCACCACCTCCAGCACCTCTGCCAGGCTGCGCCGTGCGATGGTCAGGCTGCGGAAGTCGAGATCCAGCCCCATGGCGTCGCGCGCCGCGCGGGCCAGCGCCAGCCGCCAGCCCCGGTCGGCCCCGGGTGCGCCTTCCGCCTGGGTCGGGCGGGCGCGGTCGATCTTGCGGCGGATCACGTCGGTCATGGTGGCCCTGTCCCAATGGCCGCAACCCTAACGCGCGCTTCCTTGACAAAGGATTAAACCCGCAGCTTCAGGCCGCCAGCCGCTCCAGCCGCAAGGGCACCGTCACCCGAAAGGCCGCGCCGCCCTGCCCCGGCATATAGGCGACCGCCCCCCCGAGATTGGTCATGATCTCGCGGCAGATCGCCAGGCCCAGCCCGGCGCCCCCGGCGCGGTTGGCATCGGTCAGGCGAGAGAACTTCTCGAAGATCAGCGCCTGGCTCTCCTGCGGGATGCCCTTGCCGTTGTCGATGAAATCCACCGTCACC
Source organism: Tabrizicola sp. (assembly GCA_018057165.1). Classification (GTDB taxonomy): domain Bacteria; phylum Pseudomonadota; class Alphaproteobacteria; order Rhodobacterales; family Rhodobacteraceae; genus Tabrizicola. Next base: position 2,417 of record JAGPEG010000170.1, read on the forward strand.
CGCCCCGCCCGCTGCCGCACCGTGATGCGCAGCTCCGGCCGGGGCGCGTCGCAGTATTTCCGGGCATTCGAGATCAGGTTGATGAAGACCTGGGCCAGCCGGTCGGCGTCGGTCTTGAGGTAGATCGTCTCGGAGGGCAGGTCCCGGACCACCTGAAACTCGCGCTCGGGCCGCGTCGCCCGCGCCGCCGTCAGCGCGGTGTCGATCATGCCCTGCAGGCTCGCCAGTCCCAGGCTCAGCTGCACCGCGCCGTTTTCCAGCACCGACAGATCCAGCAGATCGTCCAGAAGCCGCGTCAGCCGTTTCGCCTCGTCATGGATGATCCGGCCATAGCGCATCACTGCCTCCGGCGGCAGGTCGCCTTCGGTCAGGATTTCGGAAAAGGCACGGATCGAGGTCATCGGCGTGCGCAGCTCGTGGCTGATCTGGCTGAGGAAGGCGTCCTTCTGCAAGGATAGCTGGGTCAGCTTTTCATTCGCCTCGCGCAGCGCGCCCGCCGTCCGGGTCAGCTCGGCCTCGCGCGCTTCCAGCCGGGCGGAATATTCCAGGATCTGCGCCGATTCGCTGGCCACCGCCATCAGATCCTCGACCGTCACCGTCGCGCGGCCGACCAGCTGGCCGATCATCGCATGCGCCGTCGCCGCCCCGACCGAGCCCGAAAGCCGCGCCTCCAGCGCATCGAGAAAGCCGGGTGTCGGGTCGGGCAGGAAGCCCTCTTTTCCCTGCGCTCGCGCCTCGGCCTGAAACAGCGGCAGCGCCAGTTCCTCGCCCAGGATGCGCTGCGCCATGCCCAGCAGCGCCTCGGGCTCTGCCCGCCCCCGCGCCCAGCGTTGCGGGCCGACGGCACCCTCGAAGACATTGACGAAGGCCGCGCCCTGCAACCGCTCCACCGGGCCGGGAAAAGAGAAAAGCGACCCAAGGCAGAAGGCCAGCACGTTCAGCGCCATCGACCAGAACAGCGCATGGATGATCGGGTCCATGCCTTGCGTGCCGAACAGCGAATGCGGGCGCAGCCACGAAAGACCGAAGAGCCCATGAGTGAACACCGCCTCGGGCAAGGCCGCGCCGGGGCCGAAGGACGGCAGGAACGAGGTATAGGCCCAGACCGCCAGCCCCGTGACCAGCCCCAGGATCGCCCCGGTCCGCGTCGCCCCGCGCCAGAAGATGCCGCCCAGCAGTGCGGGCAGCACCTGCGCCACTCCCAGAAACGCGACCAGCCCGATCGAGGCCAGCGCCGCCGAGCCGCCGGAGACGTGGTAATAGCCATACCCCAGCGCCAGCACCGACATGATCGCCAGCCGCCGCGCCATCAGGACGACCGAGCGCAGGTCATCCTCTGCCGCCGCGCCGGGACGCAGGCGCAGCCACAGGGGGATCATCACATGGTTCGAGATCATCGTGGCCAGCGCGATGGATTCCACGATCACCATCGAGGTGGCCGACGAAAACCCGCCAAGGAAGGCCAGCATCGCCAGGGTGCCCTTCCCCTCGGCAAGCGGCAGGGTCAGGACGAACATGTCGGGGTTTGCCCCCACGGGCATCCGCTCCAGCCCCACCACGGCGATGGGCACGATGAACAGGCTCATCGCCATCATGTACAGCGGGAAGGCCCAGCTGGCCCGCGCCAGATGCCCCTCGTCGTCATTCTCCACCACCATGACCTGAAACATCCGCGGCAGGCAGATCACCGCGGCGGCGGAAAGGAAGATGATCCCGGTCCAGCGCCCCGGCGAGACCTGCCAGGCCGAAAGGTCCGCCACATCGATCCGGGCGATCACATCGGCGACCCCTCCGGCGATGCCCCACACGACGAAACTGCCGACCGCAAGCAGCGCCACCAGCTTCACCACCGCCTCGACCGCGATCGCGGTGACGATGCCGTGGTGCTGTTCGCGCACGTCAAGGTTCCGGGTGCCGAAGAGGATGGTGAAGGCCGCAAGCCCCACCGCCACCCAGACCGCGATCTGGCCGGGATCAAGCGGGCGCGATCCGTCCGGCGCGGCACTGGCGAAGACACCGAAGGACAGGACCACCGATTGCAGTTGCAAGGCGATATAGGGCGTCGCGGCCACTACGGCGATCAGCGTGACGATCACCCCCAGCGTGTTCGACTTGCCGTAGCGCGAGGAGATCAGGTCGGCAATCGACGTGACCCGATGTTGCCGCCCGATCCGCACCAGCTTGCGCAGCAGCCACCACCAGCCGACGAAGACCAGCGTCGGCCCGAAATAGATCGTCAGGAATTCCAGGCCCGACCGCGCCGCATAGCCCACCGCGCCGTAGAAGGTCCAGGCGGTGCAGTAGATCGACAGGGACAGCGTGTAGACCAGCGGCGAGCGCAGCCAGCCAAGCCGCCCCCGCGCCGCACGCCGTTCGACCACGAAGGCCACGGTGAACAGGAAGGCTACATAGAGGAAACAGGCAAGGACCAGAAGGTTGAAGGGCATGTCAGTCCTCCTCCTCGTCCACGCCTTCGCCACTGCGCAGGCCGGGGGCAAAGGCCGCCGCCAGACCGATCAGCCCCAGCCAGACCGAGAAGAAGTAGATCACGTCGCCCGATGACAGCGACATCCGCGACCCCGGCGCCCAGAGAAGCGGGAGAAGCAGCAGAAACATCCCCAGCACCGGCAGAAGCCGCGCGGCATCGCGCAGCCGCCTGCGCCGGTAGGGCGCGCGGGCCAGGAACAGCGGTCGCTTCGGGCGTCTCATCCGCGCGCCAGCATCGCCCGGACCTCGGCCAGGATTTCCGCGTTGGAAAAAGGCTTCGTCATGAAGCGGTCGGCGCCGGCCCGTTCGGCCATCTCGCGGTCGCGCCCCCGCGCGGTCAGCATCATCACCGGCAGGTCACGGCTTTCCGGCGCGGCGCGGATCGCGGTCAGGATCTCCAGTCCCGAAAGGCCGGGCAGCATGTGGTCAAGGATCACCATATCCGGCGGATCCTGCCGCAGCATGGCCAGCGCCGCCACGCCCTCGGCGGCATGGCTGACCCGCAACCCATCACGAGACAGAAGAAACTGGATCGCCTCGGCGATGTTCGGTTCATCCTCGATCAGCAGGACATGCGATGCCACTGGTTCTCCCCGGACGGTCTTGGGCCGCCCCTGCATCAGTATTGGCGGCAAGGCACGCGGCTGTCAAAGCCTTGGCCGCGCCCGCCCGTCGCCGATGTCGTCACTCTTCGCGCCGGGGTCCCCTCGCGACAAGACGTGATGCGCAGGAGGAGCTTGCCCTCAGCTTCCTTCCGCCGCCAGGATCGAGGGCTCGCGCCGTGCCGGGCAGTCGCCGCGGGCGCAGACCCGGCAGCTTGATCCGATCCGCGTGACCGGGCCTGCGCCATCATCCGGCAGGATCAGCATCGCCGCCTCGCGCAGCTCCGGTCCCCGCAACCCTTGCGGATGCCGTGTCTCGGCCCAGGCCACCACCCGGTGCCGCCGGTCGCTTTGCCCCGCCATCTGCACCCGCGCCTCGAAAGCCTGCATCGGGCGGCCCAGTGCCGCGTACAGCGGCCAGAGCGGGCAGGCCGAGCCGAAACGCGGCAAGGGAAAGCCGGTCGCCGGCTTGCGGAAGGTCAGCGTGCCCGAGCCGTCGCAAGTGACCAGCCCCGCCTGAACGGCGGGAATGCCCGCCAGCCGCCGCATCGCCTGCAAGGGCGTGGCGCCAAAGCGTTCTGCCAGCGCCAGCGGATCGGGTCCGGTCTCGGACAGGGCTGCAAGAAACGCCGTCTCGGGCAGCAGCGCCGCATCCGCCCGCGCCCGGTCGACATGCGCCCGCGCCAGACTGCGCGCGGCGCTGGAGGCAAGGCGGGCGATCTCCTCCTCCAGTCCCCCTGCCAGATCGGCATCGCTCAGCGCCCAGCTCCGGCCCCGCAGCCAGTCCTC
>JAGPEG010000171.1 GCA_018057165.1 Tabrizicola sp.
GTATAGACCCCGTCCAGTGACCCGCCGATGGCCGCAGGCAACCGACGCGGGGTCGACCCCGTGGTCAGCGCCAGGTGGTCATAGGCCAGAGCCTCGCCGCCCACGGTCACGGTCTTCGCGGTCGGATCAATGGCCGTCACCGCCTGGCCCAGCCGCAGCTCGACCCCGTTCTCCGCCCAGAATTCCGGCGCGCGCAGCCAGAGCCGGTCTTCCTCCATCTCGCCCAGCAGATAGGCCTTCGACAGCGGCGGGCGCTGGTAGGGCGGCGCGGGCTCGTCGCCCAGCATCACGATCTCGCCCGCATGGCCCAGGGTCCGCAGCTTCGCGGCCAGTGCCGCACCCGCCTGCCCGGCTCCGACGATCACCACCCGCATCGCGCATCCCCCTCTGGCATGTTCCGCGACGGACCCTATAACCCATTCAAAGCACGGCGCAACGCGCGATGAAAAAGGAAATCCCTCAATGACGATTGCAATCGGCTCCCGCCTCCCCGAAGCCACGCTTCTGACGATGGGCGAGAACGGGGCAGAGGCGGTGACGCTGTCGGACCGGCTCAAGGGCCGCAAGGTGGTGATCTTCGGTCTGCCCGGCGCCTATACCGGCACCTGCTCCACCGCCCATGTGCCAAGCTTCATGCGCACGGCGGGCAAATTCGCCGACAAGGGCGTGGACGAGATCCTCTGTGTCTCGGTCAACGACCCTTTCGTGATGAAAGCCTGGGGCGAGGCGACAGGTGCCACCGCCACCGGGATCACCATGCTGGGCGATGCCGATGCCAGCTTCACCAAGGCCATCGGCCTCACCTTCGACGTGCCGCACCTGGGTTTCTTCGCCCGGTCGAAACGCTATTCGCTCCTGGCGGAAGACGGCGTGGTGACGCAGTTCAATCCGGAAACCGGGCCGGGCTGCGAGATTTCGGCAGGTGAACACCTGCTGTCGCAGCTCTGAAAAACCTCGTCGCTGACTTCGTCACCCCTCGCGACCGAGGCGGAGACGAAGTCGAACGACGGGGACGGGGGATCAGCTTTCTCTGACATGCCGCTGGAAGGCCCGTTTCAGCAGGTCCAGCTCGGCACGAAGCAGGTTCAGCTCGGCGCGGATGTCTGCCTCCACAGGCTGCCCGGCGACCAGGGTGAACTGCGCCAGCGTTGCCCCGCCTGACTGGACAAGGAAGGTCTGCACCCCTTCATTCAGCGCCCAGGCCGGGATCGGCACCCGGACCGTGAAACACCCCGCCTTGCCGGCAAGGGGCAGAATCTCCACCCCCTCGACCGCCTGGCCCGCATGCAGCACCTCAATCTGCGGAGCAGTCTCGGCCCCGGTCAGCACGGCTTCCCAGACGCCCCCGGCAATCCGGCCCTCGTTCAGTGTCAGCCCTGAGACCATGCCCTGTTCCTACAGCTCTGCCCGCGGGCGGCGGCTGACCACCAGATCGCGGATCACGATCCGGCTCATGGCGGCATCGTTCAGGATCAGGTCCAGCCAGGTCCGTTCGATCCGCTTGTCGTTCAGCCCGGCATAGGCAAGATCGAACTCCGCCACCTTGTCGCGGTGCTGGTCCGGCAGGTTGCTCACCGGCTGCGCCAGGTTCGGCCCGTGCCTGATGTTCAGCCGGGCAAAGGCCTTCACCGGACGGTCGCAGTCGATGATCATTTCCGCCCGGACCAGATGCCGCGCCTTCAACCCTTCGACCGCCGCCCCGGGCAGGTTCAGCGCCAGCGACAGGAACGTGCCCTTGAAGCCGAAGACGTCGATGGCAAGGCCATAGGGTGCCCGGTCCTCGGGCCTGCCGTTCCTGACCTGCCGCACCACCACCTCGCCCAGGGGGCAGTCGTGGTACAGCGCCACGCCCTCACCCAGCGCGGTGCAGTCGCCCGCAGCCACCGCGCCCGGTTCCGGCAAAGCGCCGCGCCAGAGATCGGGACGCCAGGACCAGTCGGTCCCCAGCGGCATCTGCGGCAGGCCTGCGCCCAGCGAAGGCACGGCCAGCCGGGCATCCGCCGCCTGCAACACCCGGTCGAGCTGGCGGCGCATGCCCCGCGCCTCGGTCCGCAAGGCGCGCAGCTCGTGGCTTTCCAGCTCGGGTGCCGCATCGACCAGCCGCGCCCAGCGCGCTTCGGTCCGGCGTTGATGCCAGCCCTGCACTGCGCGGCCGAAGCGACTGGTCATGCGTCTTACTGGTCCATGTAGACGTGGCTTTCGGCCTTCGCGCCCGGATGCGTGACCGCCCCCCAGCGTGCGCCACCGACGAGCTTCGCGAACTTGTGGATCGCGCCGCTGGTATACTGCGTCTTGCGCGGGCCTTTCCAGTCGGCCTTGCGCTTGGCAAGCTCCTCGTCCGACAGTGCCACCGACAATTCGCCCGTCACCGCGTTCAGGCTGATGATGTCGCCGTTTTTCAGCAGGGCAATCGGCCCGCCATGCGCGGCCTCCGGCCCGACATGGCCGACGCAGAATCCGCGTGTCGCGCCCGAGAACCGCCCGTCGGTGATCAGCGCCACCTTCTTGCCCATGCCCTGACCGCTCAGCGCCGCCGTGGTCGACAGCATCTCGCGCATCCCCGGCCCGCCAGCGGGGCCTTCGTTGCGGATGACGATGACTTCGCCTTCCTTGTAGCCGCGCTGCTTCACCGCTTCGAAAGCGTCTTCCTCGCATTCAAAGACCCGCGCCGGGCCAGAGAACACCTGCTCGGCCTCGGTCATGCCCGCGACCTTCACGATGGCCCCATCGGGTGCAAGGTTGCCGCGCAAGCTGACCACGCCCCCGGTCTTGGTGATGGGCGAGTTGATGTGATAGATCACCCGGCCGTCCGCCTCGCCACGGATTTCGTCCAAGCTTTCGCCCAGCGTCTTGCCCGAGGCAGTCAGGCAGTCGAGGTGCAGCAGCCCCTCTTTCGCCAGTTCCTTCATCACCACGGCCACGCCGCCCACTTCATGCAGGTCCTTGGCGACATATTTCCCGCCCGGCCGCAGGTCGACGAAATAGGGTGTGTCCTTCATGATCTTGGCGACATCGAAGAGGTCGAAATCGATCCCGGCTTCGTTCGCCAGCGCCGGCAGGTGCAGCGCGGCGTTGGTGGAACCGCCGGTGCAACCCACCACGCGGGCAGCGTTTTCCAGCGCCTTCAGCGTCACGATGTCCCGCGCGCGGATGTTCTTTTCGATCAGGTTCATGACCGCCACGCCCGAAGCCTCGCCATACTGGTCGCGGCTTTCATAGGGCGCGGGGGCCGACGACGAGTTCAGCAGCGCCAGACCAATCGCCTCGGACACGCAGGCCATCGTGTTCGCCGTATACTGCGCCCCGCAAGCGCCCGAGGACGGGCAAGCCACCCGCTCCATGATCTCCAGCTCGGCATCCGACAGGTTCCCGGCCTGATGCTTGCCCACCGCCTCGAACATGTCCTGTACGGTGATGTCCTGGCCGTTGTAGCGGCCCGGCAGGATCGACCCGCCATAGATGAAGACCGAGGGCACGTTCAGCCGCACCATCGCCATCATCATCCCCGGCAGCGATTTGTCGCACCCGGCCAGACCCACGATCGCGTCATAGCAATGCCCGCGCATCGTCAACTCGACCGTATCCGCAATCGCATCGCGCGATGCGAGCGAGGACCGCATCCCCTCATGCCCCATCGCGATCCCGTCGGTCACGGTGATGGTGGTGAATTCGCGCGGGGTGCCGCCGCCCTTCTTCACGCCATGCTTCACGATCTGCGCCTGACGGTTCAGCGCGATGTTGCAGGGGGCCGCTTCGTTCCAGCAGGTCGCGACACCAACCCAGGGCTGGTGGATCTCGTCTTCCGTGATCCCCATCGCATAGAAATAGCTGCGATGCGGAGCGCGCGCCGGGCCTTCGGTCACATGGCGGCTGGGAAGCTTCGACTTGTCGAAACGCTGGTTGGTCATGGCGGTTCCTCGCGGGCAATGGCTGGCCGCAAGGGATAATGGCCCGCCCGGTCCGGGGCAAGCCGAATTGGGCCGTCAGTCGCCGTTGATCGCGACGGTCGCGCTTTGCATCAGCCCGTCCAGATGCAGGCGCAGGCTGTCGACAAAGCCGACATAGGCCTTCAGGGGACCGGCCAGCGCGGGCACGGCCTGGGCCAGCGCGTCGGCGCTGCCATACAGTGCCGATCCCAGGATCGCCACCGTCAGCACCATGAGAAAACCGCTGCGAAAGCTGCTGCGACCCTCGGCCGGGACACGGGCGTCGCCGGACGCGGCGTCGCCGTCCGCCGTTTCCGTCGGTCGCAGGGTCGAGTTGATCTCTTCCACATCCGGCAACCGCGTGCGCCGGTTCGCCAGCTTGTCATCCGCCTCGGTTTCCACCGGGGCCGCGACCGTCTCCGCGACCTTCGCGACCGGAATCGCCGCGTCGATGCCAAGGTCGGTCTGGGTCTCCAGTGGCCTCGCCCCCTCGGCGCGCCGGGCCTGGACTTCGCGCTCGGCCTCCTCGCGCAGGATGGCAAGGACGGATTCGTCCACGGCATAGGCCGCAGGGGCAGCCATCGCCGCCGCAGCGGAGGCTTCGGTTTCCGCAGCCTGCGCACCCTCGGCGACCACGGCATCCGCAACCGCCTCGACCGCCGTCACCTCGGCGATCTCCTCGTCAACCGCAGGCGCGTCCACCACGGGATCATCGGCTATGGTTTCGGCAGCAACCGTTTCGGCTAGGTCCTCGGCCAGCGGCGCAACCTCGGCAACCCCCGCCTCGCCCTCTCCGTCAAGCACAGCCGCGTCGGCTCCGGCGGCAACACTGTCCTCCCCCACGTCCGGATCGGGCACAGCTTCGGCAATCACAGCGCCTTCGGGCTCGGCGGTCGGCTCCACGACAGGAGGAGTTTCCTGAACGGCAGCCACCGCGACCGGCTCGGCCACCGGCTCGGGCTCGACAACAGGCGCAGGCGGCGCGGTGGCCGGCTCTGCCATTGCCGCACGAGACCGCATCTGGAACCAGGCATGACCGCAATTCGCGCATTGCACGTCGCGCCCGGTTTCCGGGATCGCATCCTCGGGGACCTCGTATTTCGCCTCACAATTCGGGCAAACCAACCGCATATTCGTCCCTCAACGCCTGTTTCCCGGCTGCTCGATCAAAGTTGTAATCCCTAATTCCAGTCGTTCCAAGGGTTTGTCGCGCGCCCTTGTGCAATCGTTTCCCCCTGTGCGATGGAAAGCGCAGTGGCGCCGACCGAACCGTCACTCCGGGACAGCGAGGGAACAGCGTGATCAGTTTCGAAAACGTGGCCTACAGCTATGGCGGGGGCGAGCTTCTGTCCGATGTCTCGCTCCGGCTGGCACCGGGGTCGTTCCATTTCCTCACCGGGCCGTCCGGGGCGGGCAAGTCGACCTTCCTGAAACTCGCCTATGCCGAGCTGCGCCCCACCTCCGGCCGCGTCACCCTGTTCGACAATGACGTGACCAGGCTTTCCCGCGATGACGTTGCCCGCACCCGCCGCCGGATCGGCATCGTGCATCAGGACTGCAAGTTCCTTGACCACATGACGCTGGCCGCCAACATGGCGCTGCCCTTCACCGTCTCGGACCGCGAAAGCGACCGGCAGGACATGGACGATCTTCTGGGCTGGGTCGGGCTGAACCATCTCGCCGATGCGCTGCCGCCACAGATGTCCGGCGGCGAACGCCAGCGCGCCGCCCTGGCCCGCGCCGTCATCGTCGACCCCGATGTGATCCTGGCGGACGAACCCACCGGCAACGTCGACTGGGAGATGTCCCTGCGCATCCTCACCCTGCTGGTCGAGCTGAACAAGATGGGCAAGACCATCCTCGTCGCCACCCATGACCTGAACCTGATCCGCCAGGCCAAGGCCCAGATCCAGGCCCGCGTGTTGCGGATCGCCAGGCACCGCGTCCAGCTTGCGGGGGCCGATCTGTGAAGTTCCCCAAGGCCAAGCCCGCCTCCCCCGCCACCCGCGCGCTGGAAGTCGTCCCCCCCTCCGGCCCGACCGCCTGGCTCACCACCTTCACCGCCGGCGCGATGACCTTCCTCTGCGTCTTCGCCCTCGCGCTCTCGCTTGCTTCCGGCCGCCTTGCAACCCGCTGGTCCGAGGCCCTGGCGAAAACCGCCACCATCCGCCTTTCCGCCCCCGCCGAACAGGTCCAGATCCAGACCGATGCGATCCTCGCCGCCCTTGCCACCACCCCCGGCATCGCCAGCTATCGCCAGATCGACGACGCCGAGACGACAAAGCTACTCGAACCCTGGTTCGGCCCCGGCCTTCCGGTCGAAGCCCTGCCGATCCCCCGCCTGATCGAAGTGGTCGAGGCCGA
>JAGPEG010000172.1 GCA_018057165.1 Tabrizicola sp.
GCCTTGAAAGGGTCCAGAAGCGCCAGTTCGCGGCCCGTCGCGGGTGTGCCGGGCTGCATCGCCAGCGCCGAGTTGCCGAAATAGGACGGGATGCGGGGCAGAAGGCCGCCGTTCAGGGTCTGGTTGATGAATTCGAAGTTGAAGGCCAGGATCAGCGCCTCGCGCACGCGCCAGTCGGCGAAGAGCGGCTTGCGGGTGTTGAAGACGAAGCCCTCGATCCCCGAGGGGCGGCCATGCGGGATTTCGGCCTTGATCACCGCGCCGGACTGGACGGCGGGGAAGTTGTAGCTTGAGAGCCATTTCGAGACATTCGCCTCGCGGTAGGCCGAGACCTGACCGGCCTTGAACGCCTCGAAGATCGCCTGCGGGTTGGTGTAATAATCGTAGCGGATTTCGTCGAAGTTCCACTGGCCCTTGTTGAAGGGCAGGTCCTTCCCCCACCAGTCGGGATTGCGCTTGTAAGTCACCTGCACGCCCAGATCGGAGCCGGCGAGGAGATAGGGACCAGAGCCGATGGGAACCTCCATTGTCGCTTCGGCGAAGTCCTTCCCCTCCCATTGGGCCTTCCTCAGGATCGGGCGCAGGCCGAGGATCAGCGGTAGTTCCCGGTCTTCCACGTTGAAGGTGAAGCGGACCGACCGTTCGCCGGTCTTCTCCATCGCGGCGATCTTCTTCCAGGCGGCGGCATAGCGCGGGTTGCCGTCGGTGCCCAATGTTTCCACCGACCACATCACATCTTCGACCGTGACGGGCGAGCCGTCAGAGAATCGGGCTTCGGGGCGCAGGGTGAATTCGACGTAGCTGCGGGCCGGGTCGGTATCTATCGATTCGGCCAAGAGCCCGTAAAGCGAGAAGGGTTCGTCATAGTTCCGGCCCATCAGCGTCTCGACCACGAGGGTAGAAATGCCAAGTGCTGCGCGACCCTTGGTCACGAAAGGGTTGAAGCTGTCGTAGCTGCCGGCCTCGCCCCAACGATAGCTGCCGCCCTTCGGTGCATCGGGGTTCACTTGCGGCAGGGACACAAAATCCGGGGGGAGGGCGGGTTGGCCATACATAGCTATGCCGTGCGAGGGTTCTGCATGCGCAGTTGCGGCAAGAAGTGCCAGCAGGACTGAAAGCCCGAACCTGCGCAAACCGGCGCTGCTTTCCCCGATCATCCCCTGATGCTCCCCTTACCGGCGGTTGTGTTGCCGGACCCTAGGACGGAGATCGTGGCAATTCAAACTTTTAGCTTGGCCATCGGCGGAGAGGGGACTATAAAGACCCTACTGCTCGATAGGTTTCTTGCCTGTATGAAACCTGCCTCAAAGACTTAACGCCGGCTTCGCGCCGGCGTTTTTTTCATCCCGGCACCGTGACTTCCGTTCCCCTTCCAACCGTGCAATGCTTTCGCAGATGCAGCATCTGGAGGGCGGCATGACATTTCACGGCAAACGCGCAGTCATCACCGGATCAAATTCGGGAATCGGGCTTGGTGTGGCCGAATCGCTGGCAGCTGCGGGCGCGGAGGTGATTCTGAACAGCTTCACCGACCGGCCCGAGGATCATGATCTGGCAAAGGACCTGGGTGCGCGGCACGGGGTGACGGCACGCTACATCGCGGCGGACATGTCGAAGGGGGCAGAGTGCCGGGCGCTGATCGAAAAGGCCGGGGGCTGCGACATCCTGGTGAACAACGCGGGCATCCAGTTCGTCGCGCCCATCGAAGAGTTCCCGGTCGAGAAATGGAATGCGATCCTGGCGATCAACCTGACCTCGGCCTTCCACACCACCGCGGCGGCCCTGCCGGGGATGCGGAAGAAGGGCTGGGGCCGGGTGGTCAACATCGCCTCCGCCCACGGGCTGACGGCCTCGCCCTTCAAATCGGCCTATATCGCGGCCAAGCATGGTCTGGTCGGCTTGTCGAAGACCGTGGCGCTGGAAACGGCGGGGCAGGGGATCACCTGCAATGCGATCTGTCCGGGCTATGTGCTGACCCCGCTGGTCGAGGCGCAGATCCCCGAACAGATGAAGGTTCACAACATGGACCGCGAAACGGTGATCCGCGAGGTGATGCTGGACCGCCAGCCAAGCCGCCAGTTCGCGACGGTGGAGCAGATCGGGGGCACCACAGTCTATCTGTGCAGCCCGGCGGCGGATCAGGTGACGGGAACGACGATTTCGGTGGACGGCGGCTGGACCGCGCTGTGAGGCGGGTCAGCCTGGCGCTGCAAGGTGGCGGCGCGCATGGGGCCTTTACCTGGGGAGTGCTGGACCGGCTTCTGGAAGATGACGAGCTGGAGATCGCCGGGATTTCCGGCACTTCGGCGGGGGCGCTGAACGGGGCGGCGCTGAAGGCAGGCCTGATCGCCGGGGGCCGGGGGGCGGCGCGAAAGCGGCTGGACCGGCTGTGGGAGCAGGTGGGCGAGATCGGCGATTTCCGCATGGTGCCCTGGCTGGCGCCCTTCCTGCCGGCGATGCGGTTCTGGCAGACGGCCAGCGCGGCCTTGCTGCCGTTTTCGCCGGCGGGCGTTGCCGCGCAAATGTATTCGCCCTACGCTTTCGGCAATAGCTGGACCAACCCGCTGGAGCCGGTGGTGCGCGATCTCGACTTCAGCCATGTCCGGGCAGAGCATGGCCCGAAATTCTTCGTCAGCGCGACCAATGTGCGGACCGGCAAGATCAAGGTCTTTCACGCCATGGAGATCACCCCCGAGGCGCTTCTGGCCTCGGCCTGCCTGCCCACAGTGTTCCAGACCGTCGAGATCGGGGGCGAAGCTTACTGGGACGGTGGCTTTTCCGGCAATCCGGCGCTGTTTCCCCTGTATGAGCCAGAGCTGCCGGATGACATCCTGGTCGTCTCGATCAACCCGATGCGGCGGGACGACATCCCGGACACTCCGCTGGAAATCCAGAACCGGATCAACGAGATCAGCTTCAACGCAAGCCTTCTGGGCGAATTGCGCGCGATCAACTTCGTGCGGCGGCTGATCGCGGAAGGACGGATGGAGGCGGGCAAGATGAAGGCGGTGAACGTCCACATGATCTCGGACGACCGGCTGATGAACGAGCTTTCGGCGGATTCGAAACAATCGCCAACGCCCTGGCTTCTGGAACGGCTGAAAGAGGCGGGCCGGAAGGCTGCCGACCGCTTCCTGAAGGACGGCGGCTCGAAGATCGGGCAAGAGGCAAGCGCCGACCTGCGTGGCCTTCTGGGTTAGAGAAGCGGTTCCTTCGGCATGGGATAGACGAGCCCGCCCGAGACGATGAGTTTGGCCGCATCGTCGACGCCCATGTCCATCATCACCAGATCCTTGGTCGGCACGAAAAGAAGCATCCCGCTGGTGAAGGGGGTAAGGCCCACGAAAACCGCCGACATGTCAGAGCCAAGGGCGGCGAGGCGGTCGGCGAGTTCGCCCTTGGGCCGGGTCGACATGAAGCCAAGCGCCCAGGAACCGGCGCGGGGGAATTCGACCAGGACAACCTTGTCGAAGCTCTTTTCCTTCTTGTTGAAGAAGGTCTCCGCCACCTGCTTGATCCCGCCGTAGACCGAGCGGACCACCGGCATCCTGTCGACCAGATCCTCGCCGGAGCGGATGATCGAGCGACCGATCAGGCCCTTGGCCAGCCAGCCGACGATGATGGTGGCGATCAGGAAGGCGAGAACGCCGATACCGCGCACCGGGAATTCGTATTCCGGGCCGAACCAGCGACCGATCAGCATGTCGGGCTGGTAGTAGGCCGGGATCAGGGGCAGGATCCAGCCGTCGATCCAGCCGATCACCGCCCAGACGAACCAGATCGTAAGCCCGATGGGCAGCACGACGACGAGACCCGTCAGGAAACTGGCGCGCAGGCTGGCCAGAAAGCCGCGACGGTGAGGCAGGTGCGGATCGGTCACGAGTGGTTGTCCCCTTCCCTCCCTATCTAGGTGCAGGAGTCACTGCAGCGCAATGGTGCGGGGGGGCAATACGGGAAATTCAGCCCCGCGTGACCAGTTCCCTGGCAATCGCCGCCCCAAGCCGGGCATTGTTCAGCACCAGTTCGATGTTGGCGGTGAGGGAGCGGCCCTTTGTCAGCTCGAAGATGCGTTGCAGAAGGAAGGGCGTCACCGCCTTGGCGGCGATGCCTTTCGCCTCGGCCTCGGCCAGTGCGGTTTCGATATGCGGCATGATTTCCCCACGGGGAATCTCTGCCGCAACCGGAATCGGGTTGGCGACAAGCTGGCCGCCGGGCAGACCCAGGCGGGCGCGCATCAGCTGGGCGGCCGCGATGTCTGCGGCGCTGTCCATGCGCAGCGGCGCTTTCATTCCCGAGGAGCGTGACCAGAAGGCGGGAAAATCATCCTGGCCGTAAGCGATGACCGGGACGCCCAGGGTTTCCAGATATTCCAGCGTCTTCGACAGGTCGAGGATCGCCTTCGCCCCGGCAGCGACGACGGTGACGGGGGTTTCCGCCAGCTCGCGCAGGTCGGCAGAGATATCGAAGCTGGTTTCCGCCCCGCGATGCACCCCGCCGATCCCGCCGGTGGCGAAGACCCGGATACCGGCAAGATGGGCGCAGATCATCGTGGCGGCGACGGTGGTGGCGCCGGTGCCACCGCTGGCAAGACAGGCCGCAAGGTCGGCGCGCGACAGCTTCGCCACGTTCTGCGCCCGGCCAAGCCCGTCAAGCTCGGCGTCGGTCAGGCCGACATGAATGTGCCGGTCCTTGATCACGATGGTTGCAGGAACCGCTCCATGGGCGCGAACTTCGGCTTCCACCCGGCGGGCCGTTTCGACATTCTGCGGGAATGGCATGCCGTGGGTAATGATTGTGCTTTCAAGGGCGACAATCGCGGCACCCGAGGCGCGGGCTTGGGTCACTTCGGGCGAGAGGATGAGGGGCAGGGTCATGAACCGATTTCTCCGGAAACATAGGTTGCAGCGGCGCGCAGGGCTTCGTCCAGCGCCGCTTGTCGGGACAGGCCGCTGCGCTCGGCCACCAGATGCGCGGCCATGAACGTGTCGCCCGCGCCGGTGACGCGCGTCACCAGAACCTGCGGCGGGTGGCCTTCGATCACACCCTCGCCCTTGCGACCCTCGGCTGCCGGCTGGCCGCCGTTCGTCACCAGCACCCGGCCCGCGCCACGCGCAAGCAGCGCCTCGCTGGCCTGACGGGCGGAGGCGCTGTCGCTGCGGGCCAGAATGTTGGCCTCTTCCAGATTCACATACAGCGTGGCCGAGGGATGCGCCAGCAGCGGCAGAAGGCGCCCGGCCTTGCCGGGTGAGGCCGGAGCGACGCGCAGGTCGGCCTGGGCGAAAAGAGGCGACGCGGCAATTCCGGCCAGGATGGCTTCGGTCAGGTTGCCGTCAAGCGCGATCAGGCCGGGCCAGGGCTCCGCTTTCGTGCCAAGGCTGCCATCGGCAAGCGGTCGCAGGATCTTGTCGCCCGCCGCCTCAAGCGAATGAGCATCGGCGACGGCGGCGATCAGCCCGTTCGCGCCCTCGACAGCCATGTAGCGGTCGGTCGGCAGGTCGTCGGAGCGGTAGACATGACCCGTCACCAGGCCCAGCCGGTCGCAGGCCGCGATCAGTTCGTCGCCCTCGGCATCCCGTCCGATGGCGGTGATGAGCGCCGGGCTCATGCCAAAGCGCCGCAGCGTCATCGCGATGTTCATCGCCACCCCGCCAGGCAGCCGCGTGATGCGCCCCGGCACGTCCGCGCCAAGCCGCATCGCGGTGGGCGAGCGACCGATGATGTCCCAGAGGACCGAGCCGATGCAGAGGATGTCAGGCGTCATGCCCCCGTTGTCGCCAAAGCAGGACGCAATCGCAAGAGGGCACCCACGCCGTAAAGCGGCCCCGTTCCGGCGCCTGTCGCGCGGGATATGATTTCCCGCGCGACAGGCATCAATCATGGTAGACTTGCGGTCGATGTTGCGTCGCGGGCGCGGCAATATCCTCTGGTAATTCGTACATCTGATTTGCTCTGGCAGGCCGATGACCTGTCTGAAAGCCGCTTTTCCTAGGTTTCGGTGCCCGGACCGCCATGAAAAGGAGCTTGCAATGGATCGTATTGACCGACTGATGGCGACGACCAAGCCCTGGCCCGCCGACGCGGGGCTTGAAACCTCGATGATCTTTCATGAAGGCTTTGATCTGCCCGAATTCGCCGCGTTCGTGCTGCTTGACGATCCGAAGGGCAGGGAGGCGCTGGGGCGCTGGTTCGACGGGTTCGTGGCGCTGGCGCGGGCGGGGGGCACGGGGTTCGTGCTGGATACCGTGACCTGGCGGGCGAACATGGGATGGGCCAAGGCGCTGGATCTGGA
>JAGPEG010000173.1 GCA_018057165.1 Tabrizicola sp.
TTTTGGAGATTTGGGGGAGCCGAGGGGAATCGAACCCCTGACCTCTTGAATGCCATTCAAGCGCTCTCCCAACTGAGCTACGGCCCCACCGAGGTCTCGGCCCTTTCGGGCCGCGATGCCGGGTGTCTAGTGGAGGGCGCGGGGGGGTGCAAGAGGGAAAATGCACCGATCCCGCGCCGTCTTGTCGGGACTTAGACTTCTTCTTCGTCGCCCGGAACGTCGGCCAGATCGTCCAGCGAGACGTTGTCGTCGGCGTCGTCTTCCAGCAGGTCGTCGTCCAGCTCGGTGTCGTCGGCGACGGCCGGTTCCAGCAGGTCTTCGTCGGTGTCCAGATCGTCGACCAGCACGTCGTCCTTTTCGGGCGAGACGCGGGCGATGACCGAGGCGGCCAGCTTGCGGCGGGCGGATTCGATGTCGACCACCTCGCCGGTATAGGGGCTGACCACCGGCGTGCGGTTCAGGTCGTAAAAGCGCTTGCCGGTCGTCGGGCAGATGCGCTTGGTGCCCCACTCTTGCTTGGGCATGGGTGTGCGTCCCTTCGCTGGGTCAATGGAAAGCCGCCCCTTGCCACAGGCCGGGCGCGGTGTCAAAGGCTTTTGCCGGGCCAGGGAAATGGCTATCACGGGTCCGGGTTTCAAGGGCTGTCCAGGGGGGGGCGATGCCGGTTCTGCCAGGCGATCCGCCGGTCGAGGTGCATCTGCGCCGCTCTGCGCAGGCGCGGCGATTCTCGCTGCGGGTGTCGCGGCTGGACGGCCGGGTGACGCTGTCCTTGCCCGCGCGCGCGCGCGAGGCCGAGGCGATGGCCTTCCTGGCCGCGCAAGAGGACTGGCTGCGCCGCACCCTGTCGCGGATGGAGGGCGGGCAGGCGACCCGCGTTGCGCCCGGGGTCGCCCTGCCGGTCGAGGGCCGCCTGTTGCGGCTGGAGCCGGCGGGCGGGCGCGCGATCCGGGTCGAGGACGACCGCCTGCTGGTGCCGGGCGATCCGGCGCAGGCGGGTGCCCGGGTGGCGGCCTGGCTGAAGGTGCTGGCGCGCGACCGGCTGGCCCTTGCCTCGGCCCGCCATGCCGGGCAGGTGGGGCGCAGTTTTGCCCGGCTGAGCTTGCGCGACACGCGGTCCCGCTGGGGGTCGTGCAGCCATGAGGGCACGCTGATGTATTCCTGGCGGCTGGTGATGGCGCCGCCCTCGGTGCTGGATTACGTCGCCGCGCATGAGGTGGCGCATCTGGTCGAGATGAACCACTCGGATGCCTATTGGGCGGTGGTCGAGCGGATCTGCCCCGGCTGGCAGCGCCAGCGGGCCTGGCTGCGCGACCGGGGCGGAGAGCTGCACCGCTTCCGCTTCGGGGATTGACCGGGCCGGGGCGGGGGTGTTTCCCTGTACCCCATGCTGATCGCGCCGCGCCCGCCCGACCCCAATGCCTCGGCCCATGAACGGGTCTATCGCACGCTGCGCCAGCAGGTGATGCATGGCGAGTTGGCGCCCGGCCAGGCGCTGACGCTGCGGGGCCTGGGCAAGCAGTTCGGCGTGTCGATGACGCCCGCGCGCGAGGCGGTGCGCCGGCTGGTGGCCGAAGGCGCGCTGACGCTGTC
The DNA here is from genome assembly GCA_018057165.1 of Tabrizicola sp. Lineage (GTDB taxonomy): Bacteria > Pseudomonadota > Alphaproteobacteria > Rhodobacterales > Rhodobacteraceae > Tabrizicola. The sequence goes on from JAGPEG010000173.1 coordinate 1,591, forward strand.
GTCCTCGGGGCGGGTGACGACGCCCGAGCTGACGCCGGAGCGGATCGAGGAACTGGCTGCGATCCGGGCGATGCTGGAGCCGGAGATGGCCGCCCGCGCCCTGCCGCGCGCCCATTTCGCGCTGATCGAGCGGCTGTCCGCGATCAATGCGCTGAACGCCGAGGCCGTGCAGAAGCAGGATGCGGTGGCCTATGTGCGCACCAATCTGGAGTTTCACCGTACGCTCTACCTGCGCGCCCAGACCCCCGCGATGCTGGCCCTGTGCGAGACGGTCTGGCTGCAACTGGGGCCGACGATGCGGGCGGTCTATGCCCGCCTGCACCGCAAGGAGGCGCCGCCCTATCACCGGATGATCCTGGCGGCGCTGAAGGCGGGCGACGAGCCGGGGCTGCGGCTGGCGGTGCGGACGGACGTGACGCAGGGGCTGCGGCACCTGGCGGGGTAGGTGCGCCGCTGCACAATGGCCCTGTGCGCCTGTGCATTGGCACGGGGGTCCAAAGGCCCCATCTTTCGCCCAACGCAATCAGGAGAGGCCGCCATGTCCATCCGCCCCGTCATCGAGACCCGCCGCGCCAGCCCCCACATCGAGGGCGCCGGCGTCCACCTGCACCGCGCCTTCGGGTTCCAGGACCCGACCGAGGCCGACCCGTTCCTGCTGTTCGACGACTTCCGCGGCGATCATCCGCGCGACTACAGCGCCGGCTTTCCCTGGCACCCGCACCGGGGGATCGAGACCATCACCTATGTGCTGGCCGGAACGGTGGAACACGGCGACAGCCTGGGCAACCGCGGGGTTCTGGGGCCGGGCTCGCTGCAGCTGATGACGGCGGGCCGCGGCATCCTGCACCAGGAGATGCCGAAGGGTGATGCGGCAGGCCGGATGCATGGGTTTCAGCTGTGGGGCAACCTGCCCAGGGCGCTGAAGATGACCGCGCCGCGCTATCAGGACATGCCCGCCGAGGCGCTGCCCGAACGGCACGAGGACGACGGCACCAGCCTGCGCGTGGTGATCGGCGATTATCGGGGCGTGAAAAGCCCGGTCGACGGGGTCGCCGCCGATCCGCAGTACCTGGATGTCTTCGTGCCGGCGGGCCGGCGCAAGACCTTCAAGGTCGATACCCGCCGACGCGCCTTTGCCTATGTCTTCGAAGGCTCGGCCAGCTTCCGCGATGCCGCGCGCCCCGAGGGGGTGCTGCTGGAGAAAGAGGTGCAGGGGCAAGAGGTCAACATCCGCGACCTTTCCGGCAACCGGACGCTGGTGCGCTTTGGCGCGGGCGACGAGGTGACGGTGACGGCGGGGCCGGATGGCGTGCGGTTCCTGCTGATCAGTGGCGCGCCGATCGCAGAGCCGGTGGCCTGGGCCGGGCCGATCGTGATGAACACCGAGGCGGAACTGCGCCAGGCCTTTGCCGAGTTGCGCAACGGCACGTTCATCCGGCCGGCGCACTGACGACGCGCTCGTCGTTCGACTTCGTCTCCTCCTCGCATGGCGCCGCGCCCGCGAGGAGTGACGAAGTCATCGACGAGCGTTGTTTCAGGCGTGGATCGGGCCGTCGCCGCAGGCGAGCGCCGCTTCGCGCACCGCCTCGCTGTAGGTCGGATGGGCGTGGCAGGTCAGCGCGATGTCCTGTGCGCTGGCGCCGAATTCCATCGCCACGCAGATCTCGTGGATCAGGTCGCCCGCCGCCGGGCCGATGATGTGGCATCCCAGGATGCGGTCGCTGTCCTTGTCGGCCAGGATCTTGACGAAGCCTTCGGCCTGGAACACGGCCTTGGCGCGGCCGTTGCCCATGAAGCTGAACTTGCCCACCTTGTAGGCGCGTCCCTGTTCCTTCAGCTGTTCTTCCGTGGCGCCGACCGAGGCCACCTCGGGGGTGGTGTAGACCACGCCGGGGATGACATCGTAGTTCACATGGCCATGCTTGCCGGCCAGGATTTCGGCCAGCGCCATGCCTTCGTCTTCGGCCTTGTGGGCCAGCATCGGGCCGGCGATGGCGTCGCCGATGGCAAAAAGGCCCTGGATGTTGGTGCGGAAATGCGCGTCGGTCCTGACCGTGCCGCGGGGGCCCATCTCGACCCCCAGGCCTTCCAGGCCGAGGCCGGCTGTATAGGGCTTGCGCCCCGTCGCGACCAGAACGACATCGGCTTCGACCTCGCCGGGCTTGTCGTCCTTGCGGGCCTTCCAGGCCACGCGGGCGCCCTTGCCCTTGCGCTCCACCACCTGCACGGCGGCGCCGAGGACGAACTTGAGGCCCTGTTTGGCCAGGATTCTCTGGAAGGACTTGGCCACTTCGGCATCCATGCCGGGGGTGATGGCGTCGAGGTATTCGACCACCGTCACCTGAGCGCCAAGGCGGGCATAGACAGAGCCCATTTCCAGCCCGATCACGCCGGCGCCGATCACGACCATGGATTTCGGGATGGCTGGCAGCGCCAGGGCGCCGGTCGAGGTGACGATCACCTCTTCGTCGATGGTGATGCCGGGCAGCACCGAGGACTCGGAACCCGTTGCAATCACGATGTTCTTCGCCGAGTGGACATCGTCGCCGACCTTGACCTGGCCCGGCGCGGGGATCGACCCCCAGCCTTTCAGCCAGGTCACCTTGTTCTTCTTGAACAGGAATTCGATGCCCTTGGTGTTGCCGGAAATCACATCGTCCTTGTAGCGCAGCATGCGGTCCCAATCGACCGTGGGCTTGGCCCCCATCAGGCCCATCTTTTCAAAGTTCTCATGCACTTCGTGCAGGTGATGGGTGGCGTTCAGAAGCGCCTTCGAGGGGATGCAGCCGACGTTCAGGCAGGTGCCGCCCAGCGACTCGCGGCCTTCGACCACGGCGGTCTTCAGGCCCAGCTGGGCGCAGCGGATGGCGCAGACATAGCCGCCGGGGCCGCCGCCGATGATGATCACGTCGAAGTCTGCCATAGTCGTCTCCTTTTGGTTCGGGCGGAACCGGGGGCCAGCCCCCGGACCCCCGGGATATTTTCGGACAGATGAAAGGTCAGACCAGGGCGGCGACCATCATCGTGAGGGTGGCAAGCCAGCCGATGCCCCAGATCGCGCTGCGCCAGGGGCGCCAGCCGAAGGCATAGGCGGGGACGTAGAGGATGCGCGCGGCGAGGAAGATGTATGCGGCGGTCTGGGTGGTGAGGGTGGACTGGTTCGAGAGGGTGATCACGAGGACGGCGAGGGTGAAGAGGATCAGCGCCTCGAAGTGGTTGTTGAGCGCGCGCTGCAGGCGGGCGGTGCGGGTGGAGAGCGGATGCTCCGGCGCGCGGTCGCGGGGCGAGGAGGTGTAGCGGGTGCCGAGTTCAAGGTTCGCCGGGAGGGCGAAGAGGATGAACTGCACCATCTGGAGGAGGCCGCAAAGGGTGAGGGCGGTGAGTTCGGGGGTCATGGGGTTGCCTCGGTGCCGTTCGGCACGGAGGCCGATGTTGGAGCTGCGCGGCGCTCAGCGGTTGCTACGGCTTTTTCAAGCGCATTGAACAATTCTGAAGAAGATATGCCCAATAGCCAGTTGAAGACGATCGCGAGAACAATGCCCGATGAAATTGCCCATGTGGGACCGCGAACTGAGAAGTCGATTGGAGTTTCAGAACTTCCTGACAGCCAGAAGTTGAAGGCCGCTAGGCCCGCGAATAGTAATGTCCCTCGTGCACCTGCAGCCAATTCGTAGCGAAGGGATGCGTCTGCTAGTAGCTGGATCAGCACAGGATTGTTGAGGCTTCCGATCCGCTCGGCCAAAAGTGTTCGACGCTCAATCGAAAAGCCCTGTCGGTCTCCAACGCTTCCAAGGCTAATGGCCATCGAACCAAGCAATGCTGACGCCAATAGGAACAGCAGCGACGCAACGAGGAACTGTCCACCAGCGAACCCGCTTCCCGTCACTGAAAACAATTCAGTTGTCGGAAAACCAAAAGACCATGCGAAGATGGTTGCGACAAGACAGCCCCAACCTGTTCGGTTAAGGCTTGAGCTCCAAGATCGTGAAGCTTCGATTACAGTCGAAATCATGCCTCACAAATCCATCAGCAGGCGGCGGGGGTCTTCCAGGGCCTCTTTCACGCGGACGAGGAAGGTCACGGCGCCTTTGCCGTCGACGATGCGGTGGTCGTAGCTGAGGGCGAGGTACATCATCGGGCGGATGACGATCTGGCCGTTCACCACCACGGGGCGGTCCTGGATCTTGTGCATGCCGAGGATGCCGCTTTGCGGGGGGTTCAGAATGGGCGAGGACATCAGCGAGCCGTAGACGCCGCCGTTCGAGATGGTGAAGGAGCCGCCCTGCATCTCGGCCATCGAGAGCTTGCCGTCGCGGGCGCGGAGGCCCAGTTCGGCGATTTTCTTTTCAATGGCGGCGAAGCCCATCTGGTCGGCGTCGCGGACCACCGGCACGACCAACCCGGAGGGGGTGCCGACCGCCACGCCCATGTGGACGTAGTTCTTGTAGACGACATCGGTGCCGTCGATTTCGGCGTTGACCTCGGGGACCTCTTTCAGGGCGTGGACGCAGGCCTTCACGAAGAAGGACATGAAGCCCATCTTGACGCCGTGTTTCTTTTCGAAGGCGTCCTTGTAGGTGTTGCGCAGCTCCATGATGCCGGACATGTCGACCTCGTTATAGGTCGTCAGCATGGCGGCGGTGTTCTGCGCGTCCTTCAGGC
>JAGPEG010000028.1 GCA_018057165.1 Tabrizicola sp.
GCTCTGATGGCCGCCGCTTTCGGAGCGTGACGCTTGAAGCTTCTCTTCGTCCACCAAAACTTCCCAGGCCAGTTCCTGCACCTCGCGCCCGAGATGCAGCGGCGGGGCCATGACGTGCGGGCGATCACCGATGCCACCAACAAGAACACGTCCGACGTGCCGGTCCTGCGCTACACCCATACCGCGCAAGAGGTCGATGCCAAGGCCACGCGCCTCGGCCGCAACTTCACCACGATGAGCGACCGGGGCGTCAGCATCGCCCGCTTCTGCCAGCGCCTGCGGGCCGAGGGTTATGTTCCCGACGTGATCTACGGCCATTCCGGCTGGGGCGAGACCTTGTTCCTGAAGGAAGTCTGGCCCGAAGCCAAACTGCTGGTCTTCGCTGAATTCTACTACCGGGGCCGGGGGGCCGACACCGGCTTCGACCCTGAATTCCAGGTCGCGGGCTTCGATCAGGTGATGATCGCCCAGTCCCGCGCCGCCTATATGGCGCAGGCACTGGCCCATGCCGACAGGGGGGTCAGCCCGACCGAATGGCAGGCTTCGACCCACCCGCCGCTGCTCCGCAGTCAGATCGAGGTGATCTTCGACGGGGTGAATTGCGACCGGCTGGCCCCGAACCCCGAAGCGACCTTCACCCTGCCGAACGGGCGCATCCTGCGACGTGGCGATGAAGTCCTGACCTTCGTCAACCGCAACCTCGAACCCTATCGCGGCTACCACATCTTCATGCGCGCCTTGCCGGACGTCCTGGCGGCCCGGCCCGAGGCGCAGGTGGTGATCGTCGGCGGGAACGAGGTCAGCTACGGCGCGAAGCCGAAGGATGGCGAGTCCTGGAAAGAAGTGATCCTGGCCGAGGTGAAGGACCGGCTGGACCTGCCGCGGGTCCACTTCATCGGCAGGGTGCCCTATGACCGGCTGGTCGACTTGATCCACGTTGCCCGCGTCCATGCCTATCTGACCTATCCCTTCGTCCTCAGCTGGTCGATGGTCGAGACGATGGCAGCCGGGACGCTGGTAATCGGTTCGAACACTGCGCCGGTGGCCGAAGTGATCCAGGACGGGGTGAACGGGCGGCTGGTCGATTTCTTCGACGTGAAGGCCTGGTCGGTGGCGCTGACGGATGCTCTCGCCCGGCCCGAAGCCTTTGACGGCATGCGGGAAGCGGCCCGCCGTATGATACGCGACCGTTACGACCTGCACTCGGTCTGCCTGCCAAGGCAGGTGGAGCTTCTGACCCGGCTGGAGCGCGGCTGAAGCGCCTTTGGCTCAGATCGCCGAAGAATGCTTGGCCTTGGCGCTGTCATAGGCGTCGAAGGTCCTGGCAACCATTCGCGTCAGGGGACGGGCACGTTCGGGGATGCGGAAGCCCTCTTCGCTGACCGTGACCATATCGCCGAATTCCCCCGCCGCCCGTTGGAACAGCGCCTCGACTTGTGAGGGCGTGACCTCGAAGTCCCGCAGAAGCTCGGCCCGCGAAACGAAGAAATCGCACATCAGCGCCTCGATGATCCGGGCGCGAAGCAGGTCTTCGCCCGCAAAGCGATGGCCCTTGTGGACCGAGAACCTGCCAGCGCGGATCGCCTTGGTATGCGCCGCCGTGGCCGAGGCGTTCTGTGCAAAGCCCTGCGGAAACCGGCTGATCGACGAAGCGCCAAGCCCGATCAGGACGGGCGCGGTATCGTCGGTATAGCCCTGGAAGTTCCGCCGCAGCGTTCCCGCCTTCAGCGCCTTCGCCATCCCGTCGTCGGGCTTGGCAAAATGGTCGATCCCGACCTCGACATAGCCGTCCCAGAGGAACAGCTGCCGCGCGGTTTCGAACAGCGACAGGCGCTCTTCCGGCGAGGGCATCTCGTCCGAAGGGATCATCTGCTGCCGTCGGCTCATCCACGGCACATGGGCATAGCCGTACAGCGCCACCCGGTCGGGCGAGAGCGTCAGCAATTTCTGCACCGAATCGGAAATCCGGGGCCCGGTCTGGAATGGCAGGCCATAAAGGATATCGGCGTTCAGGCTGGCCACCCCGCGATCCCGGATGCGTTCGGCCACGTCGCGGGTGAGCGTATAGCTCTGCTCGCGCCCGATGGCTTTCTGGATCAGGGGGTCGAAATCCTGCACCCCGATCGAGGCGCGGTTCATCCCCGCCGCCGTCAGGGCGTCCAGCCGGGCATCGTCGATCTCGTTCGGGTCGATCTCGACGGAAAATTCGCCATCCACGGCCATCGGGGCAACGGCGAAGACCGCATCGGCCAGGCTTCGCATCAGATCGGGCGACAGAAGCGTCGGCGTGCCACCCCCCCAATGCAGGCGCGACAAAGTCACGCCCTTCGGCAGATGGCGCTGCAGAAGCTGAAGCTCGGTCTTCAGCGTCTCGACATAGGCGATGACCGGATCGTCCGAGGTTGTGCCCTGGGTTCGACAAGCGCAGAACCAGCACAACCGACGGCAGAATGGGACGTGTATGTACAGCGAAACTGCGCTACGCTCTGGCAGGGCCTCGATCCATTGGACGAAGTCACCGGGGCCGACATCGGTTCCGAAATGCGGTGCGGTCGGGTATGACGTGTACCGGGGTACGCGTGCGTCGAAAAGCCCGAGGCGGGCGAGTTGCGGGTCGTGTGTCATGAGACTACCTTAAGGGACAAGCCACCCCCGCTCCTTGATACAAGTCAACAGACAGGCAGCCTGATGCATGATCATTCCGTTCACGTTCAATGTGGCGATTGCCCGATCCGCCATCGGGCCGTCTGCGCACGCTGCGATACGGAAGAATTGGGGCATCTTGAACAGATCAAGTATTACCGCAGCTTCCAGGCCGGGCAGACGATCATCTGGTCCGGCGACCGGATGGAATTCGTCGGCTCGGTCGTCTCGGGCATCGCCTCGCTGACACAGACGATGGAAGACGGGCGGCGGCAGATGGTGGGGCTGCTCTTGCCGTCGGATTTTGTGGGCCGTCCGGGCCGCCCGACCGCCGCCTTCGACGTGACCGCGACCACCGACGTGGTGATGTGCTGCTTCCGCAAGAAGCCTTTCGAAGAGCTGATGACCACCACACCGCATATCGCCCAGCGGCTGCTGGAAATGACGCTGGACGAACTTGACGCCGCGCGGGAATGGATGCTGCTCCTGGGCCGCAAGACTGCGCGCGAAAAGATCGCCTCGCTGATTTCCATCATTGCCCGGCGCGACGCCGCGCTGCACCTGCGCAAGAAGACCGGGGTGCTGGCGGTCAATCTGCCCCTCACCCGCGAGGAGATGGCCGATTACCTGGGCCTGACGCTCGAAACCGTCAGCCGTCAGATCAGCGCCTTGAAGAAGGACGGGGTGATCACCCTGGAGGGCAACCGCCACGTCTCGATCCCCGACATGGACCGGCTTCTGGAAGAGGCGGGCGACGACAGCGATGGCGGGATGCTGGTCTGAGCCGAAGCACCCAAGACAGCCAAGGCGGTCTTGCCCTGATCGATTGCCAGGCTCCGGCCTGACCCTTCCCGCGAAGCCTCCGGGCGCGCACGGGACTGCAAGACCACGCACAATCAGATTGTCTCGGACTGCGCCACCCACGGGTGGGCTGCAAAATCAGCCAGTGCCAAGATGATGTCTGGGAAGGCAAGAACTGATGCGGAATGAAGGGGTCTGTGGCGCCAGAGCGCCCGGAATATGGACCTTGAGGCCTGTTGACGGAATTCAGAACGGCAAGCGGGCCGTGAAGCTGACCCACTCTCCTGTCGTGGGATGGTGCAGCGCCAGCGTTTCGGCGTGAAGCATCAGGCGCTTGTGGTCGCCCAGGGTCTCGGTGGCATAGATCTGGTCGCCAAGGATCGGATGGCCAAGCGCCAGCATGTGAACGCGAAGCTGGTGGCTGCGTCCGGTATGCGGCGACAGGCGGACGCGGGTTTCGGTTTCACTGCGGTCGATGACCTGCCAGTCGGTCACGGCGGGACGCCCGTGGACCAGATCGACCTTCTGCCTTGGGCGATAGTCCCAGTCGCTGCCGAGGGGCAGGTCGACGGTGCCGCTGTCGGGGGTCAGGCGACCTTTCAGCCGTGCGACATAGGTCTTTTGCGCGCGGCGCTGTTCGAACTCCTGCCCCAGGAAGCCCTGCGCCTGTTTGGTGCGGGCGAAGATGATCACCCCGCTGGTGTCGCAATCCAGCCGGTGAACCGTGAGCGCATCCCAGCGGGCAGACTGCAGCCGGGTGATCAGGCAATCCTGCCGGTTTTCCAGCTTGCCCGGCACGGTAAGGAGGCCTGCAGGCTTGTCCAGCACCAGAATCGCCGCATCCTCGTGCAGGATCTGCAGCGGCAGGTCCGGCGGGTCATAGGCAAAATCGGGGATCAGCGAGGGTTTATGCAACCTTGTGCCCTTCGGCCAGAAGGCGGGCGTGAAGGTGGCGGATGTGGGCGGGACCAACCTCGCAGCAGCCGCCGATCAGGGTCGCCCCCTGCGCGACCCAGCCCAGGGCGAAATCGGCATAGCGTTCGGGCGAAAGGTCATGGCGGGCGCCGTAGTCGGGCGCGCTGGTGCCATGGCTGTGCGGCGTGATCTCGGAGAAGCCGTTGGCATAGGCGCCGAAGGGCAGGCCCAGGGGCTTGAGGGTGGTCAGGGCGGCGGACATCGCCTCGGGCATCGAGCAATTGGCAAGGACGGCGTCGGCAGGGGTTTCTTTCAGGACTTCGGCAAGGGCAGCGACCGGCTCGCCGGAGCGGAGCTTCGTTCCGTCGCGATCCTGGACGGAGATGGAGAGCCAAACCGGCCGGTCGGTGGTGCGAGCCCCTTTCAGCGCCCCACGGGCGAGGTCGAGCGAGGAAATTGTCTCGATCAGGATCAGGTCGACATGGGGGGCAAGAAGGCGGGCCTTCTCGGCGTAAAGCGCCGAGGAAATCTCGACCGGCGGGGTCAGGTCGGGGCGGTAGCTTTCGCCCAAGGGGCCCATGGACCCCGCGATCAGGCCGTGTCCGGCGGCGGCACGGGCCTCGTGCGCCTCGGCCAGGGCGCGGAGGTGGAGGGCATGGTAAAGCCTGTCCAGCCCGTGCGGGATCAGCCGGTCATGCAGGATGTTGTAGGTGTTGGTTGTCGCAAGACTGGCGCCGGCGGCGAAGTAATCCTCATGGATCGCACGGACCAGACCGGGGTGGTCGAGCATCACCCGCGTCGCCCAGAGCGGTCCGGGATCGCTGCCGGCCCGGGCGATCAGTTCCTGGCCCATGCCGCCGTCGAGGAGGGTGATGGTGGTCATTCGATGTCCTGTCGTTGCGTCCGGGGCTGACCCCGGGGGGTTCACACCCCCGGACCCCCGTGGAGTATTTGGAAAAGAGCATGTCAATTTTAGTCGAAGTGTTCAGACCGCGTCGTGGAAGACCTCGGCCAGAAGGGGGGCAAGCCAGTCTTCATCGGCTGTGGCAAAGGCGGTGGGGGTGTCGCTGTCGAGGTCGAGGACGCCGAGCAGTTTGCCCTGGCCGTTCCAGACCGGCAGGACAAGTTCCGACCGGGTGGAGGACGAGCAGGCGATATGGCCGGGGAAGGCCTCGACATCCGACACATTCTGGATCTGGCCGCTGCGGGCGGCGGCACCGCAGACCCCGCGGGAGAACGGGATCACCAGGCAGCCGTGACCGCCCTGGTAGGGGCCGATCTTCAGAAGGTCCGGCGCGGTGACGCGGTAGAAGCCGGTCCAGTCGGCGAACGGGTGGGCATGGTGGATTTCGCAGACCACCGTGGCCATCAACGCGACGGTGTCCGTCTCGCCATGGGTGAGGGCGCGGATCGCAGCGGTGATCGCGGGGCGGTCGATTTCAGTAGCCAAGGGCGCACCCGTCCTTTCTGGGGTCCGAGGCGCCGACCAGCACCTCGCCGTCGATGCGGATCGCCTGGGCACCGCCCAGGGGGGCGGTCGGAATGATGACCTGATGGCCCATCGCGGCGAGATCGGCCCGGACCGTGTCGGAATAGCCGCGCTCGACCTCCATCCCATCGACGCCGGAGAAGCAGCGTGGGGCGTCGATGGCGTCCTGCAGATCCATGCCGAAATCGGTGAGGTTGGAGACGAAGCGGGCATGGCCGCAGGGCTGGTAGGCGCCGCCCATCACGCCGAAGGGCATCAGGACCCGGCCCCCCTGACGGATCATGCCGGGGATGATCGTGTGCATCGGGCGCTTGCCCCCGGCGGCTTCGTTCGGGTGGCCCTCGGTCAGGGTGAAGCCCGCGCCGCGGTTCTGGAAGTTGATCCCGAATTTCGACGAGGCGAGGCCGGAACCGAATCCCCAGAAGATCGAATAGATCAGCGAGACGGCCATCCGGTCGCGGTCGACGACGGTGATGTAGATCGTGTCGCGGTGGACCGCCTCGGTCAGGGGGGCCGCGCTGGCCATGGCGCGCTTGGGGTCGATCAGGGTTGCAAGCTTCGCGGCGGTTTCCGCGCTGAGCATATGGTCTAGACGTGACATGTGGTCGGGGTCGGCGATGAAGCGGTTGCGGGCGTCGTAGGCAAGCTTCGTCGCCTCGGCCTCGATATGGGCGCGCTGGCTGCCGAACGGGTCCATCGCCTTCAGGTCGAAGTGCTTGAGGATGTTGAGCAAAAGAATGGCCGTCGCACCCTGGCCGTTCGGCGGATGCTCGACCAGATCCATCCCCTGATAGGGGCCGGAAACCGGGGTGGTATAGTCGCAGGCGGTGGCGGAAAGGTCGTCGAGCGTGTGCGTGCCGCCGAGGGCGCGCAGCGAGGTGATCATGTCCTCGGCTACTTCGCCCTCGTAGAAACCGGCGCGGCCTTCACGCGCGATACGGCGCAGGACTTCGGCCTGGCCGGGCGCGCGGAAGATCTGGCCGATGGCCGGGGCCTTGCCGCCCAGCGTGTAGAAGTCGCGCGCTGCGCCTTGCAGGCAGGGCAGGTCGTCCTCCCAGTCGAAGGCGACGCGGGGGGCAACGGGGATGCCTTCCTCGGCATAATGGATCGCGGGGGCAAGGACCTCGGCCAGAGATTGCATCCCGTAATCCGAGTTCAGGCGGCAGAAAGCGTCGATCGCGCCGGGAAGCGTGACCGCCTCGATCGCCTGGATCGGCATCGCGCTCAGGCCCTTTGCGCGCAGGTCGGCGGCGTTCAGGCCCCTGGGGGCGCGGCCCGAACCATTCAGGGCGACGATCTCCTCGGAGCCGGCAGGCTTCAGCAGCACGAAGCAGTCACCACCGATGCCGGTCATCTGCGGTTCGGCGATGCCAAGGACCAGGGCTCCGGCGATGGCGGCATCGGCCGCATTGCCACCGGATTTCAGCACTTCGATGGCGACCTGGGCCGCGACGGGATGCGAGGTGGCGCAGATGCCATTCCGGGCATAGACGGCCGAGCGGCCGGGCAGGTGAAGGTCGCGCATCATTCCCCCAAGGACAGCCTAACCTGCCGAAACTAGGCCGCAGGCGCGGCGAAGCCAAGGGGAAAGGACCCCTGGCATCCGGGAGAGGCTGGACAGGAAGCCGGACACCAGGGGGCAGCGTCTGTCGCCGCATCTGAAGTTCACGCCGCGTTGGTGGCGGCCGCGGTTCGGGCTGGTGGCAGCCTTGCGGCCTTTCCGGAGAATTTTCCGGAAACCGGACAGGCGCCTGTCCAGGGCAGGGAGAAACATCGGACAAGCACCCGAGTCGAAGGCAAGTGGCCTGTCAGTCGACCGAACCGGATTCCGCGCTTGTCAGAGAAACTTCAGGGCAGGAGGAACTGCAAGTGATTGCAACCCTCCGCCCGGCTGTAGACCAAGTCTGTCGTCAGACTGTGGATCAGGCGCCAGCCGAAACCGCCCTCGGGCAGGTCGTCCAGCGCCAGGCCCGACCTGCCGGGAAGGCGGCCTTCGGGCAAGGTACCCCCCGGCATCGCCTTGCCCTGGTCGACGATCACGCAGCGCAGGCCCTGTGACGTCTGCGTGATGGAGACTGTCACCAGGCCCGGCCGGCTCCCGTAGGCGTGTTCGGCCACGTTGTTCAGCACCTCGGCCAGAACCAGTTCGGCGGTGCCGCGTCTGTCGTCCGAAAGCCGGGCAAGCGGCGGCAAGGCCAGCATCCGATGAAGGCTGTCCCGGACAGTGAGCGGCGTGGCCGTGAAGGCCAGGTGCAGGTCAATGGGCCGGGAGTCCTGGTCAGGCGCTGGCGGCATGCGAAACGGCCAGTTCGACCGAAAGATGGATGGTGAAGATGCTGTCCATCCGGGTCAGGCGAAAGACCTTTTCCACTGTCGGCGTCAGGCCCGACAGCTCCAGCACCCGATCCGGGCCAAGGAGTTTCTTCACCGCGACGATGGCACCCAGACCCGACGAATCGAGAAACTGGACACGGGCGAGATCAAGCACGACGCGAGGCGGGCCATCCTTGGTGACATCGCGCATCTTTTCCTTGAACTGGATGGCGGTGGCGGCGTCGATCCGGTCTTCCAGGACACTGACCGAAATCACCTTTGGCCTGGTCTGTGTTTGCAGTTGCATGGTGCCCCCTTTGCTTGCGTTTCCGGCAGGCTAGGGGCAAAGAGTGAACAACAGGTAAGCGTCAGTTGAGCTGGAACGTCACCGGATAGCGCCCATCCTCGAAATCGCCGAAGAGATCGCCAAGGTCGGGATGATCGACCGGCTCTCCCGTCTCATCCGGCACGAGGTTCTGTTCCGAGACATAGGCCACATAGTAACTTTGGCCATTCTCGGCGAGCAGGTGGTAGAACGGCTGGTCCTTTGACGGACGGCTGTCCTCGGGGATGTTGTCGTACCATTCCTCGGTGTTGGAAAACATCGCGTCGACGTCGAACACCACGCCCCGGAACGGATGCTTCCGATGACGGAGTATCTGTCCGATATGATACTTGGCGTGCGTCGTCTGCATCAAACAATCCCCCGGATTTTCTTTACGCTTTCGCAATGAATCTGTCCACTTCGCCACGCCGCCGTGAGGGAAACAGTCTGTGGGCCCTGCCCCTACAGTCCGCCTGCTCGCGGGTTTCTGATGGCGGGGTCGGGTGTTCCCCATTTCATCCCCGGTGCGAATAAGCTAAACTCCGGGCAAAAGAAAAGTGCACGAGGGGCAGATGAGCAGGTTTCTCCGTGCGTCGCTGGTGGTCCTATGCCTTGCTTCCTGCGGGGGCGGCGGCAACTACTCGGCGCCGAGGCAGATGGACGACGCATGTGCGATCATGCGGGAGCGGCCGCAGTACAGGCGGGCGATGGAAACGACCGAGCGGCGCTGGGGTATTCCGGTGCATGTGCAGATGGCGACGATCTATCAGGAATCGAAGTTCATCGGCAACGCGCGCACCCCGCATACCTTTGCGCTGGGCGTGATCCCGATGGGGCGGCAAAGCACGGCCTACGGCTACAGCCAGGCCCTGAACGCCACCTGGGAGGAATACCAGGACAGCGCGGGGGGGCGGCGGGCCAAGCGTGACGATATCGGCGACGCGACGGATTTCATGGGTTGGTACATGAATGAATCCAGCCGGAGCCTGGGTATTTCCAAGGGCGACGCCGAGGCGCAGTATCTGGCCTATCACGAAGGCAGGACCGGCTATTCGGCGCAGTCCTACCTGGGCAAGCCCTGGCTGGTGGACGTGGCGGCAGCCGTCGGCAAGCGGTCCGAGATGTATCGCGAGCAGCTTGCCTACTGCCGCTGAAGCCGCGGGGCGCGTCGTCTGACGTTCCGCCGGGCCATCAGTCGCGGGCAGAGATCTCGGCGGTGATGTCGAAAAGTCGGGCGCCCAGGGCGCCGCCCTTCTTCATCTCGCCCAGGATCACCGTGGTCTGCGAGCCGAGGTCGTCGGTGATGACCCATTGCCGCAATTCCACCGGATTGGCGGTGAACACCAGTTCGATGGAGCCGTATTCCGGATGCTCCGGGTCCTGCGCCCGGACACGGGTCGAGGTGCCGTCCTCGGTATGCCCGACAACCATCTTCGCACGGTCAAGGTCGATGTTCGCGGCCAGGATCAGGTTCAGCGGCGTGCGTTTCAGAGGGTATTGTTCCGGAGGTTGATTCGACTTCGAATCGAAGATCGCCACGTTCTGCCCCCCGGCGATCACCAGGCTGCGGTCGGGTGGGCCGTATTCGAACCGCACCCGGCCCGGCCGCTTGATATAGATCTTGCCGGTCGAGATCGTGCCATCGGCATTCACCTGGGTAAAATCGGCCTCTACGGTCGTCAGGCCGTTCAGATAGGCCGAGATGTCCTTGAGCGGCAGCTTTTCGGCTGCGGCAGGAAACGGCAACAGGAAAGCGAGCGGGGCCAGAAGGGCGAGGCGACGGTTCATGCGCTGCAATATAGCGGTCGCCCAACGCGGATGCACCCCCGCCGCGGCCACTGTTGCAGAGACGTGCCGATGGCGTGACCGGGGCGTGAGAGTGACTTTCTTCTGCGGCTTTCTGGTGGAGCGAAGTAATCTTCGATGTTTTGTTATTAATCTGCAGATTTATTCGATGTATGGAGAATATTGCCTCGATCTTTACGAAGAAATCCCATTCTGGCACAGCTATCTTCCCGCTTCAAAGGATCATCGGATCAGGGGTGACGGGATGAAAGTCGTTGTGCTGGGCGCGGGTGTGATCGGGGTGACTTCGGCCTGGTATCTGGCCAAGGCCGGCCACGAGGTCACGGTGATCGACCGCCAGCCCGCCGCCGCGCTTGAAACCTCTTTCGCCAATGCGGGCGAGATCAGCCCCGGTTATGCCTCGCCCTGGGCGGCTCCGGGCATTCCCATCAAGGCGCTGAAATGGATGTTCATGGAGCACGCGCCCCTGATCGTCCAGCCGCGCCCGGACTGGGCCAAGCTGTCCTGGATGGCGCGGATGCTGATGAACTGCACGGCGTCGGCCTATGCGGTGAACAAGTCGCGCATGGTCCGGCTGGCGGAATACAGCCGCGATTGCCTGATGGATCTGCGCAACGAAACCGGGATTTCCTATGACGAGCGGACCCAGGGCACGCTGCAGCTGTTCCGCACCGAAAAACAGGTGGCTGCGGCAGAAAAGGACATTGCGGTCCTGAAGGCCGACGGCGTTCCGTTCGAGGTCTTGGATGCCGACGCCTGTGTCGCTGCCGAACCCGGCCTTGCGACGGCCCGGCACAAGATCGCGGGCGGCCTGCGTCTGCCGGGCGATGAAACCGGCGATTGCTTCAAGTTCACCCAGGGTCTTGCCCGCAAGGCCGAAGAGCTGGGCGTGACCTTCCGGCTCGGCGTCACGATCGACCGGCTGGAGGCCGATATCGGTCGGATCACCGCTGTCCGTACCTCGGAAGGTCGGGTGACAGCCGATGCTTTCGTTGTCGCGCTCGGCTCGTATTCGACGATGCTGGTGGATCCCTTCGGCATCCGGCTGCCGGTCTATCCGGTCAAGGGCTATTCGATCACCGCTCCGATCATCGACGACAGCCGCGCCCCGGTATCGACCGTGATGGACGAAACCCACAAGATCGCGATCACGCGACTGGGCGACCGCATCCGCGTCGGCGGAATGGCGGAAATCGCCGGTTTCGACTTCAGCCTGAACCCGAAACGCCAGGCCACTCTCACGCATTCGGTCGAGGATCTTTTCGGCGGGGCCGGCGATCAGTCGCAGGCGAGCTTCTGGTGCGGGCTGCGTCCGATGACGCCGGACGGAACGCCGATCATCGGTCGTTCGCCGCTGTCGAACCTGTTCCTGAACACCGGGCACGGCACATTGGGCTGGACCATGGCCGCAGGCTCGGGCCGGGTGCTGGCCGACATCGTTTCGGGCCGCCGCGCCGGGATCGAGAGCGAGGATCTTGGCTATGCCCGTTACCTGCGGGAAGGACGCAAGGGTCTGGGGTCCGGCGCCGGAGTGGCAGTTCCGGCCTGATGGCCGCTGAACCAGAGGCCGCCCCCAACATTACCCACTGGATTACAGGGCGATCTGGGCGCAGACTGCGCAGCGGGATCTTGGGGATGCCGTCGTGGCAGAGGAACGCAACGGACTGACCGACTATGGCCGTTTTGCGGCGGCTCTCGGTATTGTCTGGTTCGGGATTCAGGCACCTGGGCAAAGGATCGCCTACATCGCCTTGCCGTTCATTCTGGTCCTGTTGATGGCGCCGTCACAAAACGGTCTTGCGGGACGCGCCAGGCGGCTTCTCTTGCCGTTCGTGACCTGGTCGGTCGTCTTCGGCTTCCTGCACATGGCCCTGGCGCTCAAGGGCAACGATCCCCCGTTCAGCTGGTGGAACTGGGACATGGTCCTGATCGGCACCTGGGACCATCTGTGGATCCTGCCCTTCGGGTTTCTCGCCGCCATCATTGCCCCCTGGCTGCAGCATCCGATCGCCTCGCTCGGCATGGCCTGGGCGGCGGCTCTGGTGATCGTGGTCAAGGGAACTCCGGGCACGATGCCCTTCGATCAATGGAGCTTCGGCATCATCCCGATGCTTGTGGGGATCGCGTATTTCGCCTGGGGCTGGCGGCTGGCGGTGGTGGCGCTTTTTGGCAGCTGGCTCATCCTGCATCTGGGACGACCGGCGCCCGACAACTTCACGATTCTGGTCGGATCCGGTCTGGCGCTGGCCGCCCTGTCCTGGCGGCTTCCCGCCAGCGCCCTGTCCGAACGCTGCGCGCGCATGTCGGTCTGGATCTACCTCGCGCATCCGCTGGTCATCTTCATCGGTCAGACGCTGCGGATCACCTGGGTCGAGCTTGGGCTGTTTTCGATAGCGGGCAGCGTGATCCTGGCACAGCTGCTTGACACGGCCTCCCACACCTCGCGACGCCGCAACCTGGAATTCTGACGACCTGCCGCGTCACAGCCGCAGACCCTGCGCGATGCGGCGCAACTGCATCCGCGCGAGCAGCGGGTTGGCGCTTTCGCTGTCCAGCACCACGCAAAGGCAAAGCCCCAAGGTGCCATCCAGCGGGCGGATCAGGTGCATCCGGCGACCGAGCGTGATCAGGATGTCGTCTATCCGCTCTTCCCGGTTGCTGCCCAGGGCTTTCAGGTTCGCTTGCGCCATGTCGATCGCCGTCGCCATCGTCGCCGCCGGATCTGCATCGCCGCGTCCGGTTTCGCTGGCCATCACCGATCCGGTCACGCTGTCGACCAGCCAGCCCCCGGTGAAACCGCCGATCCGGCGCAGGCCCGAGAGGTCGGGGCCAAGGACTCGCGTCGTGGGGCGGCGCGGGCGAACCGGGGCCTGGGTCGGCTGTGGTGTGAGGGGGGGCGGGGCCACCCGGCGCAAGAGCACGACCTTGCGGTCGCTGCTCTGGACGGGTTGCGGCAGGGACTGCGTCCAGGCATGGGCGGTCTGGAACCGGGCCGCAGGCACCACGGACATCGCCGTGTCGACGCTTTCCAGAAACCCCTTCGGATAGCCCGCCACCGCCCCCGCGAGCGGCGTCAACGGATCGGGCCGCTTCTCGGCTTTCGCGCTCAGGCGGTTCTGGCAGTTTTCCGGCGCGGTGCCGGTGATCGCGTGATGCAGCGAAGCTGCCAGCGAATAGATGTCGCTCCATGGCCCACTGTTGCCGCCCGGTGCATACAGCTCATGCGGCGAATAGCCGTCCTTCACCACGCTCAGACCGGAATACTTTTCCGCCACACCCGAGGCGCTGCGGCGGGCGGCACCGAAGTCGATCAGGATCGGCTCGCCGTCCTGCGTGATGAAGATGTTGTCGGGCGAGATATCGCAGTGCAGTAGGCCGTTGGAGTGGATGTAATCGATCGCCGAGACCAGCTTGGCCGCGATGGTGACGATCTGGTCGGGGGTTAGCACAACCCGCCGGTCCTCAATGATGTCCAGAAGATCATGGCCGCGGATATAGTCCAGCGCCATATAGGCGGTGTCATTGTCCTCGAACACCTGATGCACGCCGACGATGTTCGGATGCTTCAACGCGGCAAGGCTCCGCGCCTCGTTCAGGAAGGCCTTCACGATCTTCGACATATGTTCGCGCGTGCTCTGCGACCGTGCGCGAACCCGGGTTTCGGCACGGCGGCAGAAGGTGCTGGAAAAGCATTCCTTGATCACCACGTCACGGTCCAGGCTGTCTTTTGCCAGATAGGTGATCCCGAAGCCGCCGCTGTTGATGAAGCGGATGATCCGGTACTGGCCGTGAAACAGCGTCGTGCCCGGCAGAAGCTCGTCGCCGAAAGTGTCGGCCGTCAGTGGTTCGGACGTGTCAAATGCCATGATGTCCCAAGGAGCCCCCATCCCCAGACGAACCGTCGGCCCTCGCACCAGCACCTTGTCGATTCTGCGGCGAAAATCCGGCGTGATTTACAACTTTAGGTTGTGGCGTGAATCGGGCGGGATTGAGACGCGATTGTGTTCGAAATGCCTAAATCGTTAAGGCCCCGCCGAATATATCCGGCAGGGCCTTGTGAGATGACCAATGCTCGTGCGGTTCAGCGTTCTTCGACCAGGATCTCGCGCTTGCCCACATGGTTGGCGCGGGTGACGACGCCTTCGTCCTCCATCTGCTCCACCAGACGCGCGGCCTTGTTGTAGCCGATCCCCAGCTTCCGCTGGATGTACGAGGTCGAGCATTTCCGGTCCCGCGCCACGATCGCCACGGCCTGATCGTACAGCGCATCGTCCGACGCTTCGCCCGAGCCGAGGCCAAGCACCATGTCGATGTCCGAGGCCGCATCTTCCTCCGGCCCCTCCACCACGCCCGACATGTAGACCGGCGGCCCGAAGCTCTTCAGATGGTTGACGATCTCTTCCACTTCCTCGTCCGAAACGAATGGCCCGTGGATACGGGTGATCTTTGCGCCGTTGCCCATGTAAAGCATGTCGCCCGCGCCAAGAAGCTGTTCCGCCCCCTGTTCGCCCAGGATCGTGCGGCTGTCGATCTTCGACGTGACCTGGAAGGAAATCCGGGTCGGGAAGTTCGCCTTGATCGTGCCGGTGATCACATCGACCGAAGGCCGCTGCGTCGCCATGATCAGGTGGATTCCGCTCGCCCGTGCCATCTGCGCAAGACGCTGGATGCAGGCTTCGATCTCTTTCCCCGCGACCATCATCAGGTCGGCCATCTCGTCCACGATGACCACGATATAGGGCAGCGCGACGGGCGCGAACTCTTCCGTCTCGAAGACCGGATCGCCGGTTTCCTCGTCGAAGCCGGTCTGGATCGTCCGTTTGAACATCTCGTTCTTCGACAGGGCCTCTCGCACCCGTCCGTTGTAGCCCTCGATGTTGCGCACGCCCATCTTGGACATCTTGCGGTAGCGTTCCTCCATCTCGCCCACCACCCATTTCAGGGCGACGACCGCCTTCTTCGGGTCGGTGACGACGGGGGACAGAAGATGCGGGATACCGTCATAGACCGACAGTTCCAGCATCTTCGGGTCGATCATGATCAACCGGCATTCCTCGGGCGTCAGCTTGTAGAGCAGGCTGAGGATCATGGTGTTGATCGCGACGGACTTGCCCGACCCGGTGGTCCCCGCAATCAAGAGGTGCGGCATCTTCGCCAGGTTCGTCACGACAGGCTCACCGCCGATGTCCTTGCCCAGGGCCAAGGGCAGCCGCAGATGGCTGTCGCCAAAGTCGCGCGCCGCCAGGATCTCGCGCAGGACAACCTTCTCGCGGTGCGCGTTCGGCAGTTCGATGCCGATAACGCTGCGGCCCGGCACGGTGGAGACACGCGCCGACAGGGCCGACATCGACCGCGCGATGTCATCCGCCAGCCCGATCACCCGGCTGGCCTTCAGCCCCGGTGCGGGTTCCAGCTCGTACATGGTGACGACCGGGCCGGGGCGGACGGCAGTGATCTCGCCCTTGACGCCATAGTCGTCCAGCACCGATTCCAGCATCCGCGCATTCTCTTCCAGCGCCTCGTCGGAAAGCTGGTTGCCCTGCAGTTTCACCGGGGACGACAGAAGGTTCAGTGGCGGTAGCTCATAGGCCTGGGCCGCTTCCTCGAAACGCAGCGCCGGCTGGCTTTCCGCCATCGCCTGACGTGAGGGCACAGGCTTCTTTACCACATGTTGCACCACGGCCTTGCGATCCGGGGTAAAGGCCATCGGCCGGGCCGGGGGCAGTTCATCCTCCAGCTCGTCCAGCGGATAATCCGCGAGGTTGTCCTGGTCCTCCCAGGCGCTTTCGGTGAAGGCGAGTGCCTCGTCATCCGCCTCGACCTCCGGCTCCCATGCGGGCGGCGCGACGGGTGCCGCCATCCGGGGCAGGGGGCGGGTGTCGGCCATCAGCACCACCGGCCCCTTTGGGCGCATCACCGGCGGCTCGATCCGTGCGGCAGACGGCAGGGTCGGCGGGGCCACCTGGAAATCCGGTGTGCGCATGACACGGGTGCGGATCACGTCGGAAATCCGCGCCTTGATCCGGTCTTCCTGCGGCATCGACGAATTCCAGCTCGGCTCCAGTTCGATCAGGTCCGGCTCCGGCTCAGGCTGGGCCTTGCGGCGCAGACGCTCCAGCAGACCCAGCTTTTCCTTCACCGGAGGGGCGACATATTCCGGTTCCGGGGCGGGATACCGTGGCTCCGACCGCAGGGATGCAGGCATGGCCCGTGCCGGGCTGGCCCGCAGCGGCTCGGGTTCCATCGCGCCCGTCACCGGCGGCATCATCCGGCGCGAGACCGGGGCATCGCGCCCCTTCGCCATCAGCGGTTCATCGCCCCGCGCTGCGGATCGCGCCCGCGCCCGGTCCTGCAAGGCCGCAGCCCCCGTCAACGCCCCGCGCGCGCCCGCGCCAACGCCCTGGCGCAGCGCGGCATAGCCCATGATCGAGCCCAGCAGCAGGAAGCGCTGGATCCCTTTCAGCTCGTCCATGTCGAAGCCGGTGACGAACAGCATCATCGCGATCAGACCCGCGAAGGTCATGAGCGACAGGAACTTCAGGCCAAAGCCAGCCGAGCCCGGAATGACTCCGATCAGCGACCCGGTGACGGTATCGCCGAAAAGCCCCCCCAGCCCGAACGTATGGGTCCAGGCATCCCCCGGCACCAGCGTCGCGCAGTGGACAGCGGCGAAGGCCACCGCGATCACCGCAAAGACCACCCGGCCAATGGCGCGCTCACCCCCGCGGTGGATCATGAAGCGAACGCCCCAGGCCAGGCAGATCAGCGGGACCGTCCAGGCGCCCTTGCCGATCAGGATGATCAGCGTCGAGGCCAGCGCCGCCCCGAACCGCCCGAAGATATTCTGCGCCGGCTCTTCCGTCGCCACCATCCAGCCGGGGTCTTCCGGCGAATAGCTCCACAGCATCAGCGTGAAGCCGAAGGCCACCAGCACCAGAACCAGCCCCAGAAGCTCGCGCCCCCGGCGTTCCAGCATCGCCTGAGTGCCCTGGTCCAGAAGTGGATCGCGCTGCCGTGCCTGATACGAAGCCATTCGTCCCTCACCGATAAAGACAGTCGCGGAGAAGCCTAAGCCCGCGCTGCGTTTCTTCTGGCGTGGCGACCAGCGCCACGCGAATATAACCCTTGCCGGGGTTCTGGCCCCCGGCCTCACGCGAGAGGTAGCCGCCGGGCAACACCCGCACCCCGGTCTCGCGCCACAGTTTCAAGGCCGCCGTCTCGCCGTCCTCGACCGGCAGCCACAGGAAGAACCCGCCCTCCGGGGCCTGATAGCCCTGCTGACCGGCAAATATGCAGTCGGCATCGCGGAACTTCTGCTGATACAGCCCGCGCGAGGTCGTCACATGCCCCTCATCCGCCCAGGCGGCTTCCGCCACACGCTGCAACGGCAGCGGCAGAGGAGCGCCCGCGAAGGCCCGCAACTGCCGGATGCGCAGCATCGACTGCGGCCCCGCCGCCACGAAGCCCGACCGCAGCCCCGGCAGGTTCGACCGTTTCGACAGCGAATGGAACACCAAGGCCCGCTCCGGATCCGCACCCTGGGCCTCGGCCACCTGCAACAGGCCCGGCGGAGGCGTCTCGCGCCAGATTTCCGAATAGCACTCGTCGGCCAGCACCCGGAAATCGTGGGTCTCGGCCAAGGCCAGCAGGTCGGCCAGATAGTCCCTGGACGCCACCGCCCCCTGCGGATTGGCGGGCGAGCAGATATAGGCCAGCGCCACCCGGTCCAGCACATCCTTCGGCAGGCTGCCATAGTCGGGCAGGAAGCCGGTGGCCGCTGTCGCAGGGACATAGACCGGCTCGGCCCCCACGGTCAGCGCAGCCACGGCATAGACCTGGTAGAACGGGTTCGGCATCAGCACGACGGGCCGCTTGCCATTCTTCGTTTCGGGACACAGCGCGATACAGGCGTTGAAGAGGCCCTCGCGGGTGCCGTTCAGGACCATCAGCCGGTCTTCGGCCAACGTCACCCCATACCGTCGCGCGATCCAGTTCGAGATCGCCGCCAGCAACTCCGGCGTGCCGTCGTTCGGAGGGTAGACGCCAAAGCCCGACAGGTTCGCGGCCAGGATCGGTCCGACGAACTCCGGCATCGCATGACGCGGCTCGCCGATGGTCATGGCGATGGGGTCGCCGCCGGGGGCGTGCGCGTCGAGAAGTTTCCGCAGACGCGGAAACGCATAATCCGGCAGGTTCGAAAACCGCTCTGGAAACGCCATTACTGCCTCAAGTCCGGAGTCTGACTGCCCCGTTTTCACGCACGATAGCCAGTCGCACGCATGAGGTCCAGAAAAACCCTGCACGATTAGCAGCTTGGAAGCCTGTCCTGTGGCTTTTCGGCTAAGGCCATCAGGGCGGGTGAATTGCCCGCCGCGCTCAGGCTTGCAGCGTGGGGTTCCGGTTCCGGCCTACTCTGCCTTGCTGGCCGGTTTGGCGTTCAGCAGCACATAGCGTTCCGACCCAAGGGTGTCGAAGAGACCAAGCTGCGTCTCCAGAAAATCTATGTGGCCTTCCTCATCCGCCAGAAGTTCATCGAACAGCGCACGCGACACATAATCGCCGACGGAATCGCAGTATTGCCGCGCCTCGATGTACAGCTTGCGGGCGTCGTGTTCCGCTGCGAGATCGGCTTCCAGCGTCTCGCGCACGGTCTGGCCGATGCGCAAGCTGTCCAGTTTCTGCAGGTTCGGGTGGCCTTCCAGGAAGATGATGCGGGCAATGAAGCGGTCGGCGTGGTGCATCTCCTCGATGCTTTCGGCCCGCGACTTGTCGGCCAGATGCCCGACGCCCCAGTCTTCCTGCAGGCGGTAGTGCAGCCAGTACTGGCTGACAGCGGTCAGTTCCGACCGCAGTCCGGCATTGAGGTATTCGATGACTTTCGCGTCGCCCTTCATGGCCAATCCTTTCGTTGTGACGGGACCAGAGCCTTGCTTCGGCGGTTGCTCGCCGTGGCTGTCGCTGTGGGGAAAGGCTAGGCCCGCTGCCCTTGTCCGTCCAGAGGAATTCCTGAAACGGCGGAACGGTTCCCGGACAAGTGGAGGCTATTCCGCCGCGAGCAGGCGAAGACGGCGCAGCAGGGGCGGAACATCGCCCCGCCCAGACACCCGGAAGTTCTCGTTCGACCGCATCGCGTTGAGAAACAAGGGCATGCACCCTCCGCAATCAGCGCGTTTGCCAAGCGCGTGGTAGATCTTGCCGGGGGTGATGACAGTATCGGCATCGGCGGCGCGCATCCAGTCCACCGCCGCACGGATCACGTGGTCGGTGATGGACTGGCAGTGGCAGATGATCATGGCATCACTGGAAGACGGCGTTGGGGTTGTCCAGGCTGTCGGAGCCTTCGAAATCCACCTTCGACAGGCCAAGCACAGTCACGGCCCGGTTGATCGAGGCGGTCTGTGTCACCAGCGCGTTCACCGCGCCCATGATCAGCGCCTCGCCTTCGGCATTGCCGGGGGCGATCAGCGTGTCATAGGTCTTGCCGGCATCGCCCGCGTCTTTCACCGCCTGCAGCGCCGTGACCGAGGCATCGAGTTCCGCCTTGAGCTGGGTGTCGACAGCCGGGTCGGCGGCGGCGACAAGATCGGCCAGCGCGGGGCCGGTCAGCGTGCTGCCATCGGTCCGGGTATAGCTGCCGAGATAGACGTTCCGAATGCCGAGGCCATCATAGTAGTGGCTGTTGTGGGTATTGTCCGAGAAGCAGTCATGCTCTTCCTCGGGGTCGTTGAGCATCAGGCCCAGCTTCATCCGCTCGCCGCCCAGCTCACCATAAGAGAGGCTGCCCATGCCGGTCAGCATGGCAAGGATGCCCTTCTGCGGGTCGGCGGTCACGGTGGCGCGGGCGGGGCCTTCGGCGTCCCAGTTGCCGACCATCTCGGTCAGGTCGCTGACCAGAAGCTCGGTCGCGGCTTGCAGATAGGCGGCGCGGCGGTCGCAGTTGCCGTTGGTGCAGGCGTCACCCGTGGCGAAGTCGGTATAGGGCCGCGCGCCCGCACCGGGATTGGTGCCGTTCAGGTCCTGGCCCCAGAGCATGAATTCGATGGCGTGATAGCCCGAGGCGACATTGGCCTCGATCCCGTCGGCTTCGTGCAGCGTGCCGGAAATCAGGTCCGGAGTGATGGTCGTCGCGTCGATCTCTTTCCCCGAAAGGGTGAACTTCGGGGTGGCGATGATGTTCAGCGTGGCGAGGGTGTTTTCCTCGTTGCCGTAGTCGCCCGCAGTGTAGTCGATCAGGCCCTCGTCCAGCGGCCAGGAGTTCACCCGGCCTTCCCAGTCGTCGACGATGGGATTGCCGAAACGGAAGGCTTCGGTCTGCTGGTAGGGGACGCGGGCGGCTTTCCAGGCCTCGCGGGCGGCGGCAAGGGTTTCGTCCGATGGCGTGGCGATCAGGGCGGCAACGGCGGTTTGCAGGGCTTGCGCCGTGGTCAGGCTGTCCTGATACCCGGCAAGCGCAAGGTCGGCGTAGTGCTGCGTCACCTCTTCCGGCGTGGCGGCAAGGGCCGGGGCTGCAAGGGCGGTCGACAGGCAGAGGGCAGCGAGGAGGCGCATCGGCAAACCTTTTCAGTCAGGATTTCCCGATTGTCTGACTAAAATCCTTGGATTTGTAAAGTCTGATTCTTTCTCTTGGGTATTGGTGGAGACGGGAACCCAAGACCTTTCGCCGAAAAGCTCAGGCGTGCCGGGGCGGAAGTTCGCTCGTGACGGCGCGGGCGGCGGCGGCAGGGTCTTTGGCCTGCCAGATCGGGCGACCAACGACAATGTGGTCGGCCCCGTCTGCAATCGCCTGTTGCGGCGTGGCGATGCGCTTCTGGTCTCCCGTCGCGGCCCCCATGGGACGGACGCCGGGGGTGACGATCAGCTTGCCCCTGGCCTCGGGCAGGGCGCGGATCATCGTGGCTTCCTGCGGGCTGGCGATCACGCCATCGGCCCCGGCGGCAAGCGCGCGGGCGGCGCGTTCCAGGGTGATCTGGTGGATGTCGCCGGGCTTGATCAGGTTGGCGTCCAGATCAGCGCGGTCGAGCGAGGTCAGTACGGTGACAGCAAGGATCTTGAGGTTGGTCGCCCCCTTGCCGGTGGCAGCGGCGGCCACAACCTGCGGGTCGCCGTGGACGGTCAGGAAGTCGAGGTCGTATTGCGCCAGGCCCCGCACGGCAGCCTCGATGGTCGCGCCGATGTCGAACAGCTTCATATCAAGGAAAATGCGC
>JAGPEG010000174.1 GCA_018057165.1 Tabrizicola sp.
CCTATCGGGTGGCGGCACGGCGGATCGACAGCCACGGGTCGGTGGCCCGGGCCAAGGCGGCCGAGGTGATGCTGGACACCGATCTTGCCGGGCGCCAGGACGCGATGAACCCGGTCGAACTGCTGCTTTCGGCCCTGTCCGCCTGCATGCTGAAGGGGATCGAGCGGGTGACGCCGCTTCTGTCGTTCCGGGTTGCCGGCGCCGAGGTGCGCCTCGAGGCTGACCGCCAGGACAGTCCGCCCAAGCTGCTGCGGATCCGCTATGTGATCGAGGTGGACAGCGACGAAACCGACCAGCGGCTGGACCTTCTGCACCGCAACGTGTTGAAATACGGAACGATCTCGAACACGCTTGCGGCCGCGGTTGAGCTGGAGGGGCGGCTGGTCCGCAAGGGCTCGGCGTAGGTTCTGCCTAACCCGTGGCCAGAAAGAAATTCGTTTTCCCTATCCAGACTCTCCCATACATCGTTCCTGGGACCTTTCGGAAAAGGAATGCATGAGATGGCGGCAGAAACCACGGATGTGCTGATCGTTGGCGGCGGACAGGCGGGCATCGCGATGTCCGAGCATCTGACGGACCGCGGCATCGCCCATGTCGTGCTGGAGCGCGACCGCCTGGCCGAGCGCTGGCGGACCTGCCGCTGGGACAGCCTGGTGGCCAACGGGCCGGCCTGGCACGACCGTTTCCCGAACCTCAGTTTCGAAGGGGTGGACCCGTTCGCCTTTGCCCCCAAGGACCGGATCGTCAGCTATTTCGAGGACTACGCCCGCCGCATCCGCATGCCGGTGCGCTGCGGGGTGAACGTGACCTCGGTGGCGCAGATGCCGGACGGCCGCTTCCGCGCCGAGACCAGCGCCGGCGTGATCGAGGCGCGTTCGGTGGTGGCGGCCACGGGGCCGTTCCAGAAGCCGGTGATCCCCGCCGTGGTGCCCGAAAGCGCAGGGGTCTATCAGGTGCATTCCGCGGGCTACCGCAACCCCGGCCAACTGCCCGAGGGCGCGGTGCTGGTGGTGGGGGCAGGGGCCTCGGGCACCCAGATCGCCGAGGAGCTGCTGGCCGCGGGCCGCAAGGTCTATCTCTCGGTCGGCCCGCACGACCGCCCGCCGATCCGCTACCGGGGCCGCGATTTCGTGTGGTGGCTGGGCGTGCTGGGCAAGTGGGACGCCACCGCAAAGGAACCGGGGACCGAACATGTGACCATCGCCGTCTCGGGCGCGAATGGCGGGCGGACGGTGGACTTTCGCCGCATGGCCCGCGAAGGGATGGTGCTGGTGGGCCGGACCGAGGGCTTCGACGGCCAAGCCCTGTGCTTCGCCGGCGACCTGGCAGCAAACATCGCGGCGGGCGACCGCAACTATCTGTCGGTGCTGGACGAGGCCGACGCCTATCTCAAGGCCAACGGCATCGACCTGCCCGAAGAGCCGCAGGCCCGCGTCTTCGGGCCGGACCCGGATTGCGTGACGAACCCGATCCGCGCCCTGGACCTGAAGGCCGAGGGCATCGGCGCCATCGTCTGGGCCACCGGCTATGCGCTGGATTACGACTGGCTTCGGCTGCCCGTCTTCGACAACCAGGGCCGGCCCGAGCATGTCCGGGGCGTCAGCCGGGTGCCGGGGCTGTACTTCCTGGGTCTCAGCTGGATGACCAGCCGCGCCTCGCCGTTCATCTGGGGGGTGTGGCGCGACGCCAGGGCGCTGGCGGCCGAGATCGCCGCGCGCTAGCCGCGCTTGGCGCCAAGGCCCGGCCCCGCCGGGCCTTTCGCCTGCCCGCGCCGCCTGATAGCCAAGGGCCTACGGCAAGGGAGGCCGGAAAGCCGATGTCCGACAATCTGCGCGGCGTGCTGTTCATGTGCCTGTCGATGGCGTCCTTCACCATCAACGACACGTTCATGAAGTCGGTCACCCATGACGTGCCGCTGTTCCAGGTGATCTTCCTGCGTGGCCTGATTGCCATTGCCGGGCTGGTGGCCGTCGGCCTGTGGACCGGGGCGTTCCGGCAGAGGCTGCATGGCGGCGACTGGCGGCTGATCGGCCTGCGCTCGGTGGCCGAGATCTTTGCCACGCTGACCTTCCTGGTCGCGCTGTTGCACATGCAGCTGGCGAACCTGTCGGCAATCATGCAGGCGCTGCCGCTGGCGGTGACCCTGACGGCGGCGGTCGTGTTCGGCGACCGGGTCGGATGGCGGCGGCTGACCGCGATCCTGGTCGGCTTTGCCGGCGTGATGATCATCATCCGGCCCGGAACCGATGCCTTCGACGTCTGGTCGCTGGTCGGTGTCGCCTCGGTCGTCTGTGTGGTGGTGCGCGACCTGTCGGTGCGCCGGCTGGGGTCGCATGTGCCCTCGGTCCTGGTGGCACTTGGGGCGGCGGTGATGGTGGCGGCGATGGGGCTGGGCGCTTCGGTCCTGCCCGGCGATCCGGCTGCCGGCCTGACCGGATGGCAGCCGATGACGGGGGGCGCGGTGGCCAAGGTGGCGGCGGCGGGGGCCTTCCTGATCGTCGGCTACATCTGCGCCGTCACGGCGATGCGGTTCGGTGATGTCGGGCTGGTGGCGCCGTTCCGCTACACCTCGCTGTTGTGGGCGATCCTGCTGGGGTTCCTGGCCTTTGGCGACCTGCCCGACGGCTGGACCCTGGCCGGATCGGCGGTCGTGGTCGGCGCAGGGGTCTTCACGCTGCTGCGGGAGCGCGCGCTGAACCGCCGGGAGCCGATTTCTTCGAAGAAATCGTGACGAAGCCTTTGAAGGCTTCGGTTCGGAGTTTTTGAAAACTCCGCTGCCCCGGCCCCCTCCCGGCGCGCCCGTTGACACCCCCGGCGATTCCCCCTATAGCCCCGCCTACCTTGGGCAGGGAGGATTCCCTTTCCGGGGTCAGAGCGCTTGAAGTGGTCATGATCCGGGCTCTCCGCCCCGATCCTCTGGAAGAAACCGCGACATCCCCGCAAGGGCGATGGCTGCGGTCTTCGTGTTTTGCGATGCGCGCAGGGCACGGTCGAGAAGCGGCGCCCCCAACGGCTAGGGGGCGAGTATCGAAACGAGGAACGTGAATGCCGACGATTCAACAGCTGATCCGGAAGCCCCGGGAAGCAGCGCCGCGGAAGTCCAAGTCGCAGCACCTGGAATCCTGCCCGCAAAAGCGTGGGGTTTGCACCCGCGTCTACACCACCACCCCGAAGAAGCCGAACTCGGCCATGCGGAAAGTCGCCAAGGTGCGCCTGACCAACGGGTTCGAGGTCATCTCCTACATCCCCGGCGAAAAGCACAACCTTCAGGAACACTCCGTTGTCCTGATCCGTGGCGGCCGGGTGAAGGACCTTCCGGGTGTGCGCTACCACATCCTCCGCGGCGTTCTGGATACCCAGGGCGTGAAAGACCGTCGTCAGCGTCGTTCGAAGTACGGCGCCAAGCGTCCGAAGTGAGGAGATAACAGATGTCCCGTCGTCACGCCGCCGAAAAGCGCGAGATCCTGCCCGACGCCAAGTATGGCGACAAGGTGATCACCAAGTTCATGAACAACCTGATGCTGGACGGCAAGAAGTCCGTCGCCGAAAGCATCGTCTATGGCGCGCTGGAGCGCGTGCAGGGCCGCCTGAAGCGCGAGCCGGTTGCGCTGTTCCATGAAGCCCTGGACAACGTGAAGCCCTCGGTCGAGGTGCGGTCGCGCCGGGTCGGCGGCGCCACCTACCAGGTGCCGGTCGAAGTGCGGATCGAGCGCCGCGAGGCGCTGGCGATCCGCTGGCTGATCACCGCTGCGCGCAAGCGCAACGAGAACACCATGGAAGAACGCCTGGCCGCCGAACTGGCCGATGCGGTGAACAACCGTGGCACCGCGGTGAAGAAGCGCGAAGATACCCACAAGATGGCCGACGCCAACAAGGCGTTCAGCCACTATCGCTGGTAAGAGGACATCATGGCACGCGAATATCCGCTGAACCTCTACCGCAACTTCGGGATCATGGCCCACATCGACGCGGGCAAGACCACGACGACGGAACGCATCCTCTACTACACCGGCAAGTCGCACAAGATCGGCGAAGTCCATGACGGCGCCGCCACGATGGACTGGATGGAGCAGGAGCAGGAGCGCGGCATCACGATCACTTCGGCCGCGACGACGACGTTCTGGGAAAAGACCATCGACGGCAAGACTCCGACCTCGCTGAAGCATCGCTTCAACATCATCGACACCCCCGGCCACGTCGACTTCACCATCGAAGTCGAACGTTCGCTGGCCGTTCTGGACGGCGCTGTCTGCCTTCTGGACGCCAACGCCGGCGTCGAGCCGCAGACCGAAACCGTCTGGCGTCAGGCTGACCGCTACGGCGTGCCGCGCATCGTCTATGTCAACAAGATGGACAAGATCGGTGCCGACTTCTTCAAGTGCGTCCAGATGATCAAGGACCGCACCGGCGCGACCCCGTGCCCGATCGCCCTGCCGATCGGCGCCGAGGACAAGCTGGAAGGCATCGTCGACCTGGTGCTGATGCAGGAGTGGGTCTACCAAGGCGAGGACCTGGGCGCCGCCTGGGAAATCCGTCCGATCCGCGACGAAATGAAGGCCGTTGCCGCCGAATGGCGCAGCAAGCTGGTCGAACTGGCCGTCGAGCAGGACGATGCCGCGATGGAGGCCTATCTCGAGGGCACCGAGCCCGACGAGGCCACCCTGCGCGCGCTGATCCGCAAGGGCACGCTGGCCATGGCCTTCGTTCCGGTGACTGCCGGGTCGTCCTTCAAGAACAAGGGCGTCCAGCCGGTGCTGAACTCGGTCATCGACTACCTGCCCTCGCCGCTGGACATCCCGCCCTACCTGGGCTTCGCTCCGGGCGACGAGACCGAGACCCGCAACATCGAGCGCAAGCCCGATGACGCGCAACCGTTCTCGGGGCTGGCGTTCAAGATCATGAACGACCCCTTCGTCGGCTCGCTGACCTTCACGCGCCTCTATTCGGGCGTTCTGAAGAAAGGCGACCAGATGGTCAACTCGACCAAGGGCCGCAAGGAACGCGTCGGGCGCATGATGATGATGCACGCCGCCAACCGCGAAGAGATCGACGAAGCCTTCGCCGGCGACATCATCGCTCTGGCGGGCCTGAAGGAAACCACCACCGGCGATACGCTCTGTGACCCGGCGAACCAGGTCGTTCTGGAAACCATGACCTTCCCGGAACCGGTGATCGAGATCGCCGTGGAACCGAAGTCGAAGGCCGACCAGGAAAAGATGGGCATCGCCCTTGCTCGCCTGGCTGCCGAAGACCCGTCGTTCCGCGTCGAGACCGACCAGGAATCCGGCCAGACCATCATGAAGGGCATGGGCGAACTTCACCTCGACATCCTCGTCGACCGCATGCGGCGCGAGTTCAAGGTCGAGGCGAACATCGGCGCCCCGCAGGTGGCCTACCGCGAGACCATCTCGCGTCCGACCGAGATCGACTACACCCACAAGAAGCAGACCGGCGGCACGGGCCAGTTCGCCCGCGTCAAGCTGGAGATCACCCCGACCGAGCCGGGCGAGGGCTACTCGTTCGAAAGCCGGATCGTCGGCGGCGCGGTGCCGAAGGAATACATCCCCGGCGTCGAGAAGGGTATCAAGTCGGTCATGGACAGTGGCCCGCTGGCGGGCTTCCCGGTCATCGACTTCAAGGTCGCGCTGGTTGACGGTGCGTTCCACGACGTCGACTCGTCGGTGCTGGCCTTCGAAATCGCGACCCGTGCGGCGATGCGCGATGGCCTGAAGAAGGCCGGCGCGAAGCTTCTGGAACCGATCATGAAGGTCGAGGTTGTCACCCCGGAGGAATACACCGGCGGCGTCATCGGCGACCTGACCTCGCGTCGGGGCATGGTGACCGGGCAGGACAGCCGAGGCAACGCCAACGTGATCAACGCGATGGTGCCGCTGGCCAACATGTTCGGCTACATCAACAACCTGCGCTCGATGTCCTCGGGCCGGGCGGTGTTCACGATGCTCTTCGACCACTACGATGCGGTCCCCGAGAACATCAGCCAGGAAATCCAGAAGAAATACGCTTGATCGGTGTGGCGGGGTGAACCCCGCCCTCCCACCCCCGTAGGGCGGGGTTCACCCCGCCGCATCTGAACCGAATGAGGAGAAGCCATCATGGCAAAGGCAAAGTTTGAACGGACCAAACCGCACGTCAACATCGGCACGATCGGCCACGTTGACCATGGCAAGACG
>JAGPEG010000029.1 GCA_018057165.1 Tabrizicola sp.
CGCCTTCTGCGGGATCGGGAAGATGACGGAGGTCACGAACTCCCCCTCCTCCAGCGCCGTGGTGAACAGGCCCTGGAAGTAGTCATCCGCCGCGATCTTGCGCTTGTTCGTCACCACTGTCGCGCCCGAGGCCAGCACAGCGGAAGGATAGCAGGCCGCCGGATCGTTGTTGGCAATCGACCCGCCGATGGTGCCCCGCGACCGCACCGCCGGGTCGCCGATCCCCCCGGCAAGGTCCGCCAGCGCCGGGTAATGCGCGCGGGCTTCCTTCGCCACGACCGCATGGGGCGTCGCCGCGCCGATATGCAGCCCACCGTCCCCCGTGCAGACGCCCTGCATCTCGGCAATGCCGGTCAGGCTGACCAGCACCCCCGGAGCCGCAAGCCGTTGCTTCATCGTCGGGATCAGCGTCTGTCCGCCCGACAGGGCCTGCGCCCCATCCGCCGCCAGCGCCTTCGCGGCATCAGCGATGGTCGAGGGTTTCGCGAAATCGAAGTTGTGCATGATGTCCCCCTTAACCGTTGATCGCCGACCAGACCCGCGACGGCGAGACTGGCATGTCGATATGCGTGACGTGGGTGTGTCCGCCCCTCTGCAAGGCGTCGATCACTGCGTTGACCACTGCGGGGGGCGAGCCAATGGCCCCCGCCTCGCCGCAGCCCTTCACCCCCAGGGGGTTGTGCGTGCAGGGCGTCTGGCAGGAATAGTCCACGTTGTAGAACGGCACGTCCTCGGCCCGTGGCATCGGGTAGTCCATGTAGGACCCCGTCAGCAGCTGGCCGTTTTCGTCATAGGTGGTGAACTCCAGCAGCGCCTGGCCGATCCCCTGGCCCACCCCGCCATGCACCTGACCTTCGACCACCATCGGGTTCATGATGTTGCCGAAATCGTCGGCGCAGTGGAAGGCCACCACATCGACCTTGCCGGTGCCCTCGTCCACCTCGACCTCGCAGATGTACGCCCCTGCGGGGTAGGTGAAGTTGGCCGGGTCATAGAAAGCCGTCTCCTCCAGCCCCGGTTCCAGCGTCTCCAGCGGGTAGTTGTGCGGGACATAGGCGCTGAACGCGATTTCGCCGAAGGTCTTGGCCTTGTCGGTCCCCGCCACCTGGAACTTGCCGTCCTCGAAGGAAATATCCCCCTCCGACGCCTCCAGCATATGCGCCGCGATCTTCTTGCCCTTGGCGATGATCTTGTCCACCGCCTTGGTCATCGCCGTGCCACAGACCGCCAGCGACCGCGAGCCATAGGACCCCATCCCGAACGGGATCTTCGAGGTGTCGCCATGCACGATCTCGACGCTGCTTTCCGGAATGCCCAGCTTGTCGGCCACGATCTGCGCAAACACCGTCTCGTGACCCTGACCGTGGCTGTGCGCGCCAACCATGACCGAGATATTCCCGGTCGCGTTCACCCGCACCGTCGCCGCGTCATAAAGGCCCACACGCGACCCAAGGATGCCCACCAGATGCGATGGCGCAATCCCGCAAGCCTCGATCCAGGTCGACAGACCCATGCCGCGCAGCTTGCCGCGCGCCTTGGACTCTGCCGCCCGCTTGCCGAAGCCGGCGACATCGGCCATCGCCATCGCCTTGTCCAGCGTGGCCTGATAGTTGCCGGTGTCATACACAAGGCCCACCGGCGTGGTGTAGGGGAACTGGTCCGGCGTCAGCAGGTTCTTCCGGCGCACCTCGAACGGGTCAAGACCCAGCTCGCGGCACATCTTGTCGATCACCCGCTCCAGGGAATAGGTCGCCTCGGGGCGGCCCGCGCCGCGATAGGCATCGACCGGGGCGGTGTTGGTGAAGACCGTCTTCACGTTCACATAGACATGCGGCACCTTGTAGGGCCCGGCCATCAGCGTGCCGTGCAGGAAGGTCGGCGTCGCGGTCGAGAAGTTCGACAGATACGCCCCCACATTCGCCAAGGTCTCGGTGCGGATCGCGAGGATCTGCCCGTCCTTGGTGCAGCCCAGCTCGATCTTCGTCACATGGTCGCGGCCATGCGCATCGGTGAGAAAGCTTTCCGACCGTTCCGCCGTCCAGCGCACCGGGCGGCCCAGCTTCTTCGCCGCCGCCAGAACCAGCGCCTCTTCGCCGTAGTGATAGATCTTCGAGCCGAAGCCGCCACCCACATCGGGCGCAACCACGGCCAGCTTGTTCTCCGGGATGCCCAGCACGAAGGCCGCCACCAGAAGCCGCGTCAGGTGCGGGTTCTGGCTGGTCGTGGTCAGCTTGTAATCGCCCGTTCCCGGATTGTATTCGCCAATGCTCGCGCGCGGCTCCATCGCGTTCGGGATCAGCCGGTTGTTCACCAGGTTCAGCGTCACTACATGCGGCGCAGCCTTCATCGCCGCATCCACCGCCGCGCGGTTGTCCTCGATCCAGCCCCAGTCGAAGCAGAGGTTGTCCGGGATCTCGTCATGCACCCGGTTCGACGCATCCGCCACCGCCGCCTTCATGTCGACGATCGCCGGAAGCTCCTCGATGGTGCTGTCGTCGGCCAGTTGCTCGGCGGCATCCTTTGCCTGTGACAGCGTCTCGGCGATCACCGCCGCATAGGCGTCGCCGACATGGCGCACCTTGCCATGTGCCAGCACCGGGCGCTTCGGCTCGCGCATCGGCGTGCCGTCGCGGCTGTTGATCAGCCAGCCCGCCGGGTTGCCGCCGACATCCTTGAAATCCTCACCGGTGAAGATCGCCAGCACGCCCGGCATCGCCGCCGCCCTGGCCGTGTCGATCTTCTTGATCCGCCCATGCGCCACGGTCGAGCGGACAAAGACCGCCGCCGTTTGCCCGTGCAGGGCCAGATCGTCGGTGTAAACCCCGCGTCCGGTCAGGAAGCGGATATCCTCGCGGCGCTTCTGGGGCGCGCCAATCCCGTGATCCTTCGGCATCCGACCCTCCTATTCCGCAGCCAAAGCACTGACGTCCTGCCCAGAGGCAGCCATCACGGCCTTGACGATGTTGTGATAGCCGGTGCAGCGGCAGATATTGCCTTCGAGATGGTGGCGCACATCATGCTCGCTGGGTCGGGGGTTGTCGGCCAGAAGGGCTGCCGAGGCCATAACCATGCCCGGCGTGCAAAAGCCGCATTGCAGCCCGTGATGGTCCTGGAACGCCTGCTGGATCACCCCCAGCGAGCCATCCGCGTTGGCCATGCCCTCGATGGTCGTCACAGTGGCCCCGTCGACATCCTGGGCAAACACCGTGCAGCTTTTCACCTGCTTGCCATCGACATGCACGGTGCAGGCGCCGCACTGGCTGGTGTCGCAGCCGACATGGGTGCCGGTCAGCCCCAGCCCCTCGCGCAGGAAGGAAGACAGAAGCGTCCTGCCCTCCACCTCACCGGAAACGGACTTGCCGTTCACGGTCATAAAGACCTTCGTCATGTTATTCCTCCCTGGGTATTTCCTAGGTATTCCGGTGCCGTCGGTTCAGCCGAGCAGTCGCTTGAACCAACCCTTCTTCTTTTCCCCCGAATCGGCAACAGCTTCTTCGGTCACATTTTCCGGCTCGTCCTCCGGGTCTTCGACCGCCGCCTGGAAGCGGGTGAAGAACTCGTCCGCCAGCTTCTTGGCGAAACTGTCGATGATCCGGCTGCCCAGCTGGGCGATCTTGCCGCCGACATTCGCTTCGGCCTCGTAGGTCAGGCGCGTGCCACCCTCCATCGGCTCGAAGCTGACGTTCGCCCCGCCCTTGGCAAAACCCGCGACGCCGCCCTTGCCCTCGCCGCTGATCTTCAGGGACTTGCCCGGAACGATGTCCGAAAGCTGCACCAGGCCGGTGAAGGTGGCCGAGACCGGCCCGACCCGCTGCTTCACCACCGCCTCATAGCCATCGGCGACCGATCCGGTCAGGCTTTCGCAGCCGGGGATGCATTCCTTCAGCACCTCGGGATTCAGGATCGCGTCCCAGACCACCTTCGGGTCGGCCTTGATCTCGCGGGTATCACTCAGCAGCATGGAAACTCCCCCTCTTGGCCCACAGCCTAAGGGGCGACCCGGCCCCTGCGCTATGCTGCCTAAGTCGTAGGGTGCCGAACGGGCCGTCCCTGGCCGGAGGCTAAAGCCGGGCCATCACGGCTTGAAGCGCCTGCGGGTCGATCGGCTTGAACAGGATCTCGATCCCGGCAGTGGTCGCGGCCGCCCGCAGATCCCAGCCCCGGTTGGCGGTGATCAGCCTGGCGGGAACCGGGCCGTGCCGGGCGCGGATGCGGCTGACGAACTCGATCCCGGTGATCCCGGCGCCCAGTTGCTGATCGACCAGGAAGATGTCCGGCAGGATGCCGATCTCCTCGATCAGTGCCAGAGCCTCCTCGCCCGACCCCGCCTCCAGCACCGTCATCCCCCACTTTTCAAGGATCAGCCCCAGCGCCCGGCGCAGATCGGCGTCGTTCTCGACCAGAAACGCGATCCGGTCGGTGGCGAGCATCCCTCCGCCCTGCCGCTCCGCCTTGTCGACCGGCCTCGGCCGGCCCGGCCCGACCGCGCTTCGCGGCACCTGCACCGTGAAGCAGGTGCCCCGGCCCACGACCGACCGCAGTTCCAGCGGATGCCCCAGCAGCGCGCAGGCCCGCTCCACGATGGCCAGTCCCAGCCCCATCCCCTCGCTGGCCGAGGCGCGGGCATTCAGGCGGTGGAATTCCTTGAAGATGTCGTCCTGATCCTCTTCCGGGATGCCCGGCCCGGTGTCCCAGACCTCCAGCCGCACTCCGTTCCCGCGCCGCCGCGCGCCGACCAGCACCCGGCCCCGCCCCGTATAGCGGATCGCATTGCCGATCAGGTTCTGCAGGATGCGCCGCAGATAGGCGGGGTCGCTTTCCACCGCCAGCCCGCAGGACACCACCGTCAGCGCCAGCCCCTTCGCCGCCGCCATCGGCGCGAATTCGTCGGCCAGGGTGTGCAACAGCCGGTCCAGCTGCACCGCCCCCACACTGACCGCCGCCTTCCCGCTTTCCAGCTTCGAGATGTTCAGCAGCGCATCCAGCAGCCCCTCGACCGAGATCAGCGCATTCTGCGCCTTCTCCAGCGCCAGCTGCGCCCCCGGCTCCAGCCCCTCGCCGCCGATCAGGCCGATGAACAGCTTCGCCGCCGACAAAGGTTGCAGAAGATCATGGCTCGCCGCCGCCACGAACCGCGACCGGCTGGCATTCGCGCGTTCGGCATGCCCCAGCGCATCCTCCAGCTCCAGCGTCCGCTCGATCACCCGCGCCTCCAGCGTCTCGTTCGCCCGGCTCAGCGCCTCCAGCGCCGCGCGTTCGGCGGTGACATCGGTGAAACTCAGCACGAAGCCCCCGTCCGGCGTGCCCTGGGCGAAGATGTCCAGGATCAGGTCGCCGCCCCGGCGGACCTCGAACTCCAGCGGCGGCCGGCGGCCAGAGGCCTGCACCCAGGCCATCAACTGCCCGGCAGACATGTCGGCACCGAACCGGATCTCGGCCCGGAACCGGCTGAACAGATGCTCGAAGGACGCGCCGATCCGCAGCCGCCCCATCGGCAGCGACAAAAGCGTGCCAAGCCGCTGGTTCCAGCCCACCAGCCGCGCCTCGGCATCGAAAATGCCGACGCCCTGGTCGATATGGTCCAGAGTCGCCCGGATCACCCGCGCCTGATCGTCCAGAAGCTTGCCGCGTTCATGCCGTTCCGCCCGGATGATGTCGGTCACGTCGGTCTGCAGGATCACCGTGCCGCCATCCGCCGTGCGATGCTCGCTCACCTGCACCCAATGCTCGCCCGCCAGCCGCACGTTGAAGATCACATGGCGGTCCTTGTGCCGCCCCAGCCGCCCCTGCGCCCAGTCCGGTGCGCCTTCGCCCTCGGGCAGCGCCAGGTGGGGCGAACGGCTGACCATCGCCACATAGTCCTGGAACGCCAGCCCCGGCTGCAAGGCGGCGTGAACGTCCGGCATGTGCATGGCGAAGCGGCTGTTGCACATCACCAGCCGTTCCTCGCGGTCGAACAGGGCAAACCCCTCCTGCACCGTCTCGATCGCGTTCGACAGGTTCTGCCGCGCGGTTTCCGCCTCGCGCATCGCCTCGGCCAGCCGGGCGTTCGACTCGTTCAACAGGTCCAGCGCCCGGCCCAGATCATGCGTGCGCTCCCGAACCTGATCCTCCAGCAGCGCCGCACGCTGGAACTGGGCATAGGCCGCCCCGCTGTCGTCCGTCGCCTGTTCCACCCGCCGCATCAGCGCCTCGGCGATGGTCAGCAGCTTTTCGGTCCGCCGCTCGGCACTGTCCGCCGGGTTGATCAGCGAGGTGATCATCCCACCCCCTTGGGCGGGTAGATCGCCACCCCTGTCATGGTCTGGTTCACATGCATGGAATTCAACTGCTCGCCATAGGTGGAAAAGCCCACCACCCCATGCCGCTTCAGCAGGGTCGAGACCGCCCCGAAGCTCTGGTTCTCCATCGCCTCGATCCGGCGCAGGATGCAGTCGCAGGCCAGGATCGCCGCAGGCCCGCCGCCCGCCGACAGCTCCGTCAAGGCCCGGTCCAGATGCGCGGCCATGTCCTGCGGCTCCGCAAGGGTCAGCACCAGCCCTTCGTCGATGGCCGAGAAGAACACCAGATCGCCATTCGGGGACATCTGCTGGATCGCACGGACATGGTGGCTGCCGCCAAGACGGATCACGACCGGATGCGCCGCGAAGGTGAAGGTGGTCAACTGCGCCGGGTCCTTGCCCAGCAGCCGCGCATATTCCTGCGCCGCGGGTTCCGCGTTGATCTGATGGACCACGCGCCGGGCCGGATCGGCCCCGGTGACCACCATGCGCTGCTCGGTCGGGGTCAGGTGGTTCAGGCTGAACACCCGCACCTTGCAGGCGGTCCGCACCAGCAGCAGAACCGCCCAGCCCTGCCGGAACCGGCCGTCCTGCAAGACGAAGGTGGCCTCGAACCGCGTCCCGTCCCCGGCCGATCCCCCGAACAGCGGCACCGGCCCCAGCCCCGGCCCAAGGGCCGCCGTCAGCTCGTCCTCGCGGATCGACAACCCGTCGACCATGACGAAGGCGAACTCGTCCTCCCAGCCGCCATGCCGCCGTGCCAGCCCGGCCCGCGCCCGGATCAGGCGCCCGATCAGCGCCTGCCCGTCCAGATCGGCCAGGTCGATCCCCAGGCAATCGACCGCGAAACTGTTCCGGAGCAGGGCGACGGCGACGATCTCACCCTCGGAATACCCTTCGGGCGAAATCTCGCCCGCCGTGGTGCAGCCGATCACGGTGATGCCGGGAAATGCCTCGGCCAGCCCCGATTCCAGCGCCGCGCGGTCGGCCAGGGGCGAGACGAACAGGATGACCGCCGCAAAAGGCCCCGGTCCCAGATCGCGGGCCAGCTTCGCCAAGGCCATGGGATCGCCCGCCTCGGCATGGGCGCGCGGCATCACCGACAGGGCGTCGGGGAACCTCCCCGGCATGGCGCGGTCTTCGGCGGTCATCGGATATCTCCCGCAGCCGATGCTACGGCGGCGCTTCCGGGCAGGGCAAGGGCCAAGCCGCCCGTCAGCCGCCTTCCGGC
Organism: Tabrizicola sp.; assembly: GCA_018057165.1. Classification (GTDB taxonomy): domain Bacteria; phylum Pseudomonadota; class Alphaproteobacteria; order Rhodobacterales; family Rhodobacteraceae; genus Tabrizicola. The sequence continues at coordinate 7,513 of JAGPEG010000029.1, forward strand.
ATCAGGCTGGCGAAATTGGTCTCGCGCGCGATCAGCACCGCCTGGGTCCGGCTTTGCACCCCCAGCTTGCGCATGATCGCCGTGACATGCGCCTTCACCGTCGTCTCGGCAATCGACAGCTCATAGGCGATCTGCTTGTTCAAAAGCCCCTCGCAGATCAGTTGCAGAATCTTCGCCTGCTGCCGCGTCAGCAGCGCCAGCCGCCCGATGGCCTCGTCCCGCGCCGTTGCCTGCGACTTGCCCTCGGGGGGCGAGACATAGCCCTCCGGCAGGAACCGCTGGCCCATCCGCAGCGCGTCGAAGGCCGCGCGAAACACCTCGCGGCGCGAATGCTTCGGGACAAACCCCGCCGCCCCGGCGGCCATGCAGGCCCCGATCACCCGGTTGTCGGCCAGCGAGGACACCACCACGACCGGCACCCCGGCTGCCGCCTGCCGCATCCGGATCAGCCCGTCGATCCCGTTCACGTCCGGCAGGTTCAGGTCCAGCACGATCACATCCGGGGCCGGGGCAAGGTCGACCCGGTGGATCGCTGTCTCCAGCCGGTCGGCGGTCTCGATCTCGGTGATCCCGGCAACCGATTTCAGCGTCATCGACAGGGCATCGCAGAACAGCGGATGGTCGTCCACGATCAGGGCCGAAACGAAGGGCCTTTCGGTCTCGGGCTGGGAAGCCATCGTCATCTTGCGCCTTCGGGATCGCGTCGTGGGCAAGTCTAGCCCAGCCCGCTTCCGCCCGAAACTGGCCAAAAGTCCTATGGTCGCGGGGGCAAGATGCAAGATCTTAAGAAATCCTGAATGAAAAAAATCAACCTATTGATTTCAAACAGCTATATTCACTTTGTCCACCGTGGACACCTTTGGTCCCGTGACCGGGGGCTTTGCCGACCTGCCCCCAGTCTGTAGGCTGAACCTGTGCCTCCCCGGTTCCAGTTCTTCAGAAAGGTGCCCGCCATGATCCACCGCCCCGACCGCCGCTCCGTCCTGTCCGGGCTGGCCGCCCTGCCGGTCCTTGCCAGCTCCGCCCGCGCGAAGACCGGCATCGAACGCCCCTTCGACCTGCGGGTGATCATGTCGGGCCACAGCCTGACCGACCCGATCCCCGACCCCCTCGTCGCGATGGTGCAGGCCGCCGGCGGGGCCGCGTCAAAGGGCATGAAGATCGACGCCGACACCGTGCCCGGCAGCCCGATCGAACACCGCTGGGAAAACCGCGGGCGGACCCCCGACTCGCGGCAGGACATCGGGAACTACGATCTCCTCGTCCTGACCGAGCGCGTCCCGGTGCGGTCGGCAATGCAGTGGCACCGCACGAAGGAACTGGCACTGGAATGGTCCGACCTGGCCTGGACCAAGGGCAACGCCGGTCGCGGCGCCGAGACGGTGCTCTACGCCTCGTGGATTTCGATCACCAGCGGCCCGGGCAACCAGGACGAATATGATTCCGAAGAACAGACCATCCCCTTCCGCGAGCGGCTGGAGGTGGAGATGGGGTCCTGGCAGGAGATCGTGGATCATGTGAACCGGAACCGGGTCTCCGGCAGCCCGCCGATGCGGGCGATCCCGGGGCCGCTGATCCTGGCGGCGGTCTACGACGCGATCACGGCAGGGACCGCGCCCGGACTGAACATGATCGCCGATCTCTTCCGCGACGGCATCCATGTCAACGACCTGGGCGGCTTCCTGATCGCGCTGGCGCATTTCGCCGTGATCTACGGTCGTGACCCGCGCAGCATCCCCGACCTCCGCGGCGAAGGACGCTGGCCCCGCGGCGCACAGGCCGACTGGATGAAGCAACTCGTCTGGGACGTGGTGCGGGCCTATCCCGACAGCGGCCTCGGCTAGCCGCGCCGCTTCGCCTCGATGACCTCCCAGATCCTCGCGGCGGCGTTGGTGCCGTCGAACCGCTCAAGCTCCTGGATGCCGGTCGGGGAGGTGACGTTGATCTCGGTCAGCCAGTCGCCGATCACGTCGATGCCGACGAAGACCTGACCCTTTTCGCGCAAGACGGGGCCGATGGTGCGGCAGATTTCCAGGTCACGCTCGGTCAGGCCGATCTTTTCGGGGCGACCGCCGACATGCATGTTCGACCGGGTCTCGCCCGCCTGGGGCACGCGGTTGATGGCGCCCACGGGCTCGCCATCGACAAGGATCACCCGCTTGTCGCCCTGGGCCACGGCGGGCAGGAACTTCTGCACGATCAAGGGCTCGCGGTTGATGCCCATGAACAATTCATGCAGCGACGACAGGTTGCGGTCGTTCGGGTCCAGCCGGAACACGCCCGCGCCGCCGTTGCCGTACAAGGGCTTCAGGATGATGTCGCCATGCCGCGCCTTGAAGGCGCGGATGGTGGCCAGGTCGCGGGCGATGGCGGTGGGGGGCGTCAGGGTCGGGAAGCTCAGGACCAGAAGCTTCTCGGGGCTGTTCCTGACCCAGAACGGGTCGTTCACCACCAGGGTCTTCGGATGGATCATCTCCAGAAGATGCGTCGTGGTGATGTAGCCCATGTCGAAGGGCGGGTCCTGACGCAGCCAGACGACGTCGTAGTCTCCCAGATCGACCTCGGTCTCCGCGCCGTAGCTTACATGGTTCCCGACCTCGCGCCGGACCTCGATGGGCCAGCCGCGCGCCACAACCCGGCCTTCGACAAAGGCCAGCCGGTCGGGCGTGTAGAAGAAAAGACTGTGCCCCCGCTCCTGCGCTTCCAGTGCAATGCGGAAGGTCGAATCCGCGTTGATGTTGACCGACCCGATCGGATCCATCTGCAGGGCTACCTTCAGCGGCATGGCTCACTCCTTCGTTCAGAGGAAGTGATGGCCGAAGCCGCCGGAAGATGCAATTCAGCCCGCGAAGGCGTTTTCCACCACCTCGATGCGGCCCAGGCCATCGACCAGCGCCAGGTCGATGCGGACATCGGTCAGAAGCCCCTTGGGTTCGCCTGCCACGAATTCGTCGACCGTGGCGAAGATGCGCCCGATCTGGCCCTGCGAGACATGGCTGGCGGCCAGATCATGCGTCTTGCTTTGCTTCACTTCGATGAAGACGACGACATCGCCATCCCGACCGATGAGGTCGATTTCGCCGCTGATCCCGCGCCAGTTCCGGGCGCAGATTGCAATGCCCCGGTCTTCGTAATGCCGGGCGACCGAGGCTTCGGCGGCATGGCCCGCCAGATAATTCGTCAGCCCGCGCGCCTTGCGGGACTGCCGGGCAGGAGAGGAGACGAAATCGAAGGGCATGGCCTATCCCTGGCGGTCGAGGGCAATCTTGTAGACGATCTTGCGTGACACCCCCAGAGTTTGCGACACAAAAGTTGCAGCATCCTTAACGGACATCGTTTGCAAGACCGTATCCAGTGCCGCGCCGATGGTTTCTTCCGTCGCTTCCGCAGGCGGGGCGCGGTCGACCAGAACCACGATCTCACCCTTGATCTCGCGCGCTGCGACCTGCCCTGCGAGATCGGCAAGACTGCCGCGCAGCACTTCCTCGAAGCGCTTCGTAAGCTCCCGGCAGACGACGGCCTGCCGGGTGGCGCCCAGCGTGACCGCCATCTCGGCCAGAAGCGCCGCCAGCCGTTTCGGGCTTTCGTAGAGGATCAGCGTCGCCTGCACGCCGGCAAGCTCTTCCAGGAAGCTGCGCCGCGCGCCTTGGGCAGACGGCGGGAAGCCCGCGAAGAAGAAGCGGTCGGAGGGCAGGCCGGACAGGGTCAGCGCGCAGATCGCGGCACAGGGGCCGGGGGCGGCGGTCATCGGCAGGCCTGCCGCAGCGACGGCGCGGGCCAGTTCGAAGCCGGGGTCCGAGATCAGCGGCGTGCCCGCTTCGGAGGCATAGGCGAGGCTCTTGCCCTCGGCCAGAAGCGACAGCAGGCGCTGCATCTGCCCTTCGCCGGAATGGTCATGGTAGGCGATGACCGGACGCCCCCCAAGCGGGATGCCGTGGATCTCCATCAGATGCCGGAGAGTCCGCGTATCCTCGGCCACCAGCACATCCGCCCCGGCCAGCACATCCAGCGCCCGCAGCGTGATGTCGCGCGCCGCGCCGATGGGGGTCGAGACGAAATGCAGCCCCGGCGGAATGGCGCGCAGGGCGGGTTTGTGGGCTGCATCAGCGGGGTCCGAGCCTTGCCTCACAAGTTTACTTCCCATGCCGAACCCATTACCCTGCCGTGCAATCGCAGCGCGCTGCCACAGTGAGGAACCACCATGTTGTCCGTATTTCTCCGGGCCCGCAAGTCGTTGGGTCAGTTGCTGGTTGGTCTTGGTGCCGTGGCGCTGTCTGCTTGCGTGGCGACGGGACCTGGCACGGTGCCACCCGGCAATGGCGGGTCGGTGCAGGTGGCGCTTCTGGTGCCCTCGGGCTCGGGCCAGTCGCAGGACGAGCTGTTCGGCGCGAACCTGGAAAACGCCGCCCGGCTGGCGATGGCGGATCTCTCCGGGGTGAACATCGACCTGCGCGTCTACAAGACCGGCGGCAGCCCGGCGCAGGCCTCGGCGCTGGCGAAACAGGCGGTGGACGAAGGCGCGCAAGTGATCCTGGGGCCGTTCTATTCGGAAGAGGCCAATGCCGCGGGCGTGGCCGTGGCGAATTCCGGCGTGAACGTGCTGGCCTTCTCGAACAACGCCGCCATCGCGGGCGGCAACGTCTTCGTCCTGGGCCAGACCTTCGACACGACGGCGAGACGGCTGGCGAACTATGCCGTGCGCAACGGCAAGTCGAAGGTCCTGATCGTGCATGACCGCAACGTCGCGGGCGAGGTCGGCAAGGCCTCGATCGAACGCGGTGTCGCCTCGGCGGGGGGCTCGGTCGTGGGCGTGACCTCGTATGAATTCTCGCAGAACGGCATCGTGCAGGCCGCGTCCGGTATTGTCAGCACCGCGAAATCCTCGGGGGCCACCGCGCTGTTCCTGACGGCGGACACTGCGGGGGCGCTGCCTTTGCTCAGCCAGCTTCTCGTCGACAACGGCATCGACAAAAGCACCGTCCAGTTCATCGGCCTGACCCGCTGGGACATTCCGCCCGCCACACTGGCGCTGCCAAGTGTGCAAGGCGGCTGGTTCGCCATGCCGGACCCCGGCCTGCAGGCCCAGTTCCGCGCACGTTACGCAGGCGCCTACGGCAGCCAGCCGGTGCCGGTCGCAGGCCTTGCCTATGACGGGATCGCGGCCATCGGCGCGCTGGCCAACCGGGCCAAGGGCGGAGCGCCGGTCTCGAAGGGCGACCTGACACAATCGGCGGGCTTTGCCGGGGTCTCGGGCATCTTTCGGCTTCTGCCGAACGGCACCAACGAGCGTGGCCTTGCCGTGGCGACGATCCGTGCCAACCAGGTCGTCGTGATCGACGCGGCCCCCCGCAGCTTCGGCGGCGCCGGGTTCTGAGCGAAGGTTCCGCGATCGTGGCAGGGCAGGTCGAGGCTGAAGTTCCCCCCTCGGCGGCCCGGTCCGGCTATCCGCTGCCGGACGTGGAGGCGCTGACCAGCCGGGTGCTGGCCGGTCTGCACGAGGCGAGCGATCCGAAGGCCGCCCGTGCGCTGGTGGTGCAGGATCTGCACTCCGCGAAGGCCGAGGCCACCGCCGGCTTCCAGGCCGCTTTTCTGCAAGCCCCGCGCCAGGCCCGCGCGCTGATCTCGGCGCAGGCCGCCCTGACCGACGTGCTGGTCCAGGTGACGCTGGCCACCGCCCTGCACCTGCATCCCCTGGCCAATCCGACCGAGGCCGAGCGCATCGCCGTCCTTGGCGTCGGCGGTTATGGTCGGGCCGAGATGGCCCCGCAGTCGGACGTGGACCTCTTGTTCCTGACGCCGTGGAAAATCACCCCCTGGGCGGAAAGCGTCATCGAGACGATGCTTTACATGCTTTGGGACCTGAAGCTGAAGGTCGGCCATTCCAGCCGGACGGTGAAGGACTGCATCCGTCTCGGGCGCGAGGACATCACCATCCGCACCGCACTGCTGGAACATCGTTTCATCTGTGGGCATGCCCCCCTGGCGGAGGAACTGGACGACAGGCTCTGGGGCGAGCTGTTCAAGAACTCCGGCCCGGAGTTCATCGAGGCGAAACTTGCGGAACGGGCGGCGCGGCACAAGCGGCAGGGCGGCCAGCGCTATGTGCTGGAGCCGAACGTGAAAGAGGGCAAGGGCGGCCTGCGCGATCTGCAGACGCTGTACTGGATCGGCAAGTACCTGCACCGGGTACCCTCGGCGGAAGGTCTGGTGGGCGCGGGCCTGCTCAGTCGCGAGGAATTCGACAGCTTTGCCCAGGCCGAGGATTTCCTCTGGGCCGTGCGCTGCCACCTGCACTACATCACCGGGCGACCGACGGACACGCTGACCTTCGACCTGCAGGTCGAGGTGGCGGCGCGGATGGGGTATCGCGATACGGGCGGGCGGCGGGCGGTCGAGCATTTCATGCAGGATTATTTTCGGCTCGCGACGCGGGTGGGCGAATTGACCCGCATCTTCCTGACCGAGCTGGAAGCCCGCCATGCCAAGCGCGAGGCCAGCCTGTTCGGCATCTTCAAGCTGACCAAGCGGGTGAAGCCCGGCTACAAGCTGGTGCAGGGCCGGATCGACGTGAAGGATCCGAAAGAGTTCCTGAAAGACAAGCTGAACCTTCTGCGCGTCTTCGAGGAAGGGTTGCGGACCAAGTATCTGCTGCACCCCAACGTCATGCGGATCGTGACCTCGCATCTTGACCTGATCGACGACGAGATGCGCGAAGACCCGGAAGCGCAGCGCATCTTCCTTGACCTGCTGCTCAAGCACGGCAACCCCGAACGCAGCTTGCGCCGGATGAACGAGCTGGGGGTCCTGTCCGCTTTCATCCCGGAATTCGAAGCCATCATCGCGATGATGCAGTTCAACGTCTATCACCACTACACGGTGGACGAGCATATCATCCAGACCATCAGCTGCCTTGCCCAGATCGAACGCGGCGAGCTGGTCGAGGATTTGCCCTTGTCCTCCTCGATCCTCAAGGTAGGGGTAAGCCGCCGGGTGCTGTATGTCGCGCTCCTCCTGCACGACATCGGCAAGGGGCGGCCCGAGGATCATTCCATCCTTGGCGCGCAGATCGCCCGGCGGGTCTGTCCCCGGCTGGGGCTCGACGCCGAGGAATCCGAGACGGTGGAATGGCTGGTGCGCTATCACCTGCTCATGTCCGACATGGCGCAGAAGCGCGACATCGGCGATCCGCGCACGGTCCGCGACTTCGCCAAGGCGGTGAAGACGCGCAAACGGCTGGACCTCCTTACCGTGCTGACCGTCTGCGACATTCGCGGCGTCGGGCCGGGCACCTGGAACAACTGGAAGGCCATGCTGCTGCGCCAGCTGTACAAGCAGACGACCGAGGCACTGGAAGGCGGGCTGGAAACCCTGAACCGCGAGAACCGGCAAGAGGAAGCCACCCGCGCGCTGGCCGAACGGCTGGCGGGCTGGGATGACGCTGCGCTGGAGCATGAGACGACGCGCCATTACGCGCCCTACTGGCAGGGCCTGTCGACCGATACGCACGAGGTCTTCGCGCGGCTGCTGCAAGGTCTGGGCGACGACGAGATCCGCATCGACCTGCACCCCGACGCCGACCGCGACGCCACCCGCGCCTCTTTCGCGCTGGCCGACCATCCCGGCATCTTCAGCCGTCTTGCCGGGGCGCTGGCGCTGGTTGGCGCGAATGTGGTGGATGCGCGGACCTATACCTCGAAGGACGGCTACGCGACCGCCGTCTTCTGGGTGCAGGACATCGAAGGCCATCCCTACGAAGTCTCCCGCCTGCCGCGCCTGCGCCAGATGATCGACAAGACCCTGAAGGGCGAGGTCGTGGCGCGCGAGGCGCTGAAGGACCGCGACAAGATCAAGAAGCGCGAGCGCGAGTTCCGCTTCCCGACCCATATCACCTTCGACAACGAAGGCTCGGAAATCTACACGATCATCGAAGTCGACACCCGCGACCGACCGGGCCTGCTCTATGACCTGACCCGGACGCTGGCGGTGAACAACATCTACATCGCCAGCGCCGTGATCGCGACCTATGGCGCGCAGGTGGTGGACACTTTCTACGTCAAGGACATGTTCGGGTTGAAGCTGCACCAGAAGCACCGGCAGGAGGCGCTGGAGAAGAAGCTGCGCCAGGCCATCGCCGAAGGGGCCGAAAGGGCCAGCGCATGAGCGGCATGATCCGCAACATCGTCACTCTGGGCGGCTGGACACTGGTCTCGCGCGGAGCCGGCCTTGTGCGTGAGCTGATGATGGCCGCCTATCTGGGCGCCGGTCCGGTGGCGGATGCGTTCAATGTGGCATTCTCTCTGCCCAACATGTTCCGCCGCTTCTTTGCCGAAGGGGCCTTCAATCAGGCCTTCGTGCCTTTGTATGCCAAGAAGCTGGAAGCGGGCGAGGATGCCGAGGAGTTCGCGCAGAACGCCTTTTCCGGCATGGCCGGCTTCCTGACTATCTTTTCGCTGATCGGCACGCTTGCCATGCCCTTGCTCGTCTGGGCGATGGCGGCGGGCTTCGTCGGCGACGGGCGCTTCGACATGGCGGTGGATTTCGGGCGGATCACCTTCTGCTATATCGGCTTCATCTCGCTCTTTGCCCTCCTCTCCGGCATCCTGAACGCGCACGGCCATTTCGCCGAGGCCGGGGCGGTGCCGGTGCTGATGAACCTTGTCTTCATCGCCGCGATGTTTCTGGCGAACCGCATGGGCTGGGACATGGGCACCACGCTCGCCTGGACCACCCCCGTCACCGGCCTCGCCCAGCTGCTGTGGACGATGTATGCCGCCCGCCGCATCGGGTTCATCCCCCGCCTGCGCTGGCCGCAACTGACGCCGGACTTCAAGCGCCTGATGGTCAACATGGGTCCTGCTTTGCTGGTCGGGGGCGTGGTCCAGATCAACCTCCTCGTCTCGCGCCAGGTCGCTTCGGGCACCGAAGGCGCGATCTCCTGGCTGGTCTATGCCGACCGGCTCTATCAACTCCCCCTGGGCGTCGTCGCCATCGCTGTCGGCACTGTCCTCCTCCCCGAGCTGTCCCGTCGCCTGCAAGCCGGAGACAGCACGGGGGGGCGCGAGGCCTTCAACCGCGGCACCGAATTCGCCCTGCTCCTGACCCTGCCCGCCGCCGTGGCGCTGGTGGTGATCGCGCTGCCGATCACCGAAGTCCTCTACCAGCGCGGCATGTTCGACGCCGAGGACACCGCCGCCACCGCGCTTGCGCTGGCGATCTACGGCCTTGGCCTGCCCGCCTTCGTCTTGCAAAAGGCCCTGCAACCCCTGTTCTACGCGCGTGAGGACACAAAGAGCCCCTTCCGCTTTGCCCTCTGGTCGATGGGGATCAACGCGGCCCTTGCCTTCGGCCTGATGCCCTGGATCGGCTTTTCCGCCGCCGCCTGGGCCACCACGCTTTCGGCCTGGGTCATGGTTGTGCAACTCTGGTGGGGTGCCCGCCGCCTGGGCGAGGAAGCCCGCTTCGACGCCCGCTTCCTGTCGCGCTTCTGGCGGATCTGCGCGGCTTCGGCCCTGATGGGCGCGACGCTTTGGGGCGGGTGGATACTTCTGCAACCCATGCTGGAGGCGAAGGCCTACCGCATCCTCGCCCTTGCGCTTCTCATTGCGCTTGGCATGGCCAGCTATGCGCTTGCCGCTTTCGCCCTGAAGGCCGTGCGACTGTCAGACTTGAAAGCCCTGCGCCGTCAGCGCTGACGCATCATCTGCACCACCCGCCGGAACCCGCCGGGGCTGACCACGAAGGACAAAAGGAACCCGGTGGCGAAGCCCGTGACTTCCGCCACCCAGTCCCAGCCCCCGCCGAACAGCAAGCCGAAGACCAGCTGCACCGCCAGTAGCACCCCGATCAGGCTGAACGCCCGCAGACGGTTCGCCCCCACCAGCGCCAGCTTGGTCCAGATCAGGAAGGTGAAGGCCCCGATCAGCCCGTAGATCCCCGGATAGGCCCCGATCAGCTGCGTCCGCAGTCCCGGCACCAGCAGGCCGTAAGCCGCCCCGCCGACCACTGTCGAGCCGAGGAACACCACCAGCACACCCCACCAGCGGAAGACACCGGCGACCATGTTGCCAAGCGCCAGCACCATGACCACGGCGAACAGCGCATGGGTGAAACTGCCGTGGACCAGCACATAGCTGACCAGCCGCTGCAGCTCGATGATAGGATGGCCGCCGGTCTCCCACTGGAACTTCAGAAGCTCCGGGAACAGCCCGAACCGTTCCACCGCCTGCAAGCGCCAGCCGATCGCCTGCGGTCCGCCGACGACCCCGGCTTCGCCCAGGGACAGCACCACTTCCATCGCGATCAGCGGCAGGGCAAGCAGCCAGACGACCCAGGGCAGCGGGTTCAACGGCGGTGCATTGTGATCGGGGTCCATGCCTGTCCTGCTGATTGACGCCTGTTGCCCCTTGGATTACGCGGGTTCGCAAGCTTTATCCAGACGGAGCCATCCATGTCCTCCCCGGTCCCGGCGGTCCAAACGCCGAAAACCTTCAAGCCCCGCATCTTCTCGGGCATCCAGCCCTCGGGCGGGCTGACGCTTGGCAACTACCTTGGCGCCCTGAAACGTTTCGTCGACAAACAGGACGAGGGGATCGAGACGATCTACTGCCTGGTCGACATGCATGCGATCACCGTCTGGCAAGACCCCGCAAACCTGCGCCGGCAAACCCGCGAAGGCGCCGCCGCCTTCATCGCCGCAGGGATCGACCCCGCGCGCTCCATCCTCTTCAACCAGTCCCAGGTTTCGGCCCATGCCCAGCTGGCCTGGATCTTCAACTGCGTCGCGCGCATGGGCTGGATGGGCCGCATGACCCAGTGGAAGGACAAGACCGCCGGCAAGAACGCCGAAGCGGCCAGCCTGGGCCTGCTCGCCTATCCCTCGCTGATGGCGGCCGACATCATGCTCTACCACGCCACCATGGTTCCGGTGGGCGAGGATCAGAAGCAGCATCTGGAGCTGACCCGCGACATCGCGATCAAGTTCAACAACGATTACGGGGTGGATTTCTTCCCGGTGGTCGAGCCCCTGATCGAGGGGGTGGCCACCCGCGTCATGTCGCTGCGGGACGGCACCAAGAAGATGTCGAAGTCCGACCCTTCGGACCAAAGCCGGATCAACCTGACCGACGATGCCGACATGATCGCCGCCAAGATCCGCAAGGCCAAGACCGACCCGGAACCGCTGCCCGAGACGGCGGAGGGGCTGAAGGACCGGCCCGAAGCGCGGAATCTGGTGAACATCTATGCCGCCCTGTCCGGCCACACGGTCGACCAGGTGCTGCGCGATTTCGCCGGTGCCCAGTTCGGCACCTTCAAGCCTGCGCTGGCCGATCTTGCGGTGGCAAAGCTGTCGCCCATCACCACCGAGATGAACCGTCTGATGGCCGATCCCGGCGAGATCGACCGCATCCTTGGCGACGGGGCCGACCGCGCCGACGCCATTGCCCGACCGATCCTCGATCAGGTCTACGACATCATCGGCATGATCCGCTCGCGCCGGGGCTGACCGTCACACATCCGATTCATCCCGGCTCTAGGGTCGGGGCGTTCGGAGATGCGATCTGTCCCCATCGCCCGGTCCGGCCTGCTGTCCCCTGAACGGCCCGGACCATCCCGACATGCCCCCGTGCCATCTGCACGGGGGCTTTTTTCTCCTTGCGCGTGCAGGCGAAAATGCCGCCCACGCGCCCAATGCCAAGCCTTTGACTCTACAGACTCTCCTGCAGGCAAAATCCGCTTGTCCACAGCTATTTTCGGAAGAAATCGCTTTACAGCTACCACATGATGCCTTCAAGATTTAGTAAGGACAGCGTCAGGCAACGCTGTACCTTGCCAGACACCCAGCCTTTGGGGTCACTCTGCCCCACTGGCATCAAAATGAGGCCGGGCATGTCGCTTTCCGAAGACTACGCTGCGATGGAAGATCTCCATCCCATCGATATCGTCGAGACCCTGGCCGAACACCACGCCTGGGAATTCGACCGCGTGACCGACGACCAGATCGCCATGGCGGTCGAGGGTCAGTGGCGCACCTATTCGCTGACGCTGGCGTGGAGCGAGCAGGACGAAACCCTGCGCCTGATCTGCACCTTCGAGATGGAGCCGCCGGACGACAAGCTCCCCGCGCTCTACGATATGCTCAACCGCTGCAACGACATGGTCTGGACCGGCGCCTTCACCTGGTGGTCGGAGCAGAAGCTGATGGTCTGGCGCTACGGCCTTGTGCTGTCGGGCGGGCAGGTGGCTGGACCCGAGCAGATCGACCGGCTGATCGCCGCGGCGGTGATGGCCTCCGAACGGTTCTACCCGGCCTTCCAGCTGGCCATCTGGGGCGACCAGACCCCCGCGCAGGCGATGAAAGTCGCCATTGCCGAGGCCTACGGGCGCGCCTAACCTCGCCCCAGGTTTAAGGGGGATTTCATGAGCTTGGAACGTATGGCTCGTGACGGGCTGGTGCTGCTTGGCTGCGGCAAGATGGGAACGGCTTTGCTCACGGGCTGGCTGTCTGCAGGCGTGCCGCCGGGGTCGGTCTGGGTGATCGAGCCCAATCCGACCGATTGGCTGAAAGGGACGGGAGTCCATCTGAACCAGGGCATTCCGTCCGCGCCCGCCGTGGCCCTGCTGGCGGTGAAGCCGCAGATGATGGGCGAGGCATTGCCCTCGCTGCAGGCTTTGGGGAACGGCTCGACGCTCTTCGTTTCCATCGCAGCCGGGACCACAATTGCCAGTTTCGAGGACGCGCTTGGAACCCGTACCCCCATCGTCCGCACCATGCCGAACACGCCCGCGATGGTGGGCCGGGGGATCACCGCGATTTGCCGAAATTCCCATGTGACGGACGCCGATTTCGCCTTGGCCCGTGATCTGATGGCTGCCGTCGGGCAGGTGGTGGACCTGTCGGGCGAAGACCAGATCGACGCGGTGACCGCCGTCTCCGGCTCGGGTCCGGCTTACGTCTTCCACCTGATCGAGACGATGGCAGCGGCAGGCGAGGCCGAGGGGCTGCCTGCCGATGTGGCCATGAAACTGGCGCGCGCCACGGTCTGCGGGGCGGGGGAACTGGCCTTCCAAAGCCCTGAAACTGCTGCACAACTCAGGATCAACGTGACCTCGCCCGGCGGGACCACGGCGGCGGCGCTGGGGGTGCTGATGGATGCGGAAACCGGCTTCCCGGCGTTGCTGAAGCGCGCGGTGAAGGCCGCTGCCGACCGGGGGCGGGAGCTGGGGAAATGACCATCACCTATGCCGATTTCGACAAGGTCGACATTCGCGTCGGGCGCATCACCCGCGCCGAACCGTTTCCGGAGGCGCGGAAACCGGCCTACAGGCTCTGGGTCGATTTCGGGCCGGAGATTGGCGAGAAACGCTCCTCGGCGCAGATCACGAAACACTATACCCTTGAGCAACTGATAGGTCGGCAGGTGCTGGCGGTGGTGAACTTCCCAGCCCGGCAGATCGGGCCGGTGATGTCCGAGGTTCTGGTGCTGGGGGTCCCCGACGAGGAGGGTCAGGTCGTGCTGATCGGGCCGGGGCATGAGGTTCCGCTGGGAGGAAAACTGTTCTGATGCAAAGGCTTCTGATCACCCGCCGCCTGCCCGACCGGGTGCTGGAAGCTGCCCGCACCCGTTTTGACGTGACGCTGCGCGACCGGACCGAAGTGCTGTCGCCGGAGGAGTTGCGGGCCGCGCTGCGCGACTATGACGCGGTGCTGCCCACGCTGGGGGACCGCTTCCAACCCGATGTTTTCGCGGACGTTTCCGCTCCCCGCGCGAAGATCCTTGCGAACTTCGGTGTGGGCTACAACCACATCGACGCAGGGGCCGCGAAGGCTGCGGGGTTGGTGG
>JAGPEG010000030.1 GCA_018057165.1 Tabrizicola sp.
CTTCGTGCTGGACCGCGAACATGTCTATACGATGGAACAGGCGCTGGAGCGGCTGCGCGGGCTGATCGGCTATGTCGGGGACTGGGCGACGCTGGTGAGCTTCCTGCCCGAGGGCTGGGACGGCACACCGATGGCGCGGCGATCCTCGCTGGCGGCGCATTTCGCGGCGGTGCTGGAGATGGCGAAGCGGGGGCAGGTGACTTTGCGGCAGGGCGAGACCTTTGCCCCCATCGAGCTGCGGCGGAGGGACGGGTGATGGTGTCGGACGAGGACAGTCTTTTCGACGCGCCGCCGATGGGCGAGCAGGAGCGGATGGTCGAGGCGATCCTGTTTGCCAGCGCGGAACCCGTGACTCTGGCGGAACTGGAAGCCCGGATGCCGCATGGCGCGGACCCGGCCGAGGCGCTGGTGCATCTGAAACGGCGCTATGAGGGGCGGGGGGTGAACCTGGTCCGGGTGGGCGACGCCTATGCCATGCGGACTGCCGCCGATCTGGGATTCCTGATGCGGCGCGAGACGGTGGAGACGCGGAAGCTGTCGCGTGCGGCGATCGAGACGCTGGCGATCATCGCCTATCACCAGCCGGTCACACGCACGGAAATCGAGGAAATCCGGGGGGTTGCGGTCAGCCGGGGGACGGTGGACCAGCTGATGGAGCTGGAGTGGATCCGGCTGGGACGCCGCAGGATGACGCCCGGAAGGCCGGTGACATTCGTGGTGACAGAAGGCTTCCTGGACCATTTCGGGCTGGAATCGGCGCGCGATCTGCCGGGGCTGAAGGAGCTGCGGGCGGCGGGACTGCTGGACAGCAGGCCCTTGCCGGGGCAGGCTGCGACCGGGGACGACGAGGACGAGGCCCAGGTCGGGCAGAGCGAGTTGTTCGAGGATTGAGGAGGCGGGGATGAACCTGAATGGCCTTTTCAACATGCTGGCGAAGATGTTCATCCGCAACGCGATGGATGTCGGGGTGGATTATGCCGCGCGGCGGGGCAAGCCGGACGCCGAGATGACACCGGAAGACCGCGAGCAGGCGAAGACGGCACGCGATCTTGCGGCGCGGGCGAAGGAAGTGTCGAAGCTCACTCGACGGCTCTGGCGCTGAGGCCGCAGGGGCGGTCGAGACCCAGGGTGGCAAGCGTCTGCGACAGGGGGACGGGCAGGGCGAGGCCGGGCTGGATGTAAAGCCCGGTCGCGAGGCTGTCGTCGAGCCGTGTCATCCATGTCACCGACAGGAAGGGCGCCGGTGGCTGGCGCGAGACGGTGGGGTTGACCGAGCCAAGCTCGCCGCCGACCAGGGCTTGCAGGCCTTTGGACAGGGCCTCGACCTCGGCCCGCGAGGCGTGCCAGCGCATCGGCCTGGCCCCCGGAATCCCTGCGCCGGTCACTTGCACCAGGCTGATCCAGCCATCGGTGAGAGCGAAAGTGCAGGAGACGATGTGATCGGGCGAGGGGTCGGGCCAGACTTCGAAGGTCAGGCGATTGGCATGGGCGGGCAGGGCCACGATCAGCGTGGCAAGGCCAAGAGCCGGTGCCCAGTGTACCCGCATCGACGCCCTCCCTCGGGGTCTTCGCGCGGGCGATCATAGCGCGAAACCGGCGTCAGGGCGTCCGGAATTGCTTGGCGAGTTTCAGACCCTGCCCCTGATAGTTCGAGGCGATCCCCGCGCCGTAGAGGGTTTCGGGGCGCTCGGACATGTGTTCATAGACGAGGCGACCGACGACCTGCCCGTGTTCAAGCACGAAGGGGGCCTCGTGGCAGCGGACTTCCAGCACCCCGCGCGAGCCGGCCCCCCCGGCGGCGGCATGGCCGAAGCCGGGGTCGAAGAAGCCCGCGTAATGCACCCGGAATTCGCCGACCATGGCAAGGTAGGGGGCCATCTCGGCGGCGTAGTCGGGCGGGATCGTCACCGCCTCGCGGCTGACGAGGATGTAGAAGGCGCCGGGGTCGAGGATGATGCGGCCATCGCGGGTATGCAGTTCCTCCCAGAAGTCGGAGGCGGGGTAGTGGCCGATGCGGTCAAGATCGACCACCCCGGTATGCGGCTTCGCGCGGTAGCCGACGAGAGTGCCGCTGGCGGGTTTCAGGTCGACCGAGAAACCCAGGCCTTCGGAGATGACAGCCGCGCCCGAGACCAGCGGTTCGGCGGCATGGAGCGCGGTCAGTTCGGCATCGCTGAGGACAGCCTGGCCCTGGCGGAAGCGAATCTGGTTCAGCCGCTGGCCTGCGCGGACAAGGACGGAAAAGCTGCGCGGGCAGACCTCGGCATAAAGCGGGCCGGTGTAGCCTTCGGGGATGCGGTCGAATTCGGTGCCGCCATCGGTGATGGTGCGGGTCAGAAGATCAAGGCGACCGGAGGAGCTTTTCGCATTGGCCACTGCCGTCAC
The DNA here is from genome assembly GCA_018057165.1 of Tabrizicola sp. Lineage (GTDB taxonomy): Bacteria > Pseudomonadota > Alphaproteobacteria > Rhodobacterales > Rhodobacteraceae > Tabrizicola. The sequence continues at coordinate 2,386 of JAGPEG010000030.1, forward strand.
CCCCGGCGGGAGAGCGAGGTGTTCGGCCAGGGGAATCACATAGACGCAGTTCTTTTCCAGCACCGCGCCGCCATCAAGGCGGATCTCGTGCATGGTGAATTCGTCCAGCCGGTCCTGCACCCGGCGACCGTTCCCGGCCAGAAACGAGGCGCGGACACGGTAGGCGACGGGGCCAAGCCGCAGGTCGAGGCTCGCGGGCTGGATCTGGTCATCGCGGATGGCGGGAGTAGCGGAGAGCGCGCCTTGGGCGATCAACTGGCGCAGGGCCTGCGCGGGCAACACTCCGGATGTCATCGTGGCGTCCCCCTGGCTGCCAGACATAAAACCGCCCGCACTGCCGGTTGGCAGGCGGGCGGGTTTTCGATGGTCGGGCCGGAGAGATTCGAACTCTCGACCTCCCGCCCCCCAGACGGACGCGCTAACCAGGCTGCGCTACGGCCCGACACGGGGCGATACATAGCGATATTCCGGGCCGGGGCAAGCGGGAAAGCGCATGGATGCGTCAGCCGTTGCCGCCTTCGGCCCGCGCGGCCATCCGGGCGCGAAGCGCCGTCATCTTGCGCGCGATATCGGCCAGATTCTGCCGCTTCGCGCCAAAGCTGTCACGCGGCAAAGCCCTGATCAGGCTGGCGAAAGTGGCATCGGTGCGCAGGGTCGGTTTCTTGGGGGCCGGAGCCTTGGCAAGGGCGGGTGGCGCATCGAAGGGCTGGTCGAAAAGCGGCAACCCGCTTTGTTCGACGGAGGCCCGCGCGGGCCTTGGCGGCGGTACCGGGGCAGGCTCGGGGTCGGGATCGTCGATGGCGATGAAGCCGGCCTCGGGCACTTCGGTCTCTGGCGCAACGGGTGCGGCCGCTTGCCCGGCGATCAGGTCGTCAAGGCTGACCGAATCGTCTGTCAGTCCGGCAACATGACGCACCCCCTGGTCACGCAGGATCTTCTGCACGCCACGGATCGTCAGGCCCTCGTCATGCAAGAGCCGCTTGATCCCGGTCAGCAGGGCCACGTCGGAGGGGCGATAATAGCGCCGCCCCCCGGCCCGCTTGACCGGCTTGATCTGCGGAAATCGGCTTTCCCAGAAGCGCAGCACATGCGCAGGGGTGTCAAGCGACTCGGCAACTTCGCTGATGGTGCGGAAGGCGTCGGGCGACTTGTCCATCCGTCGGCTGCCTTACCGCTTCTTCCCGGCGGCCACGCGATCCTTCATCAGATGCGAGGGGCGGAAGGTCAGGACGCGGCGGGGCGAGATCGGAACCTCTTCCCCGGTCTTGGGGTTGCGGCCGACGCGCGCGGTCTTGGCGCGGACCGAAAAGGTGCCGAAGGACGAGATCTTCACCGTCTCACCCTGGGCCAGCGCATCGGACATATGTTGCAGGACCGCTTCGACGAGATTGGCAGATTCGTTGCGGCTGAGGCCCACTTCGCGAAACACGGCTTCGGAAAGGTCCATCCGGGTCAGGGTCTTCTCGCTCATCTCGTCCCCCACGAGTTGTTGTGGCGCGAGGATGGGCCGGATGGATTTACGAGTCAATATCAAGCACTTGGGAAGCGCCCTTAAAGGCGATTACCAGCGCAGGACAACCGAGCCCCAGGCGAGGCCGCCACCGATGGCCTCGGTGACGACCAGATCACCCGGCTTGATCTGGCCGCGGGCCTTGCCGACCGACAGGGCAAGGGGGATCGAGGCGGCCGAAGTGTTGCCATGGTCCTGCACGGTGACGACGACGCGGTCCATCGGGACCTGCATGCGTTTCGCGGTGCCTTCGATGATGCGGATATTGGCCTGATGCGGCACAATCCAGTCGACATCTTCCGCCGTGAGGCCAGCCTTGTCCAAGGCGGTATGCGCAGTTTCCGCAAGCTTTTCAATGGCATGACGGAAGACTTCCTTGCCTTCCATCACCAGATGCCCGGTGGTCCCGGTCGAGGTGCCGCCATCGACGTAAAGGATGTCCTTGTAGCGCCCGTCCGAGTTGAGGTCGGTCGCAAGGATGCCGCGGTCGGCGTTGGTGCCCTGGCCTGCGACCGCCTCCAGCACCACGGCCCCGGCGCCGTCGCCGAACAGGACGCAGGTGCCGCGGTCCTTCCAGTTCATCAGGCGGCTGAAGGTCTCGGCCCCGATGACAAGCACCCGGCTGGCCTGGCCCGACAGGATCAGCGCGTTCGCGTTGGCCAGGGCGTAAACGAATCCGGCGCAGACGGCCTGGACGTCGAAGGCGAAGCCCTTGGTCATGCCGAGCGCGTTCTGCACCATTGTCGCGACCGAGGGGAAGGTCAGGTCGGGGGTCGAGGTCGCGACGATGATCGCGTCGATGTCACTGGCTTCGATCCCGGCATCGGCCAGCGCGGCCTCGGCGGCGCGGGTGGCGAGGTCGCTGGTCAGCTGGCCTTCGGCGGCGAAATGGCGGCGTTCGATCCCCGAACGCGAGCGAATCCATTCGTCGGAGGTGTCGACGATGGCGACGAATTCAGAGTTGGGGACGACACGGTCGGGCAGATAATGCCCGACGCCCCTGACTGCGGCGCGTATCGTCATTCGGAAGGATTGCCTCCGGTCCCGGCCGTTTCGGCCCCCATTTGCGCATCCTGCCCCGCGGCTTCGGCGGATGCAACCCGCGCTGCGAGACGTTCGAGGAACCCGGCTTCGGCAAGCTGGTAGGCGAGACCGATGGCGGCGGCGACCCCGGTGGCATCGGCGGAGCCATGCGATTTGACGACAGTGCCGTTCAGGCCCAGGAACACGCCGCCGTTCACCCGGCGCGGGTCGATGCGCGCCTGGAGGCGCTTCAGGGCGCGACGGGCAAGCAGGGCGCCAAGCTTGGCAAACAGCGTCGAGGTCAGCGTCTGACGGAGAAGGTCGCCGACCAGCCGGGCGGTGCCTTCGATGGCCTTCAGCGCGACATTGCCGGTGAAACCGTCGGTCACGATCACATCGACCCGGTCGGACAGGATGTCGGTGCCCTCGACGAAGCCGACATAGTCGAAACTGCCAGCCTCGGCGCTGCGCGACAAAAGGATATTCGCCTCTTGCAGCTCGGCCCGGCCCTTGTGCTCTTCGGTGCCGACATTCAGCAGGCCCACGCGGGGGCGGGTGACGGCAAGGCCGTTGCGGGCATAGGATGCGCCCATGAAGGCGTATTGCAACAGGTCGGCGGGATCGGCCTTCACGTCGGCGCCCATGTCCAGCATGACATTCACCTTGCCGGGGGTGGGGGTCGGGAAAAGGCTGGCAATCGCCGGGCGGTTCAGACCGGGCAGCTTGCGCAGCCGCAGCATCGACACCGCCATCAGCGCGCCGGTATTGCCGCAGGAGACCGCCGCCGCCGCCTCGCCGTCCTTGACCGCGTCGATGGTCGACCACATCGAGGTGCCCTGGCCATGGCGCATGACCTGGGCGGGCTTGTCCTCCATTTTCACCACACGCTCGGCATGGCGCAGCGTCACGCGGGAGGCAAGCTCGGGGTGTCGGGCGAGGAGGGGGCGAACCGCGGCCTCGTCGCCATGCAGAATCACGTCCATGCGTGGATGCCGGGCGATGGAATCGACCAAGCCGGCAACGATGGCTGCCGGCCCGCGATCGCCACCCATGGCGTCAACTGAAATGACTACGCGCTCTGGGGCCGTAACAGACGCAGACTCGGGTCCGGTGGCCATGGGTCAACAGCGCGGGGCGTGACTTACGCCGCGTCCTCGTCGACGTCGACTTCGCGCGCCAGCGAGACGACTTCACGCGAATCATAGTGGCCGCAGGCGCTGCACACATGATGCGGACGCTTCAGCTCGCCACAGTTCGGGCAATCGTTCGGGTTGGCAGCAACCAGGGCATCATGCGCGCGACGCATGTTGCGGCGGGATTTCGTGGTGCGGTTCTGCGGGACAGCCATGTCTTAACCTTCGGGCAGTGGGGACATGCCCCGGATTTCCTTTGCGATTCAGCACGATTATCGCCCATGCGAGCAATAGATCACCGATGCTGCTTCACAGCTTGAATGAGGCGCGGAACATACTCGGATTCCCGGTCGGCGCAAGCCCCATTTCGCAGGCGCAACACGGGCATGCGCGCAAGGTCACGCATCCTGATCCGACCCCGGTTCGCGCTTGCCCGCAAGCTTTGCCGCCAGGCCCTGAAGACCGGCGAACGGTTTCAGATCGGCGTCGGACAGTGGCGTGACGCCATCGGCCGCATGCAGGCCCTGCGCGAACTCCACCCCCGGCGCGCGGGGGTAAAGCGGCAGGGCCAGGGCCAGCGCCTCGGCAGTGATTTCAGCAAGGTCGATCATTTCGGGCATCGGCTCGACGCTGTCGTCCTCGGGCATTTCCACCTCGTCGCCTTCGGGCAGGTCCAGCCCGGCGACATAGCGGCGGCGGATCGTCTCGGACAGTTTGGCGGGGACGGGGGCGAGCGTGATGCTGCAGGCCTGATCCACTGCAGCGGTCAGGGTCGCTTCCAGCACCAGTTCGTCGCGGCCCGTGGGGCGGATTTCGCCGGTCAGGTCCAGCCTGTGAAGCGCGAGGAGGCCAAGGTCCGCCGCCAGAGCCGCGCGGTCCCCGGCATCGGGAGTATAGCGGAACCGCGTCGGTTTGCGCGGGCTGAGGCCGCCGGTGCGGAAACGGGTCGGGCGGGGGGTGGCAGGGTCGGTCATGTCAGGCCTTCCGGGAGGTGCCGCCCCCTGGCCCAGAGTGCGGCGTTCCATTCTTGTGCAAGGGGCTGATAGTCTGTTATCCCGATTGCCAAGGGTTTTGAAGAACCCGCTTCGGCAGATGCGCATCAAGAGCGGGACATGAGGGCAGGCATGGCAGATTTCCGGTTGACGCGGTCGTTCCTGGCGGCCTGTCAGGTGTCGCGCAAGCAGGGCCTGATGCTGGCGCTGGTGGCGTCCGTCGCGGCCTGTTCTCCGGTCTATCGCAACCACGGCTATGTGCCCAGCGAAGAGGAACTGGCGCTGGTCGAGGTCGGCAAGGACACGCGCGACACCGTGGGCCAGAAGATCGGGCGGCCCTCGACCTCGGGCCTACTGAATGATGTCGGCTGGTTCTATGTGCAAAGCCGCTACAAGCATTTCGGTCCGCGCGCGCCGAAAGAGATCGACCGTCAGGTGCTGGCCGTGACCTTCAATGAGGCGGGCATGGTCGAGAATATCGCCCGTTACGGGCTGGAGGACGGCCGCGTGGTCGAAATCTCGCGCCGCGTGACCGAGACCAGCGTGAAGGGCCTGTCGGTCATCCAGCAGATCCTGGGCAATTTCGGCCGGGTGGACGCGGGCAGCCTGCTCGCGGACTGATCCGGTCACGCCTTCGGATCGAAGGTCAGCGCAACCCCGTTGATGCAGTAGCGCAGGCCGGTTGGGGCCGGGCCGTCGGGGAAGACATGCCCCAGATGGGCGGCGCAGCGCGGGCAATGCACTTCGGTGCGGGTCATGAAATGGCTGCGGTCTTCCTGTTCTTCCACCGCCGCAGGCGAGACCGGGGCGGTAAAGCTGGGCCAGCCGCAGCCCGAGTCGAACTTGTCCTCCTGGTCGAACAGGGCCGCGCCGCAGCAGACGCAGTGGAACGTGCCTGCCTCTTTCGGAAATCCGGGATGCGAGAAGGCACGCTCTGTCCCGTGCTGGCGCGTCACCCGGTAGGCGCTGTCCGACAGGTCGGCCCGCCATTCGGCATCGGTCTTCTTGATCTTGTCCATGCTGCGTCTCCCGTTCGGATATGTGATAGATAGGACGTGACGAGGCGGGGGAAAAGGGTGTGGAGCCACTGGCGAAGGGCGGGATGGTCGCACGGCTGGCCGAGGGGACGGCGGATATGGGCCGGGTGATGGCCTTCCGCCGCGCGGCCTTCCCGCGCGCGACGGGGATGGAGGAAGATGCGCAGGACGCGCTCTCGGCGCATGTCATGGTCGAAGGGCCGGAGGGGGGGCTGCTGGCCTATTTCCGGGCCATGCTGTTCGGCTGGGGGGCGGGGCTGGACCAGGGCTACGCGGCGCGGTTCTACGATGTGGCGCCGCTGTCGGGCTATGCGAAGCCCATCGCCGAGATGGGGCGGTTCTGCGTGGCGGGGGGAGGGGTGCATCCCGACGTGCTGCGGCTGGCCTGGGGGGCGATGACGCGGGTGGTGGACGAGGGGCAGGCGGGGTTGATCCTGGGCTGCTCGTCGTTCCGGGGGGCAGACTGGACGCGGCACCAGGCGGGACTTTCGCTGCTGGCGGAGGGGTTCATCGGGCCTGCCGACCACCTGCCGGGACGGAAGGCGGCGGAGGTGGTGGAGTATCCTTCGCTGGCGGGGCCGGTGACGGACCGGAGGGCCGCGCTGTCCGGGTTGCCGCCCTTGTTGCGGACCTATCTGGGGATGGGGGGCTGGGTGTCGGATCACGCGGTGGTGGACTGGGAACTGGACACGCTGCATGTCTTCACCTGCGTCGAGGTGGACCGGGTTCCGGCCGCAAGGGCGGCCAGTCTGCGGGCGGTGGCGGGGTAGTGTCCACGGTGGACATTTTCATATATCTTCGTAATTACAATTAGTTGATCATTTCCGTTAGGGTGGGGTTAAGGATCGGGTCTGGGAAGATGGTGCGTGAAATCACGCACACTACCCGCCGCCATATACCGCCTTGATCTCCGCCCCGATGGCATAGGCCTCGCGCTCCACCGCCTCATGGTCGCGGACGTAACGACGGGCGAATTTCATCAGGCCCCAGTTGCGGAACTGCTCGACGTGCTTCATCTCGTGGCCCCAGAGCGCGACGTTGTTCTGTGCGTCCCTGGCGTCGTCGAAGATGATGGTGTCGATCACGGTGACGGCGGTGGCGTCGCTGTAGCGCATCGAGAGGGACTGGAGGCTGGCGTCCTCGGCCGCGCCGATCCGGTATTCGACGCTGTCGAGGAGGTCGGCGGGATACCAGTGCAGAAGCGCTTCGCGGATCTGCGGCGGTATCGGCTGGGTGCCCTGTTCCCAGGCGGCATCGCGCGAGGCGACCAGCGCGTTGGCAAGGGCGGTGGCAGCGATCTCGACGCCGGTTTCCAATACGGTACTGGGGTCGAGGAGGGGCTGGGCGCTGGAGCCTCTTGCGGGAAGGGTCGCGAGGCAGAGGGCGAGGAGGAGGGCAGGGCCGGGGCGCATGGGCGAAGGGTGCCAAGCTTCGCGGGCAGTTTCAACGGGGGCCGGGGGCGGTGACGGAAAGGTGACGGCTGCGTGGGTGCGGGGTGGTTTTCGAATTGAGCGCTGACGCGCGATGTCCCTTTGTCTCTCGATTTCGCGTGAAGGACGCAAAACCGCTCGGAGGCGTCTCCGGCGGGGATATTTGAGGACAGACACTGGAATTGGGAGGACTGCCCCCTCGACGCGCGAGAGGGCAGTCCCGGATGCCTTACGCCCGACCGCGCCGCCCGCCCCTCCGCCCACCGGCAGCCTGTACGGCGGCGGCGGAGGCTTCGGCGAAGGTCATGCCGCCTTCCACCGCTTCCAGCACCTTGGCGAAGCGGATCCACTCCCCGCCGTTCGCGTCGTGGTTCATCAGGAAGTTGGCGGCGCGGATCGCCTCCATCTCCTGCTGGCGGACCGGGTTCATGATCGCGCTCGTCATGCCTGCGCCGATGGCCATGGGCAGGAAGGCGCCGTTGATGCCGTGGCGGTGGGGCAAGCCGAAGCTGATGTTCGAGGCGCCGCAGGTGGTGTTGACGCCCAATTCTTCGCGCAGGCGGCGGACGAGGGCGAAGACCTGCTGGCCCGCAGACCCCATCGCGCCGACCGGCATGACCAGCGGGTCGACCACGATGTCATGGGCGGGGATGCCGTGGTCGGCAGCGCGTTCGACGATCTTCTTCGCCACGGCAAAGCGGACGTCGGGGTCCTGGGAGATGCCGGTGTCGTCGTTGGAGATGGCGACGACCGGCACGTTGTATTTCTTGACCAGCGGCAGGACGAGTTCCAGGCGTTCCTCTTCCCCGGTGACGGAGTTCAGGAGCGGACGACCTTCGCAGGCCATCAGCCCGGCTTCCAGCGCGCCGGGGACCGACGAGTCGATGCAGAGGGGCACGTCGACGGTCTGCTGGATGATCTCGATCAGCTGCTTCATCAGCGGCGGCTCGACGAAGTTGTTGTCGGCGTAGCGTGGGTCGATCGCCATCTTGTTGGTAAAGACCGCACCCGAGTTCACATCAAGGATCGTCGCGCCGCAGGCCACCTGTTCCAGCGCGTCCTTGATCACGGTGTCGAAATTGTCGGCCTCCATCTCGGCGGCAAGCTTCTTGCGACCGGTGGGGTTGATGCGTTCGCCGATCACGGCGAAGGGCTCGTCAAAGCCGATGATGACGGTTTTCGTTTTCGATTCAACGACAGTGCGAGTCATTCTTAAACCTGTTCCTTAGGCGGTGGCGGAGGCGGGAACGCCCGAGGCGCCGCCGTTTTCGGTGACCCACTGGGCATTGGTCTTGATGCCGCCGAGGGGGAAGAAGTGGACCTGCTCGATGCCGAAGCCGGGGTTCGCGGCCTTGTGGGTGGCGAGGCCTTCGAGGACGTCGGTCGGTTCATAGGGCAGGAGAAGCTTGGTCACGTCCATCGCGCGTTTCTGCAGGACGCGGAGCGAGGGGCCGACGCCGCAGGCGATGGCGAACTTGATAAGGGTTTGCAGCTTGGCGGGACCGGCGATGCCGATGTGGACGGGGAGTTTGATGCCTTCGGCGGTCAGGCGGTTGACCCAGTCGATGACGGGCTGGGCCTCGAAGCAGAACTGCGTGGCCATCGCCATTTGCGCGTCGGTGCGGTCCATGAAGGCGGATTTCCAGCGGGCGGCTTCCATGACCATGCGGTCGGAGCCGTCGGGGTCGATGTCCTTGTTGCCTTCCGGGTGGCCGGCGACGTGCAGGCGTTTGAAGCCGTCGAAGGCGCCGGATTCAAGGAGTTGCATCGAGGTGGCATAGTCGCCGACGGGGGTGCTGACGCCACCGGCGAGGAGGAGGCCCTGCTGGACGCCGACCTCCTTGTAGGCCGCGACCCAGTTGGTCAGCGTGGCCTTGTCCTTGATGATGCGCGCGGGGAAGTGTGGCATCACGTCGAAGCCTTCGGCCCCGATGCGCTTGGCCGTCGCCACCATGTCCTCGATGGGCGTGCCGTCGATATGGGCGATGTAGACGCGGGTGCCTTTCGGCAGGAGGTCGCGGAAGCTGTCCACCTTTTCGGCGGTGCGGGGCATGACCTCGATCGAGTAGCCCTTCAGGAAGGCCTCGAGCGGCTGGCCTGCGGCGGCGGTCTCTTCCTTGCGGCGGAAATTGAACAGGGCCATGACGGTCTCCTTAAGGGTCATGATGGCTTCAGGCCTTGGCCCAGCCTTCGGCGTCGATCAGCGATTTCAGGCGAGGGGTGTCGAATTCGGCTTCCAGCTTGGCGGCATAGTCTGAAGCGATGGTGTCGGGTTCGCCTTCCAGATCGGCGACGACGACCTTGCGCCATTCAGCAAGATAGGCGTCGGCGTCCTTGGCACCGATCTTCATCGCGCAGCGGTCGATGGCCTGTTCGAACCGTTCGGAGAGCTGGACCTTGGCCGCGCGCCGGCTCTTGCCGACGATGACCTGCGCGGGGATGTCGCGCCAGTAGACGATGGTGATTTCGGCCATGATGCGTGTGATTCCCTTGCCGGTGTTGACCCTGTTGATACTGGCCGATCCCCGACGGCCGGCGTCGGTTTTCGACATGGCAAGGTCGGGATGCGACCCGTCCAGCCCCCAGCATCATAACGGTGCGGGGGGAGCCGGGTAAGGAGGCCGCAGGGTCGAAATCTTCATGATGGTGATGAAGGCGCTTGGAAAAGCTCGGCTGCGCTGTGGCAACCGGGCCTGGGCCTGTTTCGGGACGGCGCTGCCAATGTTTCGTGTGGGGTGAGTGCTGGTCGGAGTGCATAGGGACAGAACGACAACACCCGCCATCCCAGGGCGACGCCGGTTTGCGACCCTGCCTGCTTGTCAGGACCGCCAAAGCTGACTAGTTTGGGGGCAACCACAGATGGAGGGCGGTTATGACGCCCGTGCGTCCCCGTAGGGCGGACGCGACAGACGCGCAGGTCGAGACGCCGTCCGGTGTTTCCCGTGTGGATGAACCGTCAGCCCTGCAAGGCTCGGGGCCGGTGCCGCTTTATGCGGCGCTGGATCTGGGCACCAACAGTTGCCGGATGCTGATTGCCCAGCCGCTGGGCAGTCAGTTCACGATCATCGACAGCTTCTCGAAAACGGTGCAGCTTGGCGTCGGGCTTGAAGCCACGGGCCGTTTGTCGCGGTCGTCGATGGGCCGCACGATCCAGGCCCTGCGGATCTGCGAGCGCAAGATCGACAAGCATGGCGTCGCGCGGATGCGGCTGGTGGCGACCGAGGCCTGCCGCCGGGCGCGCAACGCGAAGGAGTTCATCCGCCAGGTGCGGCGCGAGACCGGGCTGGCGCTGGAGATCATCGCCCCCGAAGAAGAGGCGCGGCTGGCGGTGATTTCCTGCGGGCCGCTCGTCAATCCCTCGACCGAGCAGCTTCTGGTGGTGGATATCGGCGGCGGCTCGACCGAGCTGGTGTGGATCGACCTGAGCGCGGTGGCCCCGGCGGACCGGCCAAAAGCCATCATGCGGCTGCATATGGGGTTCGATGCGCAAGGCGAGGGGGCCGTGGCGCGGGTGGTGGACTGGATTTCGGTGCCGCTGGGGGTTGCGACGCTGAAAGACCAGTTCATCGACGTTGATGACGACGCGGCGCGCTTCGCGCTGATGAGCTGGTTCTTCGAGGAGAACCTGGCGAGCTTCAGCCCCTACAACGCGGAAAATCCGCGCGAAGGGTTCCAGATCATCGGGACCAGCGGCACGGTGACGACGGTGGCGGCGAGTTTCCTGAACCTGAAACGCTATGACCGGACCAAGGTCGACGGGTTGCAGATGACCAGCGATCAGATCGACCTGGTGATCCGGGAATATCTGGCGCTGGGGCCGGAGGGGCGTCGGACCGATCCCCGGATCGGGCGCGACCGCCATGCGCTGATCATGTCGGGGGCGGCGATCTTGCAGGCATTGATGCGGATCTGGCCGACGGACCGCTTGTCGGTGGCGGACAGGGGGCTTAGGGAAGGGCTTCTCTACGCGCAGATGAGCGCGGATGGCGTATTGGCGGACGGACCCTACACATGACGGAAAAACCGAATTCGGGTCGCGGGCAGCGCGAGCTGCGGGTGCGGGTCAAGACTGCGAAGGGGCGGAAGCTGTCCTCGACCCTGTGGCTGGAACGGCAGCTGAACGACCCCTATGTCATCCGGGCGAAGAAGGAAGGCTACCGGGGACGGGCGGCCTACAAGATCCTGGAGCTGGACGACCGCTACGGATTCCTGAAGCCGGGCGCGCGCGTGGTGGACCTTGGCTGTGCGCCGGGGGGCTGGTGCCAGGTGGCGGTGGCACGGGTGAACGCGCTGGGGCAAAGCCCGAAGAAGCCGGTCGGCACGGTACTGGGCGTGGATTTGCAGGAGGTGGAGCCGATCTCGGGCGCGGAGATTCACCAGCTGGACTTTCTGGCCGATGATGCGGACGGATTGGTGAAAGGTTGGCTGGGCGGTCGGGCCGATGTGGTGATGTCGGACATGGCGGCCTCGGCATCGGGGCACAAGGCGACGGACCATTTGCGCATCGTGGCGCTGGTCGAGGCGGCCCTGGCCTTTGCCTTCGACGTGCTGGAAGACGGGGGAACCTTCGTCGCCAAGGTGCTGGCGGGGGGCGCCGAGAACGAGATGCAGACGATGCTGAAGCGCAACTTCCGCAAGGTGGCGAATGTGAAGCCACCGGCCAGCCGGGCCGACAGTTCGGAGAAATTCGTGGTGGCGATGGGCTACCGGGGGCGTGAGGTTGCGGGCGGGGCAGGCGCGCCTGATCCAGAGGCGGGGCCGCTGGGATAAGTGCCGTGCCCCGGCCTTCTGCCTTTGCGGGATGGCAGAGGTCGGATCGCTAGGACCCAAACGAAAAAGGCGCCCTAAGGCGCCTCATTTCATCGATGGCTTCGACTTTAGCCGCCCCAGCTGCGAACCGGGCCGCAATCCATATGGACGAAGTTCGAGCGCGAATATTTGCCGACGCCACCCGCCGAGCAGGCCGCAGCCGCCTTGGCCATCTGCCCGACCGAGCGCGATTGCAGCCGGAGATCGGCCGCCTGGCCCTTCATGTGCAGAGAATTCTTGGCCACGCCCCTGGAATGCGACCGCAGCATGGCGTTGGTCTTCGGCGAGCGATAGCCGGACAGGAGCATGTAGGGTTCGCTGACATCCATCAGGCGATGCGCTGCGGCCATGATGTCGAAATTGCGCGGATCCATCTTCACGACGTCGTCCGTGCGCCAGTCGCGCATGAAGTTGTTGATTTCCTTGATCACTTCCGGGATGTATTCGCCTTCGATCCAGTAGATCGTGTCAAGGCTTTCGCCGGTGCGACCGGAATACATGCGGATTCTGCGGATGTCGCCTGCCCCTTTGAGGAGCCCGAATGCGTTGCTGTAGGTCGGTGCTGCCACCAGTGCCGTCGCAGCGAACACACCAAGAAGTCCGCGCCGAGAGACGCTGTCAAGCTGAAGGTCCGTCATTCTAACGTCTGTCCCCGTGCTGTCTTCGACTGCCGTTTCGCAGCGTTTGTGCAACTTCTTCCCCAAGTGCTGCGTCGTTATTGCACAAGTCGAATCGAAGCCCAAGCGCCGATTGTTCCGCTGACGGGCAGCACAACCTCAATCGGCAAATTTTTGCTGAACGCCCGCGAAAGGCCGCCTGTGTTGTGCATCTGCATCGGTTTCAGTGGTGACTGTTGCCAAAGGGGACACAGTTCTTCGGCAGATTCCGCGGATTCAGCTTTGTGAATGGACAGGGCTTGCAGACCTGCGAAAACATGGCACGAGAGCTGCAAGATATTGAGATAGAGGGCCGAATGCTTTTCCCCGTCCTGCGTAATCTGCCCTTCCGTCCGGCATTTGTGTCACTGTCGCTTGTCCTGGCCCAGAGCCTTGCCCCTGCCGCCCAGGCCGAGAGCACCTCCTTCACCCAGTCGCTTGCTGCCAGTGCCTCGTCCGAGGCGGCGATTGCCGACTGGTACCGCAGCACGGGCTACGACACGCTGTGGACCGGGGCGGATGACGCGGCGCGGCGCGCGGCACTTCTGGCGGCCTTGTCGACGGCAAAGGACCATGGCCTGCCGGTCGCCCGCTATGATGTGGCGGCGCTGGTGCGTGAGCTGCGTGCGGCGGAAACCGAAGGCGACCGCGGCCGGGTGGAAGTGGCGATGACGCGGGCCTACCTCGCCTGGGCGCATGACCTGACATCGGGTGCTTTGGTGCCGAAAGAGGTGGATGCGGGCATCGTGCGCGAGATCAACGTGATCGAGCCGCAGGTGCTGCTGTCGCGCATTGCCAAGGGTGATCCCGAGGCGGTTCTGGCCTGGCTGGAGCCGAAGTCGGTACAGTATCTGCAACTGATGAAGGCGAAGCTGGGGCTGGAGGCGCAGATCGCGGCGGGCGGCTGGGGCGAAACGGTGCCGGCGGGCTCGGTGCTGCCGGGCGACACCGGCCCTGCGGTGATCGCGCTGCGCGACCGGCTGGTGCGGATGGGATACCTGGCACCGACGGCGGTTGCCTCTTACGACCGCAGCCTTCTGGCGGCGGTGACGGCGTTCCAGCTGACCCACGGCCTGACCCCGGACGGGGCTGCGGGCGAGGGCACGGTGGCCGAGATCAATATCGGGCCGGAAGCACGGCTGGAATCGGTGATCGTGGCGATGGAGCGGGAACGCTGGATGCACATCGACCGCGAGGTGAAGCATGTCTGGGTGAACCTGCCCGATTTCCGCGCGAAGATCATCGACGGCGGCAAGACCATCTTCGAGACGCGGGTGGTGATCGGGAAGAACGTGCCGGACCAGCGGTCGCCCGAATTCTCGGACGAGATGGAGCATATGGTGATCAACCCCTCCTGGGGGGTGCCGCGGTCGATCATCGTCAAGGAATACCTGCCGCTTTTGCAGCAGAACCCCAATGCGGTCGGGCATTTGCAGGTGATCGACGGACGCGGTCGGGTGGTGTCGCGCGGGTCGGTCAACTTTGCGGCCTACAATGCGCGCACCTTCCCCTTCGCGCTGCGTCAGCCGCCCTCGGACGGGAATGCGCTGGGGAAGGTGAAGTTCATGTTCCCGAACCAGTACAACATCTATCTGCATGACACGCCGTCGAAATCCTTGTTCGACAAGGAAGTGCGGGCCTACAGCCATGGCTGCATCCGGGTGGCGGACCCGTTCGACCTCGCGCATGAGCTGTTGTCCTGGCAGACCGACAATGCCGAGGCCGAGTTCGAAGCGGCGCTGGAGACGGGGCGCGAGACGACGGTGAAGCTGAAGCAGTCCTTGCCGGTGCATCTGGTCTATTTCACCGCCTATCCCGACGCGAAGGGGCGGATGAGCTATCGCCGTGATGTCTATGGGCGGGATGCGGTATTGTGGGACGCGTTGCAGTCTGCCGGGGTGGAACTGGCGGGCGTTCAGGGCTAAGTCTTTGGCAGGGTGCTGCCGGGGGAGCCATGGGCCACAGGATCGGGGATATCGCGAAGGCGCTCGGGGCCGAGGCCGAGGGCGATCTTGCGCTGGTGGTGACGGGCGCGTCCGAGCCGCAGGCGGCGGGGCCTGACCAGTTGGCGCTGGCGATGGACCCGCGCTATGCCGACGGGATCGGCAAGGGCAAGGCACGGGCGGCAGTGGTCTGGCCGGGCGCGGACTGGCGGGCGATGGGGTTGAAGGCCGCGATCTTTGCCCCCCGCAGCCGGTTGGCGATGGCGGGGCTGACGCGGCTGATGGATCCCGGCCCGGCGATCATGCCGGGGGTGCATCCGCTGGCGGTGGTGGAGCCTTCGGCAGAGATCGGAGACAGCGCAGCCATCGGGCCGTTCGTGGTGATCGGGGCCGGGGTGATCATAGGACCCGGCGCGCGGATTGCGTCGCATGTGTCGATTGCCGAGGGCGCTCGGATCGGGGCCGAGGCGCTGATCCTGCAGGGCGCGCGGATCGGCGCGCGCGTCACCATCGGCGACCGCTTCATCTGCCAGCCGGGCGCGGTGATCGGGGCGGACGGGTTCAGCTTCGTGACACCCGAGAAGTCGGGGGTCGAGGAGATCCGCGAGACGCTGGGCTCACGCGCGGAGATCAAGGACCAGACCTGGACGCGGATACATTCACTTGGCGCCGTAACCATCGGGGATGATGTGGAAATCGGCGCGAATGTCTGCATCGACCGGGGCACGATCCGGGATACGTTGATCGGGTCGGGGACGAAGATGGATAACCTGGTCCATATCGGCCACAACGTGCAGATCGGCCGCGATTGCCTGCTGTGCGGGCAGGTCGGCATTGCCGGATCGGCCCGGATCGGCGACCGGGTGGTGCTGGCGGGGCAATGCGGGGTCAACGACAACATCTTCGTCGGCAATGACGTGATCGCGGGGGGCGCGACGAAGATCTTCACCAACGCCCCGGCGGGACGGGTGCTGCTGGGCTATCCGGCGGTGAAGATGGAAAGCCATGTCGAGATGCAGAAGGCGCTGCGCCGCTTGCCGCGTCTGGCGGCGCGGGTGGCGGCGCTGGAGAAGGGCGGGGCCGGAGCCGGGGGCGACTAGGTGGAGCGGGCCGAGATCGAGGCAGCGGTGATCGCGATCCTGGCGAAGCAGCTTCTGCTGTCGCCGGTCGAGATCGCGCCGGACGCGCGGATCGAGGATCTGGGACTGGATTCGCTGGGCAAGGTCGAGGCGATCTTCGCCATCGAGGAATGCTTCGGCATCCATATCCCGTTCAACGCCAATGCGCCGGACCGGCCGGAGTTCGATTTCTCGACCGTGGGCAGTGTCGTCCGGGATGTCGAGGCGCTGATCGCCCGGAAACCATGAGGCGGGTCGTCATCACCGGCATCGGCACGGTGAACGCGCTTGCGCAGGATATTCCCGGCACCTTTCAGGCGTTTCGCGAGGGGCGCTGCGGTATCGAACCCCTGGGATTTCGGGACGCGGACAGACTGTCAATCCGCATCGGGGCAGAGGTGCGGGACTGGCGGCCCGAGGCGCGGTTTGCCGTGCGGGACCTGCCGCTTTACGACCGGGTCACGCAATATGCGCTGGTCGCCGGGGCCGAGGCGGTGGCGATGGCGGGGCTGCCCGAGGGGATCGGGCCGCGCGGCGGGGTGATCCTGGGCACGGCGGCGGGCGGTATCCAGACCTGGGAGGACAGCTACCGCGCGGTCTTTGCCGAGGGGAAGAACCGGGTCTCGCCGCTGGTGGTGCCCCGGTTGATGCTGAACGCCCCGGCCTCGCATCTCTCCATCCGGCATGGGTTGACCGGGCCGGTGCTGGCGGTGTCCTCGGCCTGCGCCAGTGCCAATCACGCGATGGGGCTGGCTTTGCAGCAAATCCGGGCCGGCGCGGCGGATGTGATGCTGACCGGTGGGGCCGAGGCGATGCTGTGCTTCGGGGGGGTGAAGGCCTGGGAAGGGCTGCGCGTGCTGGCGCCCGATGCCTGTCGGCCGTTCTCGCTGGGTCGCAAGGGCATGGTGATCGGCGACGGGGCCGGGGTGCTGGTCTTCGAGGCGGAAGAGCATGCCCGTGCGCGCGGGGCAAGGGTGCTGGCCGAGGTTGCGGGGTTCGGGATGACGGCGGATGCCGGGGATATCGTCGCGCCGAATGTTGCGGGGGCGGTGCAGGCAATGCAACTGGCGCTGCGGGATGCGGGGATCGGGCAGCGCGATCTGGGCTATGTCAACGCGCATGGCACCGGGACGCTGGCCAATGACCGGGCGGAAAGTGCCGCGGTGCTGGAGGTTTGCGGCAGGGACGCTCCTCCGGTGTCGTCGACCAAGTCGATGCATGGCCATGCCATCGGGGCGACCGGGGCGCTGGAAGCCATCGCCTGCGTGCAGGCTTTGCGCGAAGGCCTGCTGCCACCGACGCTGGGCTTCGAGGCCGCCGATCCGGACTGTCCGCTGGATGTCGTGACTGGCGTTGCGCGTGCGGTGCGGGTCGAGGCGGTCTTGTCGAACGCCTTCGCCTTTGGGGGGCTGAACGCGGTATTGGCGTTCCGGCGGGCCTGAACGAAAGCGGCCGACCCTTGCGGATCGGCCTGACTGTCAGGGCCCGCGCCCGATCATCCCATGATCAGGGAGCGGCGGGTGCGGCCGGTTCGGCGGGTGCAGCGCCATCCGCCGGAGCGGCTTCGCCGCCTTTCGCGACAGCGGCGGCATCGGCCTTGTCATTCGCGACGACCACGGCATCATAGCCAGCGGTGAAGCCCTTGAGCGACAGGGTCAGCTCGACCTTCTCGTTGGGCGCGACGAAGGGAACGATGGTGATGACACCATTCCCGCCCGATTTCAGCGCCGTGATCTCTTCGGCGGTGAAGCCGATGCGGGCGACGCAGCCGATCTGGGTGCAGAAGGTGAAGGGGTAGGCCTTGCCCTTGCCGCCGTCGATTTGCATGGTCATGCCGGTGGGCAGCAGGGTTTCCAGCGGTGCGACGAAGGTGGCGCCGGCGACGGCAGGCCCTTCCGAACCCTTCGGCAGGTTGAAGATGGTGAACTCGGCCACCGAGTTGCCGGTCTTGTCCTTCAGGAGAAGATAGAGCTGGCAGGGGTCGACACCAATTTCGGTGCGGACGCATTTCTGCTCCCAGGTCTCGAAAGTGGCAGCGGTGTAGCTGCTGCCCGGACCGTCGGCGGGGGCCCCCACTTCCTGACCCGTGGGGTATTCGGGGGGGGTGGTTGCGGCGTCTGCTGCCGGGGCAGCTTCCTCGGTCGTCTGCGCCATCACGGGTGCTGTGGTCAGCGCGAGGATCAGGGCAAGTGCGGTGCTCGTGGTCTTTGCCATCTTCGACATGTCCTTTGGTCGGTCGATTGTTGGCGGGTCTCTAGCATGGGGCTTGCCCTAAGTCAGGTGAGAAAAACGTGTCTGGCGGGCTTCTGCCCGAAGACGGCGGAGCAATGAAAAAGGGCCGGGGAAACCGGCCCTTTTCGGATATTTTTTTTGCTCCCTGTCGGACTGGCCGACTTCATGAACAGGGACGCTACGGTGGAAAATCCGCCCCGTCAACGGGTTCTTTTGCGGAACAAAGCAGAAAAAACCGCGCCTTTTCAAGGGCGCGGCCAGGTGACAGGGAGGAAATCACCGTCAGCCCCGACAGAGCGCCGGGTCTGACCTCTTGAGTCTGGCACTGCGAAGTTATCCCTGTATGGTTGGGGCGATTGGTGGCGGGAGATGGGCCACATGGGCGGCTCAACCCACAGTTGTGAGGGGCGAACGTGACGGAACAGGCGATAGCAGCGGACAGCATTTTCGTGGGCGGTGGCGGCGAGGGTTACGGCGCGCCACAGCGGCTTTTGCTGAAATACGGCAACCGGCACGGGCTGATCGCGGGGGCCACGGGGACAGGCAAGACGGTGACATTGCAGGTGCTGGCCGAGGGCTTTTCGGCCTCGGGTGTGCCGGTGTTCATGGCGGATGTGAAGGGCGACCTTGCGGGGATCGCAGTTTCGGGCTCGGCGGACGGCAAGCTGCACGAGGCCTTCACCAAACGCTCGGCGCAGATCGGATTCGACCTGCAATACCGGGCGTTTCCGGTGATCTTCTGGGACCTCTTCGGCGAGAAGGGCCATCCGGTGCGCGCGACGGTTGCCGAGATGGGGCCGCTGCTGCTGTCGCGCCTTCTGGAACTGTCGGAACCGCAGGAAGGCGTGCTGAACGTGGCCTTCCGG